>JALOOU010000044.1 GCA_025454255.1 Desulfobacterales bacterium | reverse complement strand
CGAGGTGCTCGAGAAGGAGGTCATGCCCAAGTACAAGCACCTGCTCGACGACACCAAGATGTCCATCATCGACATCAACGTGCTGCTGCACCAGACCCCTGGCGGCATGATCTCCAACCTGGTCAACCAGTTGAAGCAGATGGACGCCGTCGACCGGATCGACGAGGTCTTCACCGAGCTGCCGCGGGTGAGAAAAGATCTGGGACAGATCCCGCTCGTCACCCCGACGAGCCAGATCGTGGGCGTCCAGACCGTCAACAACGTGCTCTTCGACACCAAGCAGGAGCGCTATAAGATGGTCACCGACCAAGTCAAGGACCTCTGCTACGGCCTCTACGGCAAGACCGCCGTGCCCATCGACCCGCAGGTGCAGAAGAATGCCCTCAAGGGATACGCCCGCGGCGAGAAGCCCATCACCGCGCGCGCGGCCTCCGTGCTCGAGCCCGAGCTAGAGAAGGCCAAGGAGGCGACCAAAGGGCTGGCCAAGGACATCGACGACGTCCTGATCTACGCCCTCTACCCGGTCACCGGGCTCAAGTTCCTCAAGTGGAAGTACGGCAAAGAAGTGCCGCCTCCCGAGACCCAGCCGATCAGCATGGAGGAGGTCCGCAAGCAGGACGATCTGATCGCCAAGGCCAAAGCGGGGCTGCTGGTGGAGAAGCCTCAAAAGAAGGCTCCCGCCCCCAGCGCGAATCTGCGCAAATTCAACGTCTTCGTGGACGGCGACTACTTCGAGGTCGGGGTGGACGCTCTCGGCGGTCCTCCCGTGGTGGCCTACGCGCGGCCGGCGGCCGCTCCGGCGGCTGCCGCTGCGCCGGCCCCGGCCGCTCCCGCGGCGGCTCCCGTTGCGCCGGCGCCCGAGGCCCCCAAGGCCGAAGCGCCCCCGGCTGCAGCCGACACCAAGGGCACCCCGCTCTCGGCGCCCATGCCCGGCATGATCGTCAAGTACCTCAAGAACGTCGGGGATAAGGTGAGCGAAGGCGAAACCCTCGTTGTGCTCGAGGCCATGAAGATGGAAAACGCGCTCCCGGCGCCCACCAACGGGACCGTGAAACTCCTCGGTTTCAGCAGCGGCGACTCGGTGAAGAAGGGCGACGTGCTAGCGGTAGTGGGCTGAGACCCGGCGGGTTGCCGCAAGCTGAAAGGCGGCCGCGGTGTTGAGGATGCCCTGCAACCTCCCGACACGAACCACCCAACACGAAACGCTATCGTCGGAAACGATATGAAAATTCACGAATACCAGGCGAAGGAGCTGTTCAAGACGTATAACATTCCCACCCCCTTAGGTGGGGCGGCCTTCAGCGTCGATGAGGCCTGCGAGGTCGCCGCCGGGCTCGGGGGGTGGCCGGTGGTGGTCAAGGCTCAGATCCACGCCGGCGGCCGGGGCAAGGGCGGCGGGGTCAAGCTCGCGCGTTCGGCGGCGGAGGTGAAGGCCGTGGCCGGCCAGATCCTCGGCATGCGCCTGGTCACGCACCAGACGGGCCCCGAGGGGCGGCGGGTGCGCAAGCTCCTGGTGGAGCAGGGGTTGAACATCAAAAAGGAGCTCTACCTCAGCATCATCCCCGACCGGGCGACGGCCAAGATCGTCATCATGGCGAGCGAGGCCGGGGGCATGGACATCGAGGAGGTGGCCGCCGACACCCCGGAGAAAATCATCAAAGTCTTCGTCAACCCGCTCTTGGGGCTCCAGGGCCACCACTGCCGGCAGCTCGCCTTCGGCCTCAACCTGCCGCCGGCGGCCATCAAGAGCTTCACGCCCATGATCCAGGGCCTCTACCGGCTGTTCATGGAGCTTGACTGTTCGCTCGTCGAGATCAACCCGCTCGTCCTCACGGCAGAGGAGACGGTCATTGCCCTCGACGCCAAGGTCAACTTCGACGACAACGCGCTCTTCCGCCACAGGGAGGTCCTCGAGTTGCGGGACCTCGACGAGGAGAACCCGCTGGAGGTCGAGGCCTCCAAGTTCAACCTGAACTACATCGCCCTCGACGGCAATGTGGGCAACATGGTGAACGGGGCGGGGCTTGCCATGGCGACCATGGACATCATCAAGCTGGCCGGGGCCGAGCCCGCCAATTTCCTGGATGTGGGCGGCGGGGCGAACGCCGCAATGGTCGAAAACGGCTTCCGTATCATCCTCTCGGATCCGAACGTGAAGGGGGTTCTGATCAATATTTTCGGCGGAATCCTGCGTTGCGACATCCTGGCGAGCGGCGTGGTGGAGGCCGCACGCAAGACCGGCATCCAGGTCCCGGTGGTGGTGCGCATGGAGGGCACCAACGTCGAGGAGGGCCGGCGCATTTTGGCCGAGTCGGGCCTCAACCTGATCACGGCCGCCGACTTGAAGGACGCTGCGGCAAAGGTGGCGGGGATCGTCAACTGAGCCGGAGGCCGCGCGCCGCCGGCGGGATGATGAAACACGGCCGTTTTTGGCATTGGCTTGCATAGAACCTCGAGCGTCGCGCATCGAGCCTGCTGGGGAGAGTCGAACGTGAGTATCTTCGTCAACAAAGAGACACGGGTGCTCGTGCAGGGGATCACCGGCAAGGAGGGCCAGTTCCATGCCCGCCACTGCGCCGCCTATGGGACCCAAATTGTGGCCGGGGTCACGCCGGGCAAGGCCGGCCAGCGCATGGACGACATCCCGGTCTTCAACACGGTGGCGGATGCGGTGCGCGCGACCGGTGCCGATTGCAGCCTGATCTTCGTCCCGCCGGCCTTTGCGGCCGACGCCATCCTGGAAGCGGCCGATGCGGGCGTGCGCTTGGTCGTGGCCATCACCGAGGGCATCCCCGTCTTGGACATGATGAAGGTCAAGAACTATATCGAGAGCCGGCCGGTGCGGCTGATTGGGCCCAACTGCCCAGGGATCATCACACCGGGTGAGGCCAAGATCGGCATCATGCCCGCTGCCATCCACACGCCCGGCGGACCCATCGGGGTCGTGTCGCGTTCCGGCACCCTGACCTATGAGGTGGTGCACCAGTTGACCCGGCAGGGGATCGGCCAGACTACCTGCATCGGCATCGGCGGCGACCCCGTCAACGGCACGAACTTCGTGGACTGCCTGTCGGCCTTTGAGCAGGATCCCGCCACCCGCGGGGTCGTCATGGTGGGCGAAATCGGCGGCAACGCCGAGGAGACCGCCGCGGAGTTCATCCAGAAACGGATGACCAAGCCGGTGGTCGGCTTCATCGCCGGGCTGACCGCTCCGCCCGGCCGGCGCATGGGGCACGCCGGCGCCATCATCAGCGGCGGCTCCGGCACGGCCCAGGCCAAGATCGAGGCCATGAAGCGCGCCGGCATCCACGTGTGCGCGAACCTGGGCGTGCTCGGGGAGCTGTGCCGGGAGGTGTTCAAATAGAAACGAAAGCGGTCGGCGGCCGGTGGGGCAGCCCGTCAGCCGGCAGAGAGCACGCACCCGCGCAAGCGTATTCCCCGGGGGACGGGCCGACCGTCCGACGGGCCGACCGGCCGACCTAATACCATGCACGAAATGGGCATCGCCCTGCAGATTATCGAGATCGCCACGGCGTCGATCCCGCCGGAGCTTGGCCCTCAAAAGGTGGAGAAGGTCAACCTGAAAATCGGCAAACTGGCCGCCGTGGTCCCCGACAGCCTGCGGTTCTGCTTCGAGATCGCCTCCCGCGAGACGCCGCTGGCCGGCGCCGAGCTGGCCATCGAGGAGACCCCGGTGGTCGCCCGCTGCAAGGCGTGCAACGAGCGCTGGACGATCGACGAGCCGGCCTTCAGCTGTCGGGGCTGCGGCAGCGGCTCGCTTGAGATTCTCTCCGGGCGGGAACTCGACATCGTGTCGATAGAAATCCTACAAGAGGGCGAGGATGCAGACGGTCCACGATAAAGGGGCGCGGCGCGAAATCAAGGTGGTGCAGCGGGTCCTGAAGGTCAACGAGCGCATGGCCGAGGAGAACCGCCGGCGGTTTGCCGAGAAAGGGGTTTTCGTCGTCAACGTCATGAGCTCCCCCGGCTCCGGCAAGACCGCGACCCTGCAAAAAACCCTCGCGCGCCTCATGCCGGAGGTCCGGGCCGCGGTCATCGTGGGCGATGTCTCCACCACCCACGACGCCGACCGCCTTGCCGTCACCGGCGCGCCGGTGGTCCAGGTGAACACCGATGCCTTCGGGGGCGACTGCCACCTTGCGGCCCACGTGATCGAGAAGGCCGCGGACGACCTCGATCTGGAGGCGATCGAACTCTTGATCGTGGAAAACGTGGGCAACCTGGTCTGCCCGGCCGAGTTCGACATCGGCGAGGACGCCCGGGTGGTGGTTTTGAGCGTGACCGAGGGCGAGGACAAACCGGTGAAATACCCCACCATGTTCAGGACCTGCGATGCGGCCATCCTGAACAAGATCGACCTGTTGCCACACCTCGACTACGACAAGGAGCAGGCCGTCGCCTACATCCGCCAGGTGAACCCGGCCATGCCGGTCTTTGAAATCTCCGCGCGCACCGGGGCGGGTATGGATGCGTGGATCGGGTGGCTGAGGGAAAAAATAAAGTCGAAGCTGAAAGCGAAAAGCTGATCGTCGATGCGCAAGGGGCCCCTGGCCGCTTCTGCGGTCAGGGGCTCTTTTATTTGCCATGAGCGTCGGCGTTGGCGCTTTTCCAGAAGGGCGACATCTCCCGCAGCCGCGCGATGATCGGCGGCAGCTTCTCAAGCACCAGGTCGATTTCCCCGGCCGTGGTGTAGCGGCTAAGGCTGAAGCGGATCGAGCCGTGCGCCGCGGTGAACGGGACCCCCATGGCCCGCAGCACATGCGAGGGCTCGAGCGAACCCGAGGTGCAGGCCGACCCCGAGGAGGCGCAGATCCCGTGCTCGTTGAGCATGAGCAGGATGGCCTCCCCCTCCACGTACTCGAAGGCGATGCTCGTGGTGTTGGGCAGCCGGTGTTCGCGGCCGCCGTTCACCATGGTGTTGGGCACGCCGGCCAGGATGGTCTCCTCCAGCCGATCCCGTAGTTCGCTCACGCCGCGGTAGCCCCCGGCGTCCAGATGCTGCTTCGCCAGCTCGGCCGCTTTGCCCAGCCCGACGATAGCCCCGGTGTTCTCGGTCCCGCCGCGGCGGCCCTTCTCCTGGTGTCCGCCGATCATGAAAGGGGAGAACTTCGTGCCCTTGCGCAGGTAGAGCGCACCGATCCCCTTGGGCCCATGGATCTTGTGGCCGGAGAGCGAGAGCATGTCGACCCCTGTTTTCTCCAGATCGATAGGGAGCTTGCCCACCGCCTGAACCGCATCCGTGTGGAAGACGATGCCGCGCTCCTTGACCCTGCGGGAAACCTCCTCGATCGGGAAGATCACCCCGGTCTCGTTGTTGGCCCACATCAGGCTCACGATGGCGGTCTCCTCGCTCAAGCTGTCGTAGAGGGCGTCGAGGTCCAGCCGCCCCTGGCCGTCCACCGGCACGAAGGTCGTGCGGTAGCCCTTTTTGGAAAGGGCTTCGAAAAGGTTCTTGACGGCCGGATGCTCCACGCGGGAGGTGACCAGGTGGCGTTTGGCGGGGTAGGAGTCGAGGGCCGCGCGGATGGCGGTGCTGTCGCTCTCGGTGCCGCAGCTGGTGAAGACGATTTCATCGGGGGCGGCGCCGAGCAGGTGGGCAAGCTGCTCGCGCGCCGTGCGGATGTGGGCGGCCACCGCGCCGCCGAAGGAGTGCATGCTGGAAGGGTTGCCGTACTGCTCGGAAAAAAAAGGCAGCATGGCCGCCAGCACCAGCGGGTCCACCTTGGTGGTGGCGTTGTTGTCGAGGTAGACGAGGTTCGTCACGAGTGCACCTCCTCCACCATCAGCTCCGGGCTCACCAGCTCGCGCAGCCTGCTCTCCACATAGTGCTTGAGCGTGATGTGCGACTTGGCGCAACTCGCGCAAGTTCCCCCCAGCCGCACCATGACGCGGTTGCCGTCCACATCCACCAGCTCCAGCCGGCCCGCGTCCTTCTTGAGGGTCGGGTTGATCTCGCGCTCGATGCTCTCCTCTATCAAGCGGATCTTCTGGATGTTGGTGAGCACCTTGGGCTGCAAGGCAACCAGCCGGGGCGTGCCCAGCACGCTGTCGATGATTTCCTGGATGCGGTCGTGGCATTTTTCGCAGCCGCCCCCGGCCTTGACATAGTCGGTGACGTCCCCTATGGCTTTCAAGCGGTTTTCGCGCACGACCCGCTCGATCTCCCTGTCGGTCACGCCGAAACACTCGCAGACGATGTTGCCCTCGGCCTTTTTATCGGCCTCCCCGCGGTGGCAGGCAATGGCTTTTTGCAGGGCTTCCCGTCCCATGACCGAACAGTGCATCTTTTCCTTGGGCAGGCCCCCCAGGTAGCCGGCGATATCCTCGTTGGTGATCCGGGCCACCTCGTCCAGGGTCTTGCCGATGACCATTTCGGTCAAGGCCGAGGAGGATGCGATGGCGCTGGCGCAGCCGAACGTCTGAAATTTGGCATCCTTGATTCGGCCGTTCTCATCCAGCTTGAAATAGAAGGTCAGCGCATCCCCGCAGGCGATCGATCCGACCTCGCCCACCCCGTCGGCATCTTCGATCACCCCGACGTTGCGCGGGTTGAGAAAGTGATCTTTGACCTTGTCCGTGTAGTCCCACATATCGGCCTCCGTCCGTGATGTCGTAGTGGAGAACTTAATCACGTTTCGTGTGATTTCAAAGACGGGCGCATCGACCCGGGGCGGTGCCGGACGGCGTGCAGCGGATCCCGCCGGCCTGCGGCCGGCTTTGCCCGGCTGCGAAGGGGGCCAAAAACAAGTTGTCAACCAGCCACGGCGGCGCTACTATCGCTGAGAAACCACATCAGGTGCGCAGGAGGCGCCGGCCGATCCGGCGGGCAGCACCCCCCGCACCCGTCCACCGGCCGCAGCACCCCACCCCCCCAACGGTGGTCTCGCCCGGAATCTGGCGTGGCGTCCAGCGGCCTGGCGTTCCCGCCGCAAGGAGGTGAACCATGCCGTCCACGCTCAGGCGTGCCGTGTTTGCCGGCAGTTGGTACCCGTCCCGCGCCTCCGAGTGCGAGGCGCAGATCAAGGCCTTTATCGAGCAAGGCCCGCCGGTCCCGCCTGCCGTCCCTCGGCCGGTCGGCGGGTTGGTGCCGCACGCGGGGTGGTACTATTCGGGGGCCATCGCCTGCAACGTGATCCGTTGCCTGGCCCTGGCCGCCCCCCCGTCGCCGGATGCGATCGTGGTCTTCGGGATGCACCTGCACGTCGCCTCCGCGAACGTCATGATGCCGAAAGGCGCCTGGGAAACCCCTTTCGGCGATCTGCCGGTGGCCGAGGATCTGGCCGCTGAAATCCTTCAATCGGCCTCTTTCCGGCTGGAGACACCGGATCGCAATGCCCCGGACAACACCATCGAGCTGCAGCTGCCGTTTATCAAGTATCTCTTTCCCCGGGCGCGGGTTCTGGCCATGGGGGTTGCGCCGACCGATGCCGCGCTCGAAATCGGCAGGACAACGGTTGCGGCAGCCCGCCGGCTGGGGTTGACGTTGAAGGTGATCGGCTCCACCGACCTGACGCACTACGGGTCCGGCTACGGGTTCACCGGCCGCGGGACCGGGGCAGCGGCGGTGGCCTGGGTGACTCAGGAGAACGATCGGAGGATCGTCGACGCCATGCTCGACCTCGATCCCCGGCGGTTGATGGCGGAGGCGCTGGAGAACCATAACGCCTGCTGCCCGGGGGCGGCGGCCGCCGCTGTTGCGGCGGGCAGACAGCTGGGGGCCAGCAAGGCGGCTTCGATCGGCTACGCAACCAGCTATGAGCGCAGTCCGGGAGAGAGCTTCGTGGGATATGCAGGGATCGTTTTTTAAAATGCGCTCCGGCAGCCGGTTTCGCACCCGGCGCGCGGGAGGCCTGTTGGAAAGAAATCGGGGCGGCTCGTCCGCCGGCGTTTTTATCCTCCTGCGACCGAGCGATCAAGACGACCTTTGCCACGGTGACGCTGACAAACGGCCAGCATGTTGGTCACCGTTTGGTGTGCAAGGGTCCGTTTACGCCCGTCTGAACAACTGCAGGATGCCCGAAATCACCCCTTTGATATCCCGGTATCTGCTCTCCTCCAGAGCGACGCCGCCACTGCTCCGAATACGTGCATCCGGAATAACGCCGCATACCGCGATGAGTGCACCAGGCTTTTCGGCATAGGCCGAAAACGTCCGGGTGCCGGTGACCTCAGGGCCCGCCGGGTGGTCGTTTCGGTTCAAAACGACAGCCGCCCCGATTTCATTGACGGAAATATTCCCTGATTTCCATTTATAAATCAAGCAAAAAATGAAATTGCGGTTTGCGGCACCCGGCCATCTTTGGTATGATCCGAAGCGCAGTCGCCGCCGGATGTTCCGATCCACCGCAACCCACTCCGCGGGCGCGCGGAGGTGGACGTTTCAGGCTGCATTCGACAGGTTCTGACCGGGAAGGGGTTTGCCTGCATGAACATCTGCATCGTCGGAACGGGCTACGTCGGCCTTGTGACCGCTGCCTGCCTGGCTGAGATGGGAAACCACGTCGTGTGCGTGGACAGCAATTCGGCCGTCGTCGGCGGCCTCAAAGGTGGGGCCGTGCACATCTTCGAGCCGGGGCTTGAATCGCTGGTCAAACGCAATGTTCTGGAGGGGCGGCTCGATTTTTCGACGGACCTCAAAAAGGGCATCGAGCACGCCTTGTTCATCTTCAACTGCGTCGGGACTCCGTCCCGGGAGGATGGGGCCTGCGACCTCTCGCAGATCCAAGCCGTCGCCCGGCACATCGGCGAGCTGATCAGCGAGTATAAGATCATCGTCAACAAATCCACCGTGCCGGTCGGCACGGCCGACGAGGTCCACCGGATCATCTCCGCTGAGACCGCGCGGCGCGGCCTGAGCATCGACTTCGATGTGGTCTCCAACCCCGAGTTCCTGAAGGAGGGCGATGCGGTCAACGATTTCATGAAACCCGATCGCATCATCGTCGGAACCGACAACGTCCGCACGGCCAAGTTGCTGGAAGCCCTCTATTCCCCCTTTGCCCGCAGCCGCGACAAGATGGTCGTGATGAGCCCGCGCAGCGCGGAAATGACGAAGTATGCGGCCAACTGCATGCTCGCCACCAAAATCTCCTTCATCAACGAGATCGCCAACATCTGCGAACGGGTGGGGGCCGACGTCAGCGCCGTGCGCCGGGGGATCGGCGCCGACCACCGCATCGGGTTTCATTTCATCTACCCCGGAATGGGCTTCGGCGGCTCCTGCTTTCCCAAGGATGTGAAGGCGCTGATCAACACGGCCCAGGCGCACGGCTACGCACCGGAGCTGATCGCAGCCGTGGATGCCGTCAACCAACGGCAGAAGGGGGCGCTGGCGCGCAAAATCGAGGCGTTTTTCGGCCGTCAGGGCGGGCTTGCCGGCCGGACTCTGGGCCTCTGGGGCCTGGCCTTCAAGGCCAACACCGACGATATCCGCGAGTCCCCGGCGCTGGAGCTGGTGCGGATGCTGACTGCCGCCGGAATGAGAGTCAAGGCCTTCGATCCGGTGGCCGCCGGCCGGACCCGGGCAGCTCTCAGGGACAACCCTCTCGTCGAGGTCAGCGAACAGCAGTACGATGCGGTCGCTGGCGCCGACGCGCTGGCGGTGGCGACGGATTGGAACCAGTTCCGCAACCCCGACTTCCCGCGCATCCGGCGGCTGCTCAAGATCCCCGTCGTCTTTGACGGACGCAACCTGTATGATCCGGACCTCGTGGCCGGCCACGGGCTGGCGTACGTGAGCATCGGCCGTGCCGCCATGAGCTCAGGTCTGCCGCCGGAGTCTGTCTTGCCGTTACCGGATCCAACATTTCGCACTGAGCCATGAGGCGATGCTCTATCGCGCGGTCATGGGGCTGCTGTTTCTCCTGCTGGGGTGTGTCGCGGCCTTTTTGGTCTGGGGCCGTGAAGCACTGAGCAACTGGGACCACCCCCTCCACGAGCCGTTCGAGCTAGTCGTGGTGTTGGCCGGGCCGCTGGATGAAGACGGTCGCCGGGTGGCCGCCGCAGTCGAACTGGCCCGCACCTCGGGGAACCGCTTTCTGCTTCTGCCGCTGCGCCATCGTGCCCTGAGCTGGCCCTGGTTCGTCCGCCACTACCGCATCGACCCCCCTTTGCCCGAGGAGCGCGTGATCATCGGCCGGCCGGAAGACTCCAAACGGGTGGAAACCGCCGAACTGGGAGGCACCTTCGCCGAGGCCCGCAAGACCATCGCCGTCATGCGGGAGCAGGGGTTCCGTTCGGCCGTCATCGTGACCTCCGGCTACCACATTCGACGGGCGCGGCTGGCATTTCAGCGTGCCGTCACGGACCCGGGCCTGACCTTCCAGTTCCACGCCATGGACAGCGCCCAGAAAGCACCCGACCGGCTCTGGTGGCTCGATGGAAAATCGCTGATGCGCGTGGCCGATGAATACTGGAAACTGGCGGCGGGGTACGCTTTCTACAAGTAGACCCAACAGCTATCGCTGCGGCAACGACATAACCTCAAACGCTTGAGCGGTGGGATCCCCCGCTGAAAGGGGCCCCCGATCGGACCGGTAGTTGCGGCCGGCGGCGCGGGTCGGCTCCGGCACCGCGACAGTCCCGCTGCAGCCGGCGCCGTGCGCTAGCGGCCCTTGACCTGTTTGGCGATTTTGGCCCAGGTGTCCTTCAAAGTCGCCGAACGGTTGAAAACCGGCCGGCCCGGTCGGCTCTCCTTGGGGTCGGCGCAGAAATACCCGATGCGTTCGAACTGGCAATGGCTGCCGGGCGCGGCGTTTGCCAGGCTCGGCTCCACCCGGCAGCCCTGCAGCACTTTCAGGGACCCTGGGTTGACATAGTCGGTGAAGTGACGGCCCTCTTCGACCTCGCCCGGGTTTTCGCGCATGAAGAGGTGGTCGTAGAGCCGCACCTCGGCGGGCGCAGCGTGGGCGGCCGACACCCAGTGCAGGGTCCCCTGCACACGGCGGCCGTCCGGTGCATCTCCGCCGCGGGTGGTCGGATCATAGGTGCAGCGCAGCTCGGTTACCTCGCCGCTGGTGG
The DNA here is from genome assembly GCA_025454255.1 of Desulfobacterales bacterium. Taxonomy (GTDB): domain Bacteria; phylum Desulfobacterota; class Desulfobacteria; order Desulfobacterales; family SpSt-501; genus SpSt-501. The sequence continues at coordinate 16,183 of JALOOU010000044.1, read as the reverse complement.
GGTCCTTGACGACCTCCTCGCAGCGAATGAAGTAGGCGTAGCGCAGGCGCACCTCCCGGCCAGGCGCCAAACGGAAGAATTTTCGGGGCGGGTCTTCCAGGAAATCCTCGCGCTCGATGTAGATCTCCCGGCTGAACGGCACCCGGCGGGATCCCATTGACGGGTCCTCCGGGTTGTTGACGGCTTCGAGCTCCTCCTCCCGGCCCTCGGGGTAGTTGACCAGGGTCACCTTCAGCGGCTGCAACACCGCCATGAACCGGGGGGCTCGCTTGTTCAGATCTTCCCGCAGGCAGTGCTCCAGCAGGCCTATGTCCACCGTGCTGTCGGCCCGCGCGACCCCGATCCGATCGCAGAAGCTCCGCAGGGCCTCGGGCGTGTAGCCCCGGCGCCGGTAGCCCGAGATCGTTGGCATGCGCGGGTCGTCCCAGCCGCTGACGATGCCCCGCTCCACCAGCTCGATGAGCTTGCGCTTGGAGAGCACGGTGTAGCTCAAGTTGAGCCGCGCAAACTCGATCTGCTGCGGGTGGCAGGGAGTCTCCAGCGCGCCCAGGACCCAGTCGTAGAGGGCGCGGTTGTTCTCGAACTCCAGCGTGCAGATGGAATGGGTGATGCCCTCCATCATGTCCGAGAGGCAGTGCGTGAAATCGTACATCGGGTAGATGCACCAGGTGCCGCCGGTGCGGTAGTGGTGCACGTGCTTGATGCGGTAGAGGGTGGGGTCCCGCAGCACGATATTGGGCGAGGCCATGTCGATCTTGGCCCGCAGCACGCATTCGCCGTCCCTGAACTCCCCGGCGCGCATGCGCTGGAACAGCTCCATGTTCTCCTCGATGCTGCGCTCGCGGTAGGGGCTGTTGCGGCCCGGGGCGGTCAGCGTGCCGCGGTAGTCGCGGATCTCGTCGGCGCTCAGATGGTCCACATAGGCCTTCCCCCTGCGGATGAGGCTCACCGCGAAGTCGTAAAGGGCCTCGAAGTAGTCCGACGCGAAAAACCGCCGGCCCTGCCAGTCGAACCCCAGCCAGCGGACATCCTGCTGGATTGACTCGACATACTCCATGGATTCCTTGGCGGGGTCGGTGTCGTCGAAGCGCAGGTGGCAGGCCCCGCCGAACTCTTTGGCCAGCCCGAAATTGAGGCAGATGCTCTTGGCGTGGCCGATGTGCAGGTAGCCGTTGGGCTCCGGGGGGAAGCGCGTCGCCACCCGGCCGTTGTTCTTGCCGGAGGCGATGTCGGCCTCGATGATCTGCTTGATGAAATTGGTGGAGCCGCTCGGCTGCGGCGGCGTTGCCGAGGATGCCATGATTCTGCCTCGCCGTTTTTCGGGTTAGCGCTGCACGCCGCCTGCGGCGGCGGTTCATCCGCAACCCGCTATCGCTCGGGCGGGAGTGGCCACCCGCCGCGATTCGAACGCTGTCCCGCCGCGTCGGGGCTCCCATCGCAAGAACCACGCTCACGTGGAAGATCGAGTGGCGGCCGTTGGCATGCGGACTACCGGATTAATACTCTTCAATAAAACGGGAAATCAACAATAAAAATGGCTTACGGATGCCCGTAAGCCATTTTTATTGGCTGAGGGACTAGGATTCGAACCTAGGTTAACGGGGCCAGAACCCGTCGTCCTGCCACTAGACGATCCCTCAGTATCCTGGGTATAAATAACCGAAGCGATGAAATCAGTCAAGTGCCAAAACGCCAGCGCCGCGAGCCTCGCGCGCGGCGAAGCTCAAACGGCGTCAGCCCGCGCTGTTTTCGATGAAGGCGATGGCTGTTTTAAGCCGGGTGAGCACGCGCTCCCGGCCGATGATCGCCATGATCTCGTATATGCCCGGGCTGGCGGTCCGGCCGCTCAGGGCCACCCGCACGGGCTGGGCGATCTTGCCCAGTTTGATCCCGCTCTGCGCGACCAGCCCATGGAAGACGCCTTCCACGGCCTGTTCGGAGTAATCCGCAAGGGCCTCCACCTCGGCCGCCAGCGCGCTGAGCGGCGCCAGCGCCTCCGGCGTGAGGAACTTGCGTGCCGCCTCCGCGTCGTAGGTGATCTCCTCTGCAAAATAAAACAAGGCCTGCTCGGCCATCTCCCGCAGGGTCTTGCTGCGGGCGCTCAGGCTGGCGATTACCTTTTCGACCCGAGGGTCGCCGCTGATGTCGATGCCCTTCTCGCGCAGGAATCCTGTCAGCGGGGCCACCAGGCGCGCGGGCGCCGCGGCCTTGATGTGGTCGGCGTTCAGCGCCATCAGCTTCTCGACATCGAATACGCCGGCGGCGCGGCCGATGTTCTCCAGGTTGAACAGCTCGATCAGCTCCTGGCGGGTGAAAAATTCCTGGTCGCCGTGCGACCAGCCCAGCCGGACCAGGTAGTTGAGCAGGGCCTCCGGCAGGTAGCCCATGTCGCGGTAGGCGGTTACGGAGGTGGCGCCGTGGCGCTTGCTCAGACGGGCGCGGTCCTTGCCGAGCACCATCGGGACATGGCCGAACAGGGGCAGGGGGACGCCGAATGCCTTGTAAAGCTGAATCTGTTTGGGGGTGTTCATCACATGGTCGTCGCCCCGAATGATGGTGTTGACCCCCATGGTGATGTCGTCCACCACCACCGCGAAATTATACGTGGGGCTGCCGTCGCTGCGGCTGATGACGAAATCGTCCAACTCTTCGTTGTTGAAGACGATGTTGCCCTTGACGACATCCTCCAGCACGGTGGTTCCGGCGAGAGGCGCCTTGAAACGCACCACGGCCCCCTCGCCGGCCGGCAGATTTTTGTAGCGGCAGGTCCCGTCGTATTTCGGTTTGCCGCCGGAGGCCATGGCCGCCTGGCGCATCTGTTCGACCTGCCCGGGGGTGCACGTGCAGCGGTAGGCATGGCCCGACTCGAGCAGTTTTTGTACGTGTTCGCGATAGATTGCAAAGCGCCGGGTCTGGTAGTAGGGGCCTTCGTCCCAATCCAACCCGAGCCACTCAAGGGCTTCGAAGATGGCATCGACCGATGCCTGGGTCGAACGCTCGGTGTCGGTGTCCTCGATGCGCAGGATGAACTTGCCTTTGAGCCGGCGGGCGTACAACCAGTTGAAAAGAGCGGTGCGCGCACCGCCGACGTGCAAATATCCGGTGGGGCTCGGGGGGAAGCGTGTCACGACCTGGCTCATGCGGTTTCCTCGCTGTTAATCAATCCATTTTTAGTTTTCATTCACACATGTTGAATGTTCGATTTGTCTATTTATTTGCTCAATCGGTTAGATGATCGACAAGCGGACCGCCTCGGCTCCCGGGGACGGACGCCCTCGCGGGACTATCCGCGCCGCCGGTTCGGCTGTCAAACGAACCGTCTGCCTGATAAATATAATTTTGATTAAATCAAGATGGTTGATAGTTACAGGCGCCTTGATCGCAGTTCGCGGAGGTCATTATCACATAAACGGGCCGGGCACAAGGCCGGCGGCGGCCGCGAAAAAGCCTTGACACGGACGTCGAATTGATTTACTTAGCCGGCGAGATATCGAGTGAGAATCTATCATTCAAATAAAACAAATAAATCAAACAGGTTAGGAGATTGCTCATGGGTTTGCCCAAGCGAAGAACATCCAAGTCCCGCAGGGATAAGCGCAGAACCGGCAAAAGCCTGACGGCGCCGTCCCTCGCCACCTGCCCCGACTGCGGGGAGCCCGCCCTTCCCCATCACGCCTGCCCCAGCTGCGGCTCCTACAAGGGCCGCAAGGCCGCACCGTCCAAAGAAGATTAACGGATGACCTCATTCGTGCAAGGACCCTCCAGCATGGTATCCCGCGGCGTCGGCTCCAAAAGGCCCCTTACCGGCTTAGACCCTGAATCCAGGCAGATGGTGCTGGACACGGTAGCCCAGCTGAAAAAGAAACTCCTGACCAAGGAGACGATTTTAGACCTGGACCGCCGTGAAGTTTTTCCCGAGGAGCTGATTCGGGAGATGCTGGGGCCCGAGATCGGCCTGCAGCTGCTGATGATTCCCGAGGCCTACGGCGGCTTGGGGGGCGGGGCGCGGGACAGCTGCGCCGTGACGCGCGAAATGGCCAAGATCTGTCTGGGCGTCACCACTGCCTTTTTCGCCATCCAGCTGGGGGCCGACCCCATTCTGGTCGGCGCCACCGAGGAGCAAAAGCAGAAGTGGCTGGGGCGGATCGCCGCCGGCAAGGCGCTGGTGGCCTACGCGGTCACCGAGCCGGACGCGGGCAGCAATGTCGCCGCCCTCAAGACCAAGGCCGAGCCCGTCACGGACGCCTCCGGTCGGATCAGCGGCTACCGCATCAACGGCAGCAAGCAGTTCATCTCCACCGGCGGCTACGCGGACTTCATCACCGTTCTCGCCGACGCGCCGGAAGGCCCCACCTTTTTCGTGATGGAAAAGGACACCCCCGGATACCTGCGCGGCAAGGGCGAGGAGAAGCACGGGATCCGGGCTTCCAACACCTCTCCGCTGACCTTCACCGACGCCTTCGTGCCGGTGGAAAACCTCATCGGCGAAGTCCCCGGCCAGGGCCTGAAACAGGCCAACGCGGTCTTCGGCTACACGCGGCTGATGGTGGCCTCCATGGGGCTGGGCGCGGGCGAGGCCGCGCTCGAGATCGCCATCCCCTACGCCAAGGAGCGCATCCAGTTCAAGACGCCGCTCTCCGAGAAACAGGGCTACACCCACAAGCTGATCGTGCCCAACGTGGTGCGGCTGGAGGCTGCGGCGGCCTACATCGACGAGGTGGCCGAGCGGCTCGACGCGGGCGAGAAGGACCTGGAAGTGGAGGGTTCCATCGCCAAGTGGTTCGCCACCGAGGCCGGCAACCACGCGGCCGAGGACTGCATCCAGGCCTTGGGCGGATACGGCTACATCACCGAGTACGGGGTGGAGAAAATCAAGCGCGACGTGCGCATCACCACCATCTACGAGGGCACCAGCGAGATTCAGCAGAACATCATCAGCACCTTCCGCTGGAAGAAGAGCCGCAAGACCAAGGGCGAGTTCTACGGCGCGGTGGCGACCGAGATGCAGCAGCTATCGGAGCATCGTCCCGGCTGCGGCGGCCGCTATTATGCCCTGGCGGCCGCGGCGCTCAACCACCTGGTGGTTGTGGCCGATACCCATCGGCTCACCCGGCAGCAGATCGTCATGTTCGACCTGGCCGACCTGATGGCCCACGTCGAAGTCGGTGCAGCCGTAGCGCGCCGGGCGGCCGGCCTGGCCGCTGCGGGGGATCCCCAGGCCGAGCGCGCGGCGCTCGTGGCGCGAATCTTCGCGCGCGAGGTGTGCGATCTCTGCGAGCGCTGCAGCCTGCGGATTCTCACCGGCACGGGAGACATCGATCCAGGCCTCGTCGCCGAATCGCTTGCCAAAATCCGCTTCAGCGAGTTCGCCGAAAGCTGCCGCAATGTAATCAAGGACATGGACCGGCTGGCCGACATCGTTTTCGGGAGGTAGCTCCGCAGCCCTCCCATCCCAACTCGTACCCGCCAAAGGAGAATCGGATGCGTTTCACGGACAAGGTGGTCATGGTGACCGGCGCTGCCGCCGGCATCGGCCGGGTGACGGCCGAAGCATTCGCCCGGGAGGGGGCGATCCTGGCTATTTGCGACCTCAATCCCGAAACCGGGGAGGCTGCCGCCAAGGCGCTCGGGCCGAAGGCGTTTTTCCAGGCCGTCGACGTTTCGCAGGAAGCGGCCGTTTCCGAATGGGCGGATGAAGTCGCCAAGCGCTGCGGCCGCATCGACGTTCTCGTCAACAACGCCGGGATCACGCGGGATGCCTTGCTCCTGCGAATGAAGGAATCCGACTGGGACCTGGTGCTGGCCATCAATCTCAAGGGCGCCTTTCTTTGCACCAAGGCGGCGGTGCGCCACATGGCCCAGCAGCGGGCGGGCCGGATCGTCAACGTGGCCTCCGTGGTCGGGGTGGTGGGCAACATCGGGCAGGCCAACTATGTCGCCTCCAAGGCGGGCCTGATCGGGCTGACCAAGACCGTCGCCCGCGAGTTCGCCGTCCGAGGCATCACGGTGAACGCCGTTGCGCCGGGGTTCATCGAGACCCAGATGACCGCCGTGCTGAGCGACAAGGTCAAACAGGCGTTTCTCGCCCAGATCCCCCTGGGCCGGGCGGGAACCCCCCAGGATGTGGCCGATGCGATCTTGTTCCTGGCCTCGGAGCAGGCCGCCTACCTTACCGGGCAGGTGCTTCACGTGAGCGGCGGAATGGTGATGTGATCACCTTTGACGTCTGACGTTTAACGAACTGCAACTACGCAGCCACGCATCCACCCACGGGTGGACCAACAGCAATTACGGAGGAGACACTATGTCGGAGAGCATCGAAGAAAAAGTAATGAAAATCATCGCGGAAAAGCTCAGCGTGGATCTCTCGGAAGTCAAGCCGGAGGCCTCGTTTGTGGACGACCTGGGCGCCGATTCCCTGGATTTGGTCGAGCTGATCATGTCCATGGAAGAGGAGTTCGGTGTTGAAATTTCCGACGAAGACGCCGAAAAGATCGTGACCGTCAAGGATGCGATCAGCTACGTCCACAACCGCAAGTAGCGGTTTGGCCGAACGTCGCGATGCAATAGGAGGCGCTTTGAAAAGGCGGGTCGTTGTCACTGGCGTGGGGCTGGTCAGCCCCCTGGGTATCGGAGTCCAGGAAAGTTGGGCGGGGCTGTGCGCCGGTAAATCGGGCGTGGCGAGGATCACCCGTTTTGATCCCGAGCCTTACGACACTCACATCGCCGCTGAGGTCAAAGGCTACCATCCCGAGGACTTCATGGGCCGCAAGGAGGCCAAACGCCTGGAGTTGTTCATCTCCTATGCCGTTGCGGCCACCCGCATGGCCATGGACGACTCCGGGCTCGCCGTCACCGCTGAAAATGCGGGCCGGATCGGCGTCATCACCGGATGCGGACTGGGCGGTTTGCGTTTCATGGAGGACACCATTTACGACCTGAAGCAGAACGGACCGCGGCGGGTCAGCCCCTTTTTCATCCCCATGATGATCGGCAACATGGCGCCGGGCATGATCTCCATTCTGTTCGGGGCCAAGGGCCCCAACTTGTCGCTGGCCACGGCCTGTGCCGCCGGGGCCCATGCCGTGGGGGACTCCTTCAAGCTGATTCAGCAGGGCCGGGTGGACGCCATGATTACCGGCGGGACCGAGGCCGTGATCGCCCCGTCGTGCATCGCCGGTTTCAACGCGATGAAGGCGCTCTCCACCCGCAATGACGAGCCGGAGAGGGCGTCGCGGCCGTTCGAGCGCGACCGCGACGGGTTTGTCCCCGGCGAGGGGGCCGGGATCCTGATTCTGGAGGAGCTCGAACACGCCCGGCGACACGGGGCGCGGATTTATGCGGAAATGGTCGGCTATGGGCTTACGGGCGACGGCTATCACATGACCTCCCCTCCGCCGGACGGAAACGGGGCGGCGCGCTGCATGCAGATGGCCATCGACGATGCCGGCATCCGACCGGAGCAGCTGGACTACATCAATGCGCACGGCACCTCCACCGAACTAAACGACCTGTACGAAACCCGGGCCATCAAGACCGTCTTCAAAGAGCACGCCTACCAATTGGCGGTCAGCTCCACCAAATCAATGACCGGACATCTTCTCGGCGGGGCCGGCGGCATCGAAACCGTTTTCACGGCCCTGACGATTTACCACGGCCTCATTCCGCCTACGATCAACTACGAAAACCCGGCCGAGGAGCTGGATCTGGACTACGTCCCCAACACGGCCCGCAAAGCCCCCGTAGTCCATGCCATGTCCAACTCGTTCGGCTTCGGGGGCACCAACGCGGCATTGATTTTAAAGAAGTTCGCCGGTTGAAGCACCGCTGCCGATCTTCCCGGTCATGGCCGGGAGGCGCGCGCGCCGTTTTCGCCCCGCGCCATGCCTCGCCCGCTGATGGCCCGCCTGCAATATTTCTCTTGCGATCCAAACTTGTGCAATATACTATATATCGTTGACATTGCGACCCGTCTCACCCAACCCTCGCGGCGGCGGACCGGACTTGCGGATGAGCACTGAGCGGCCCTCCTGGGAAACATACTTCATGGACATCACTGCTCTGGTCGCCAAGCGGACCACCTGTCTGCGGAGAGGGGTCGGCGCCGTGATCGTGAAGGACAAGCGCATCCTGGCGACCGGCTACAACGGGGCCCCCTCCGGCATCCGCCATTGCGCCGAGACCGGTTGTCTGAGGGAAAAGCTCAACGTCCCATCCGGCATGCGCCACGAGTTGTGCCGGGGCATCCATGCAGAGCAAAATGCCATCATTCAAGCCGCCTATCATGGCGTATCCATCAAGGGGGCCGATCTTTTCTGCACCAACCAACCCTGCTCCATCTGTGCGAAAATGATCGTCAACGCCGGTATCGTGCGCATCTTCTATCGTAGCGGGTATGCGGACGAACTCGCGCTGGAAATGCTCTCGGAGGCGCACATCGAGATGATCCAAACAGCCGGGAGCGATGACGGCGAAGGGCCCATGCCAACAAACGAAGGCCTCCGGCAGCCGGATCTACCGATTCCCGGTCGCGATGACCCTGCTTCTTTGCCCAGGGGAGCGCGCTGTTGTGAGGAGCCGGTGGCGGCGGAAAGGGAAAAGGGATGAAGTGCCCGTACTGCAGTGAAATCGAGAACAAGGTGATCGACTCGAGACTGAGCAAGGATGCCAGCGTGATCCGCCGGCGCCGGGAGTGCCTGACCTGCAACCGGCGGTTCACTACCTACGAGCATATCGAAGAGATCCCGATCATGATCATCAAGAAGGACGGCCGCCGCGAGCTTTTCAGCCGCGAGAAGGTGCGCTCGGGCATGCTGAAGGCCTGCGAGAAGCGCAACATCAGCATGAACAGCATCGAGGAGTTCATCGATGAAATGGAGCGGGACCTGCGCGAATCGGATGACAAGGAGATTTCGGCCGCGGTGGTCGGCGAAAAGATCATGGCCAAACTCCACGAGCTGGACGACGTCGCCTATGTGCGTTTTGCCTCGGTCTACCGGGAATTCAAAGATGTGAACGACTTCGTAGCCGAGCTCAAAAAGCTCCTAAGCGCCGAAAAGGCGGACAAAGGCCCGGCGAGCCTTGCAGCGGACACCCACGCCGAAGCGTGAGCCAGGCTGTCCGGATCCGTGCCGCCTTTCCCCGGAGATGTGCCTGCCGCCTTGCGCTCAGGGAGCCCGCCGCCGCGACCCATGGATGACACCCGCTTCATGCAGATGGCCCTCGAGCTGGCGGCCCGCGGCCGGGGGCTGACCTCCCCTAATCCAATGGTCGGAGCCGTGGTCGTGAAAGACCAGGCGGTGGTGGGTCTGGGCTACCATCAGGCGGCGGGCGGACCCCATGCGGAGGCTCACGCCATCGATGCGGCCGGCGAGAAGGCGCGGGGTGGGACCCTTTACGTCAACCTGGAGCCGTGCAACCACACCGGTCGGACCCCGCCGTGCACGCTGAAGATCATCGCCGCCGGCATCCGGCGGGTGGTGATCGGCATGCGCGACCCCAACCCCACGGTGGCCGGCGGCGGGGCCGAATTTCTGGAGCGCCATGGCGTCGAGGTGTGCCGCGGAGTGTGCGCGGCGGAGGCGGAGGCGCTCAACGAGGTTTTCGTCAAGTTCATCCAGACCGGGCGGCCGTTTGTGATCGCCAAATGCGCAGCCACCCTCGATGGCAGGATCGCCACGCGCACCGGCGACTCCCGGTGGGTGACGGGCGCGGCCGCCCGGGCTTTCGTGCACGAACTGCGGCAGTCGGTGGATGCCATCATGGTGGGGGTGGGCACCATCGTGGCGGACGACCCGCAGCTCACCACCCGCCGCGCGGCGGGCCCCTGCCGCGATCCGCTGCGGGTGGTGCTCGACACGCAGTTGCGGATTCCGCCCGCCGCCCGCGTGCTGCGCCACGCGTCGTCGGCCGACACCCTGGTCGTGACCGGGCCGGAGGCGGGTGACGACGCGAAGCGCCGCATCGTTGGTCCCGGGGTGCAGGCCATCGTCGCCCCCCTGCGGGAGGACCGGATCGATTTGGGCGCTCTGTTGGGCCAGTTGGGGCAGCGAGGGATCACCAGCCTCCTGATCGAAGGCGGCAGCCGGGTGCTGGCATCCGCGTTCCGTGAAGGGGTCGTCGACAAAGCCTGTTTTTTTTTAGCGCCGCTGATCACCGGGGGCGACGACGGCGTCCCGGTGTGCCGGGGCAGGGGGGTCGCGCGCATGCAGGAGTGCACCCGGCTGGTCCGTGTCACTACGCGGCGCTTCGGCGACGACACCCTGATCGAGGGCTATGTGCCCAGGGTGCGAGGCGCAAGGCCGGAGGCGTGACGACAAGGACGGCGGGGCGCAATCACGGGCTCGGGCGAGCGGGCGCCCTCCATCGGCGCCCCGGAGTGATTGAATATCCGCCAAATGTCTTTATGTTGAGCATGGAGCTGATTCCACAACCTCTGATTACGGTTGCGGGCAAGGCGGGAGGCCGGTTCGAAAGCGCAGCAACCTTGAGCAGGTGGCGGGCACGTTCGCGAGGCCTGCCATCCCGCCATGGAGGGGCCACCGGCCGTCAGGCAGGGTTATGAAACCGGTTCTACGCATTCACCGGAAAGCGGTGCGTGCGCGTTGCGGACGATGAACCCCTTGGCACCAACGCGTCGCCGAGGCGGTTGCGGGTCCATCCCCCTGCTTCGGGATTAGGGCGAGACGTAATGTTCACCGGCATCATAGAAGGCTTGGGCGTTATAGCGGCGGTGCGGGCCGCAGGGCAGGGGCGGCGCCTGAGCATCCAGTCGGATTTCGACCTGAGCGGGAGCAAGATCGGCGACAGCCTATCGGTCAGCGGCGCCTGCCTGACGGCGGTGCGGCTCACCGCGCGGAGCTTCGAGGCGGACGTGTCTCCGGAAACCCTCGCCAAAACCACCTTCGGACAGGCCCGCGCCGGCGACCGCGTCAACCTGGAGCGGGCGATGCGCCTGTCGGACCGCATCGACGGCCACCTGGTCTCGGGGCACATCGACGGCACCGGTGTGATTGAATCGCGCCAAGCGGTCGGCAACGTTATCGTCGTGACACTGCGCGTGCCGGAGGCGCTGGCGCGCTATCTGATCGTCAAGGGCTCCGTCGCCGTGGACGGCGTCAGCCTCACCGTCAACGCGATCGAGTCCACCCGGTTTGCGGTCAGCATCATTCCGCACACGGCCGCGCTGACCACCATCGGCCTCAAGAACACGGGTGCGCCGGTCAACATCGAAACCGACATGATCGGAAGATATGTGGAGCGGTTCTTGACCGCCGGCCGGGACGCCGCCGCCCCGCCATCCGGGGTGACCATGGAGATGCTGGCCAAGGCGGGGTACATCCGCTAAGACCATCAACCTGTTCGGAGTTCGCATGCCGCACATTTCAATCGAGCAGGCCATCGCCGACATCCGGCAGGGCCGGATGGTGATTCTGGCCGACGGCCGGGAGTCTGAAAACGAGGGGGATTTCTGCCTGGCAGCCGAAAAGGTTACCCCGGCCATCATCAACTTCATGGCGCGCAACGGTCGCGGACTGATCTGCCTGTCGTTGACCCGCCAGAAAGCCCAGCAGCTCGATTTGCCTCCGATGGTGGGCAACAACACCTCCCGCTACGGCACCGGCTTCACCGTTTCGGTGGATGCGCGCTACGGGATTGCCGGGGGCGTCTCCGCCGCCGACCGGGCGACGACCATCCTGACGGCGGTGGCCGACAGCGCCCGGCCCCAAGACCTGGTCCGGCCGGGCCACATCTTTCCGCTGATGGCCCGCGAGGGCGGGGTTATCGTCAGAACCGGACAGACCGAGGGATCGGTGGACTTGGCCCGGCTGGCCGGGATGGCCCCGGCCGGCGTGATCTGCGCGATCATGGACGAGGACGGGTCCATGGCCAAGATCCCGGCGCTCGAAAAAATCAGCGAAGCGCTCGGCATCGGCATCTGCAGCATCCCCGACTTGATCGAATACCGCATGCGGACCGAGTCGTTCGTCCACCGCGTGGCCGAGGCCACAGTGCCTACCGTGATCGCCGGGGATTTCAGGGCCATCGTGTATGAAAACGACATCGACAACCTGCTGCATTTCGCCATGGTGAAGGGCGTCATCGACCCCGAGACGCCGGTTTTGGTGCGGGTGCACTCCGAGTGCCTGACCGGGGACATCTTCGGGTCGCTGCGCTGCGACTGCGGGCCGCAGCTGCACCGGGCGTTGTCCATGATGGCGGAGGAGGGCAGCGGGGTGCTGCTCTACATCCGGCAGGAGGGCCGCGGCATCGGCCTGGTGAACAAGATCCGGGCCTATGCGCTCCAGGACCAGGGGCTGGACACGGTGGAAGCCAACGTGAAACTGGGCTTCGAGCCGGACATGCGCAACTACGGGATCGGCGCCCAGGTGCTGGCGGATCTCGGGGTGCGCCGGATGCGGCTGTTGACCAACAACCCGAAGAAGATGGTCGGGCTGCAGGGCTACGGACTGAGCGTGGTCGATCAGGTGCCGATTGAAGTCGAACCCAACGAGTTCAACCAGTGCTACCTCGAGTGCAAAAAGCTCAAGATGGGGCACCTGTTGAGCCTTGAGAAAACGCCCTAGCAAGGAGAACCCATGCCGAAGATCATTGAAGGGAAACTCAGCGCGGAAGGAAAGAAGTTCGCCATCGTGGCCAGTCGCTACAACGATTTCATCACCGAAAAGCTGGTGAGCGGGGCGCTGGATGCGCTCTCCCGCTGCGGGGCCAAGGAGAAAGACATCGAAGTGTTCAAGGTCCCGGGAGCCTTCGAAATTCCCCTGGTGGCGAAACGGGTGGCCGGCACCAAGCGCTTCGACGCGCTGGTGTGCCTGGGGGCGGTGATCCGCGGGGCCACGCCGCATTTCGACTTCGTGGCGGCCGAGGCCTCCAAGGGGATCGCTCAGGTGATGATGGAGACCGGACTGCCGGTCATTTTCGGTGTGATCACCGTGGACACGATCGAGCAGGCGATCGAACGCGCCGGCACCAAACTGGACAACAAGGGCTTCAGCGCGGGCATGGCCGCGGTGGAGATGGCCAATCTCTTCGATGCGGTGTAAACCTCATGGGGACCCGTCGCAAGGCGCGCGAGCTGGCTATGCAGGCGCTTTTTTTCATGGATCAGCGCAATGATTTCACGGCCGAGTCCTTCGGCCGCTTCTGCGCCAGCTTCGCTCCCAAACCGGAGGTGCGTCCTTTTTTCACGCACCTGGTGGAGGGGGTGGTGCAGCGCCGCGACCGGCTGGATGCACTGATTCAGTCCGCCTCGGAGAACTGGTCCCTGGACCGCATGTCCGGCGTGGACCGCAATGTGATGCGCATCGCCCTCTTCGAGATGCTGAGCTGCAGGGACATCCCCGCCAAGGTGAGCATCAACGAGGCGGTGGACATCGGCAAAAAATTCGGAACGGAAGACTCGGGCGCCTTCATCAACGGCATTATTGACACGATCCGCGCCGCGATCGAGCGGGGCGAGGTCCGGCCTTTTGCGGAGGACCCGTCGGCGGCGGACGAAACGCCTCCGCTCGCCGACGCACCGGCGCAGCGGAGCCCATCGGAGGAGTTTTCATGATCATCACGCCATTGGCCGTCGGGCCCATCATGGCCAACTGCTTCATCGTCGGCTGCGAGAAGAGCCGTGCAGCCGCCGTCATCGACCCCGGCGACGAGGCCGATCGGATTTTGATGGCGCTGGCGGACGCAGGGCTGACCGTCACCCAGATCATCAACACGCACGGGCACTTCGATCATGTCGGCGCGAACGCCCGCCTCAAGAAGGTCACCGGTGCCCCCATCTCTGCGCACGCTTCGGACGCTCCGCTGCTCGGCCAGTTGTCCCGAATGGCCGCGATGTGGGGAATGTCCGCCGAGGATTCTCCTCCCCCGGACCGGCTGATCGACGAGGGCGACCGCATCGTCGTCGGCGAGCTCACCTTCCGGGTGATCCACACCCCCGGCCACACCCCCGGGGGGGTGTCGCTGCTGGTGGACGGCCACCTCTTCGTGGGGGACACCCTGTTTGCGGGCTCGGTGGGGCGGACGGATTTTCCGGGCGGGGATTTCGAAACGCTCAAGGCGAGCATCCAGAAGAAGCTTTTCGTTCTGGGCGATGCCCTTTGCGTCCACACCGGCCATGGGCCGGACACGACGATCGGCGCGGAAAAACGCCACAATCCCTTTGTGGGGGTGGGGGCGAGGTTGGGTTGATTTCCCGGCTAAAACGCCCCCAGCTGGCAGGGTTTGATCTTTATTTTCAGGGCCTCGCAGACGGCGCTCACCGCCATTTTCGGCACCTTCAGCTCTCGGGCGATCTCCCAGGCCTTGCGGCAGGGAAGCCTTTCGTTTTCGAGCCCGGCGCGGATGGCCGCCTGCGTGTCGGCCGGGATGGACTCGGCCGCCCGGACGATTTTCTTTTCGGGCGTGTAGCCAAACAGGCCGAGCTGGCATTTCACAATCCGAAGATCCAACCTGTCCATCGCCCGGCCGATGTCGGCCGGCGGCCGCTTCAGCTCCTTGGCGATGTCGAAAACAACGGCACAGGGCAACAGGCCGTCCTGTGATCGTTTCAGGAGAGCGTCCCGGACGACAGGCTCCAGTTCGGCGGCGGGTGGCGAGTCGGCCTTCACATCGGGTTTGATTTTCACGGCGGCTCCTCGTCGGCTGCTGGTTTGCCCAAAACCGATGGGTCTGATATACAACCAATTCGGACGGTTCCGAACCCATTCGGCGCTCCGAGCCATGAGGCTTTCGCCTGAGCCGGCGCCCCATGGAACATCAGCAGGGATGATAGCAAAGTTTTTGGGGACCGGCAACCTCGGCACGGCCCCTCGATCGGCGACGTTGCTCATGGCGCAGACGATCGTTCGCAGACTCACACGCCAGATCCGCATAGGGGGTGTTCCCGTCGGCGGCGGCGCCCAGATAACGGTGCAGTCGATGACCAACACCCCTACGGCCGATGTGGCGGCGACCGTGGCCCAAATCCGGCGCCTCGAGCAGGCCGGCTGCGATATCGTGCGCGTGGCGGTGCCGGATGACGCCTCCGCCGCTGCGCTTGCCGCCATCAAGGCGCGCATCGGGATCCCGCTCATTGCGGATGTCCACTTCGACTACCGGCTGGCCATCGCCGCGGCGCAGGCCGGGGCGGACGGCCTGCGCATCAATCCCGGCAACATCGGGGCGGCCCGCAAGGTGCGGGCCGTGGTGGAGTGCGCGAAGGAGCGGGGGATCCCCATTCGCATCGGCGTCAACGCAGGCTCGCTCGAGAAGGATATCGTCAAAAAATACGGCGGCGCGACGGCCGAGGGCATGGTCGCGAGCGCACTGCGGCACATCGAGCTGCTGCGCGGGTTCGATTTTGAGGCCGTCAAGGTGTCGCTCAAAGCCTCGGACGTTGCGCGCACGGTGGCCGCCTACCGTCAGCTTGCCGGGGCCACGGACGTTGCCCTGCACCTGGGGGTCACCGAAGCCGGCGCCCTTTTTGCGGGTATCGTCAAGTCCGCCTTGGGCATCGGCATGCTTTTGGCCGAGGGCATCGGGGACACCCTGCGGGTGTCGCTGACCCGGGACCCCGTGGACGAGGTGCGGGTCGGCTTCGAGATCCTAAAGGCCCTCCACCTGCGCCGGCGCGGGCCTGAAATCATCGCCTGCCCGACCTGCGGCCGGACCCGGATCGACCTTTTCGGCATCGTCGCGCGGATCGAGCAGGCCTTGACGGCCTCCACCCTGCCGATCACCATCGCCGTCATGGGCTGTGTGGTGAACGGCCCCGGAGAGGCGCGCGAGGCCGACATCGGCATCGCCGGCGGCGACGGCGTCGGGATCCTGTTCCGCAAGGGACGGGTCGTCAAAAAATTTCCGGAAGAGCGCTTGGTGGAGGTGCTGCTCAAGGAGGTGGCCGAGGCCGAAAAGAGCATGAGGGGCGAGGCCATACGATCCAAGAAGAAAAACGATCGCCCCGGCGAATAGAGGGTTCATATAGGTTTCGGCCGCGCGCCGGCCTGGAACCAAACCAACAGAGAGGGGATCCGCAACGCAGATGGGAAAACAGCCGAAGCATGCAATTTCGCCGACCCGAAGTGAGGATTATCCGGAGTGGTACCAGCAGGTGATCAAGGCATCGGACATGGCCGAGCGCTCGCCGGTCCGCGGCTGCATGGTGATCAAACCCTGGGGCTAC
>JALOOU010000175.1 GCA_025454255.1 Desulfobacterales bacterium | reverse complement strand
CGCCCTGGAGGACCTGAAACCGGGGATGCAGCTGCCCGGCATCGTCACCAATGTCACGCGCTTCGGGGCCTTCGTGGACGTGGGGGTGCACCAGGACGGGCTGGTGCACGTGAGCGAGATGGCCGACCGCTTCGTCCGCGATCCGGCCGAGGTGGTCAAGGCCCAGCAAAAGGTCACCGTCACCGTGCTGGCGGTGGATCCGGACCGCAAGCGGATCAGTCTTTCGCTGCGCAGCGGAAAACGAAAACCGGATGAGACGCAGGGGTCGCCGAAAACGCACGCCGAGGTCAAGCACCGAAAACCGGTCTCCGGCCGCGCGCCGCAGCCCCAATCCCGGCAGCCCTTCCACAACCCGCTGGCTGAGGCCCTGCGCGGGTTCAAAAAATAGTCCCATGAATGCGTCGGCTCCCATGCGTCTGATGGTGGACCCGTTGCGTGACCCGGCTTGACATAGATTCATTTTGAATCTAAATTGGATCTGTAATGCAACCAGGAGAAACACCATGCCGGTTAACTTTTCGATCAAAAACGTACCGGACGAAACCGCCGCAGAGTTGCGTAAACGAGCGGCGAAAAACCACCGATCCCTTCAGGGGGAATTGATGGCCATTCTTGAGGCGGCCGCCGGCAAAAGCGCTCCTCTGAGCCCTTCCGAATTTCTCATGAATATCCGCGCGATGGGTTTGCGCACCCCGGCCGAGTCACCTGCGCTGGTTAGAGAGGACCGGGATGGCCGTTAAGGTGTTGGATGCATCGGCCCTGGGAGCGCTCGTTTTTGGTGAGCCGGAGGCGGAAGCGGTGGCTGAAACACTTTCAGATTCGACCCTGGTCGCACCCTACCTGCTCTGGTTCGAAGTGGCAAGCATCGCCTTCAAAAAGATCGCACGTCACCCCGTTTATTCGAAGCAGATTCGTGAAGCCTTCCGCATGGCCGAGCACTTGGAGATAGAACTCCTTGAAGTGGACCATGTAGAGGTCATGGAACTGGCGGCCAAAGCCCGCCTGACGACTTACGACGCATCCTACCTCTGGCTGGCCAGGGCCACGGCCGCCGAGTTGGTCACATTGGACAAAAGACTTCTGAGGGCCTTTTCGCAGTTCAAGGCGGGATTATGATTCCCATGGCCCGAATCAGCCTCCTTTTTCTTGCCCTCTTCAACGTAACCATTTCAATCGGAGGTGCCGCCATGGCCATCACCGTCACTTCTTCCGCCTTTGTCGAAGGGGGCATGATCCCCAAAAAGCACACCTGCGACGGTGAGGACATCTCACCCGACCTCAAATGGACCGGCGCGCCGTCTGAAACCAAGAGCTTCGCGCTGATCTGCGACGATCCGGACGCACCGGTCGGCACCTGGGTGCACTGGGTGGTGTTCAACCTCCCGGCCGAGACCGGTGCACTGCCGGCCGGCCTCCCCGCGGAGGCCACCCTCACGAACGGCGCCCGGCACGGCAAAAACGACTTCCGCCGGCTGGGCTACGGCGGCCCCTGCCCCCCCGGCGGGACGCACCGCTATTTTTTCAAGCTCTACGCACTGGACACGATGCTCGACCTTGCGAGCGGTTGCACCAAGGCCCAGTTGGAAGCCGCAATGAAGGGTCACATCCTGTCCGAAGGGCGGTTGATGGGCAGATACAAACGCTGAAGCGCCGGGATGCGGGCGGCGCGAGGCAGGCAGACCAATGACGAAGATGATTCTGAGGGTCCGGCCGGTCGGGCCCTGGCAGGTGAACGCTTACGTCCTGGCCTGCCCGGAGACCGGTGAGAGCGTCCTGGTCGACCCGGGGGCCGAACCCGAGACCCTGGAGAAGATGCTGGCCGGCACCCGTGCCGTCGCAATTCTCCTCACCCACTCCCACCCTGATCACACCGGCGCGCTGGAGGCGATGCGCACTGCGCTCAGGGTCCCGGTCATGGCCCACCCTGCGTTTGCCGGGGGCGCCGTCGACCGCGGGCTTGAAGACGGCGCCGCCGTCGCAGTCGGGCGGCACCGGCTGACGGTCCTGCACGCCCCCGGCCATACGCCCGACCAGATCTGCATCTGCATTGAAGGGGAGGAGAAAATCATCGTTGGCGACACGATCTTTGAAGGCGGTCCCGGCAAGACCTGGAGACCGGAGGAATTTCAGAACACCCTGGTGACCCTGCGACGGGTCGTTCTCGCCTGGCCCGATGCGACCCGCTGCTACCCCGGTCACGGCAGCTCTTTTCGCCTGGGCGATATCCGCCGCGACATCGAGGCGTTCCTGGCCCGCGACCACGGGCGGTTCTGCGGCGATGCCGTCTGGGAGATGTAATCGGATTACGCCAGCAGGGCACCGCGGGCTGCCAGGAGCTCGCGCAGCACCGAGCGGTGGCAGCGGCTCTCGTCGGCGCAGTAGCATCCGATCGCGAAATCGGCCTGCCGGGAGAGGGCTGCCAGCAGATCGAGGAGGCGGATCTTCTCGGGCTGATTCATCTCGGCGCGGTAGCGCCTGGCGAAGCTGCGCCACTGCTCATCGCCGGCGGCTGCGGCCTGACCGAGCTTGAGAAGCGCCTCGCTCGGGGCGAGATCGGGCAGCCAGACATCGTAGAAGTTGCGCGAGCCGAATTCCGCCTTCGGGACCCCGCGCGGCGGCCGCCGCACCGTTCCGATCCGCAGCCCCTCCCCTGCCCCTCTTTCGCTTCCAAGCCGGACCACATGGATCGCCATCAGTTCCTCTTGATTTCGGTTTCGACGCAATGCCGACTGAGGTCGAGTCGGATCTCCATCACGCTCCCGCCGCCCTCCCCACTGCCCGAGAGCCCTCCCGGGCAGCTCGGAATTTCCCCTGCATGCCCTGTGGCGATGAAAGGTGGGTCTGAACGTGCAGCCGCTTCACCCTTCAGCTCCCGGCGATAAAGGCAGCTCGCCGTTTTGGTCGTACGGGGCCCCGGCGCTCTTCATCCTGCTCTGGTCGGGCGGGTTCACTGCGCTGCGGGCCGGGATCGCCTATGCGGAGCCGATCACCTACCTCGCCCTGCGCTACGGGGTGGTCCTGGCCGTGCTGCTGCCGTTGTTTCTTGTGATGCGGCCGCCCCTGCCACGCCGACCGGCGGAATGGGGGCACCAGGTGGTGATCGGCATCCTGGTTCAAACCCTCTATTTCGGTCTGGCCTATGTCGCCATGCGGCTCGGCGTCTCAGCCGGACTCCAGGCCCTGATCCTCTCGCTGCAGCCGATACTGGTGGGGTTTCTGGCCCCCGTGCTCGTACACGAACGGGTGGGAGTGGTTCAATGGGTGGGGTTGAGCCTGGGGGTGCTGGGCGCCGCTCTCGTCATCCTGACCCGCTCGGCGGTCGATGCCACGGCGGCGACCGGCATCCTCTGCTCCTTCGGCGCTCTTTTAGCGATGACCGCCGCCACCCTTTACGAAAAGCGCTTCGGGATCGCCCAGCACCCGGTGTGCTCGAACCTGATTCAATACGGCGTCGGCTTCGCCGCCGTTCTGCCGCTGGCCTGGACCTTGGAGGGCATGTCGGTTTCCTGGACCGGCCCGATGATCGCCGCCCTGTTCTACCTTGCCGTGGGCAACTCGCTGGTGTCGGTGACGCTCCTGCTCGCCATGATCCGGCGCGGGGAGGCCTCGCGGGTGTCGGCCCTCTTTTTCCTCATCCCGCCGACCGCCGCCCTCATCGCCTGGTTTGTGATCGACGAAACCATGCCGCCGCTCGCCTGGCTGGGCATGGGGCTTGCCGCAGCCGGGGTTGCGCTCGCCGGCCGATCCGCGAAGCGACAACCATGACGACTGAATTGAAGCGCTGCAATACGTGTCGGCCGGTTTTTTTACAATGTCGTCATTTTCAAAAAATCGAAACCTGCTTGGGTTTCACAGCCGGGTCGTGCCATGCGTAGCGCACCGGCGTTTTCGTTTTTTTGAGCTTCCCCTCCTGCGTGGCCCTCTTCAGCCAGGCGCTCAGCTGGCTTTTGCAGACATCGAGCTCACCGAGCAGCTGCTGGGCGCTCTTGGGTTCTCCGGCGGTCAGGGTTTCCAGGCGTCTCAGGAAAATCTCGTAGAAGCTCATTTTTTCGAAGCCCCTCCACTCCTCGCTTGCGGCAATCGTCACCCGCTCGAACCCGGCCCCATCTTCGCCAACCGATTTTTGCATGGGTATCACGGGCGTGTCGCCGAAGCCGGCTGCTTCCGGAGGGCCTTCCACAGGCGACGGCCGTTCGAACAGCCGGCCGATGACCGGCAAGCTCAGCTCCTCCGGAAGCCAGCGGGCGCCGCGGGCTACGAGCGCGGCATTGCCGGTCTTGGGGTCATCCGTCGGTTTCACCCAGATCGGCACCCAGTCATGCCGAAGATCCTCCAACGCACCGTTCCAGGTGCCGCCCTTGGTGCCCGAGTGGACCACCACGGCGGCATCCGCCAGGCAGTAAACGTACTTGTTTCGCGCCATCGCGTTGCCGACGTCGAAACCGGCCTCCGGGTTGAAGGGCGAGATCAGGACGAGGTTCATGGCCATGAGGGCCGGGCGGTACTTCGAGGAGGTCGCCGCCGTGAGCAGCCGGTCAGCAATCACTCCGATATCGCGGGACCCCACGACGGCCAGCCCCCCACCGTTCAACAGCTGCCGGTTGCCGCAGCCGAAAAAAAACGGCGGCGAGTGGCTCTTGAGCTTCTGTTTAAGGCGGGCGGGGTAGTCGGGGTCGGACCGTGTGACGACCCATAGCCCGGCCCGCTGCCATTTCTCAAGAGCCAGCGCCAGGGCGGAGGCGCGGGCGAGCAAGGCGCAGATGCGCGCGACGGGGATCTTGTCGTCCCTCCAGCCTTCCAAGTGGAGAAAGGGGTCTCCCGCCAGCAGCGCTTCGGGGGTCCGCCCCTGCTCCTTCAGCCACCGGGCGAAGCGCCCCCACTCGCCGGGCGAGAGCGGCGCGGGGTCTCCCGGGGCGGGCTTCGAGAAATGAGCCGTGAGCAGCAATACCGCCTGGGTGGTGTGCGTCAGCATCGTCAGCCGTTTGTGGATGTGGCCGCCAGGGCCATGGGAAACACGGGTCCGCTGCCGGCCTGGCGCAGCAGGGCGGCGATCACCGTCAGGGTCCAGCGGGAGTCCACCATGTCATCGACCAGCAGCACGGGTGTCGGGGGTACTCCTTTTTTCACGGTAAACGCGCCGTCGAGGTTGCGGCACTGGTGCCAGCTGTTGTTTTGAGATTTTTGGGGCTGGTTGTCCTTGACCTTTGACACCACGTTATGGAACGGCCACCCCAACTTCCGCGCCAGGCGTTCCGCAAAATCCGGCACCAGCTCCGGGTGTTTCAGTGACGGCACACAGGTTACCCACGCAGGGGGTGGTTCCGGTCGCCACCGCGCGCGAATCAGGTCGGCCGCCGCCTCCACCAGTTCGTCGCGGAAACGACCGGCATGCTTGTCGTCCGCCGCAAGCCGCCCCCACCCCGCGTCACCCCAGCGGGACAGGACACGCCCGATTTCAGCACGCTCTTGAACCGGGAGGTTGCCGCTGAGCGCGTAGTGGATAAAAGCCCCTTTCGGGATCTGAACCCGCGGCTCGATGGTGAGATCCGATTGCCTCAAGAATTGCAGCGCCTGGCCGGTCAACTCCGGATCAATCCCCACCGGCACCACCGGCCTGCCGATGCAATTGGCGCACTTGCCGCACCGGGCGAGGTGCGGGTCGTCCAAGGCCCGCCCGAGGTATGCCATCAGGCACTCGGCGGTGTCAACATACCCCCGGACCTCCTGCCACTCGATCTCCCGCTTTTCGGTCAAGCGCCGGATGCGGTCGCGATCCTGCCGATACGGCACCGGGGTGCGGGTCCACAGAGCCCCTTGCCGGATAACCGGGGCCGGATTTTCGACGCTGAGGTACTTGAGCACCTGCTCGATCTGACGTTCCATCAGGTTTACCTCGGCCTGCAGCTGCCGGATGCTGAGCCCGTCGCTCTTTTCCAGCGCCTGAAGAATGGCCTGAACCCGCTGGTCACCGGGAAACGCCGTCGTCCGGAAGAACTCGTGGATCTCTTCGTCCTCGCCGCCCGCCATCAACAATCCCAGGGCCCGATGCATCGCCCGGCCGGCCCGACCGACCTGCTGATAGTACGCTACGATGGACCCCGGCGCCTGGTAGTGAATCACGAAACCAAGGTCCGGTTTATCGAATCCCATGCCTAAGGCCGTCGTCGCCACCAGGGCCTTGAGTCCGTTGCCGAGGAGCTGCTCTTCGAGATGCTCCCGGTAGGCCGCCGCATCCTGGAAGCCTTCCGCCGTTACCCCGCTGTAATAGGCACGGGCCTCGACCCCGTTCAGCCGCAACCACCCGGCCACCTGCTCGGCATCCTTCTTCGTCAAGGTGTAGATAATCCCGGTGCTGGCGAACTTGGGGACATATTGCGCCAACCACGCCAATCGTTCAGCCTGGTCCGCCAGCCGCAGGGTTTGAAGGTGCAGGCTCTCCCGCATGAGGGGCCCGCGCCGGATGTCGAACCCGCCCAGTTGCGCCTTCACGTCATCGAGAACCCGGTTGTTGGCGGTGGCGGTCGTGCCCAAGACGGGGATGTTCGGCGGCATCAACTTGAGGATGTGAACCAGACGCCGGTAGTCCGGCCGGAAGTCGTGGCCCCAGTCGGAGATGCAGTGCGCCTCGTCCACCACCATGAGACCGATGCGGTTGGCCACCGGCAGCAACACCGCCTCCACGAACTGTTCGTTGGCCAGCCGCTCGGGTGAGATGAGCAGCGCATCGACGGTGTTACCGAGAATTTGGGCTTGAAGGGCAGGCCACTCGGCGCGGTTGGCGGAGTTGATGCTGATGGCGCGGATTCCGAGGCGCTCTGCGGCGGCCTGCTGGTTGCGCATCAAGGCGAGCAACGGGGAAACGATCAGGCTCGGCCCCTGCCCTCGATCGCGCAGGGCCCGTGTGCTGATAAAGTAAATCAGGCTCTTGCCCCAGCCGGTGCGCTCCACCACGAGAAGCTTGCGCCGGTGGTTCACCA
>JALOOU010000174.1 GCA_025454255.1 Desulfobacterales bacterium | reverse complement strand
CAAGCGTCGAGGCGGCTCTCCGGCGTGCGTATCTTTGGGAAGAAGTCAAAGACCGCCTGGGCGATAACGCCTTGACCCTTTCGGGCGGGCAGCAGCAGCGGCTCTGCATCGCCCGGGCGCTGGTGCTCGAACCGCAGGTGCTGCTGCTGGACGAGCCGACCTCCTCGCTCGACGAGACGGCCGGTCGAGTGATCGAGGAGCTGATGGTGAGCCTCAAAGAACGATTGACGCTCCTTGTAGTCTCTCACTATTTTGAGCAAGTGAAAAGAATCGCTGACCGGGTTATAGCGTTTTCGAACGGATCCATCGAGAGGGGAGGTTGAGGCCCGGTGCGGCGTCACTCGGGCGGGCGCAGCGGCAGGCCGTATTTTTTCATCTTTTTGTATAGGAGCGTGCGGTGAATCCCCAAGGCCCGGGCGGCGCGGGCTTTGTGGAAATTTGCTTCCTTGAGCGCCGTCCAGACGGCTTCCCGTTCCGCGTGCGACTGCATTTCGCGCAGGGAGGTCGGCTGACGCGGGTCGTTGCGGCGGTTGCCGCGTGGGATGTAGAAGGGCAGATCCGTGATATGAATGGCGTTGCCCTCCAGGGACGAGACGCTGCGCTCGAGGACATTGACCAGCTCCCGGACATTGCCCGGCCACTGATAGGCGCGCAGGGCGCGTTCGGCCTCCTTGTCGATCGAAAGGCCTTCGAGATTGGCCTCCCGTGCGGTCTGCTCCAGAAAGTGGTCGGTGATGGCGAGAATGTCCGAGGGCCGATCCCTCAGCGGTGGAATGTTCAACGAAATGACATTCAGGCGGTAGAACAGGTCTTTGCGAAACCGGCCGGTCGCCAGCATGCCTTCCAGGTTTTGATTCGTGGCGGCGACCACCCGGAAATCGGACCTCACCACCCGGGTCCCTCCGACCCGTTCGAACTCCTTGTCCTCGATCGCCCGCAGCAGCTTCGGCTGCATTTCAGCAGGCAGATCGCCGATTTCGTCGAGGAAAATGGTTCCGGCGTGGGCCAGTTCGAACTTGCCGGGCTTGCCCTCGGTCTTGGCTCCGGTGAAAGCGCCCTTTTCATAACCGAACAGCTCGGATTCGAGCAGGTCCCGGGGGATGGCGGCGCAGTTGATGCGGACAAAGGGATGGAGCCGGCGTGCGCTGGCGTGATGGACGGCCTGGGCGAACAGCTCCTTGCCGGTGCCGCTCTCGCCGGTGATGAGCACCGGAAAGCTGTTGGCGGCCGCCTTGAGCGCTTCACGCTTCAGATTTTGGATGGCATCGCTCTTCCCGATGATGCTCTCGAAGGTATAACGGGTGGAGCGCAGGGAAAGAAGCTCCTCCTCATAGAGTTTCACCTTGGATTCCAGCAGGGACAACTCGTGAGCCAGCTTGCCGACGTCCTTGATGTCTTTGAACATCACCTGGCCGAACACGGCGATGACGTTTCCTCCCCTGACGATCGGCACCCGCTGGACCACCATTTTCTGGCCACGGATCAGCTGGGAATGGTTGATTTCGGCCTTGCCGGTCCGGGCGACGATGTGCATGCGGGAGTTCTCGACGGCATCGGTGCAATGTCGGCCGATCTGGGCGTCGGGATCGACCCCCAGGAACTGGCCATAGAACTTGTTGAAGTGCGTGATGATCCCCTCGGCGTCGGTCACCATCGCGCCGTTGTGGATGCTTTCGAAAATCAGCCGGTACATCTCAAGCTGTTTCTTGAGATCTTCAATGGTTTCTGTTGGTGGGCTGTCCGTCATACCCGACTCTACCAAAGCGTCATCGAATCCAGGAACAGCTGTCGAAGTTCATCGGGCCCGGCCGGTCTCGGCGAAAGCTTGGTCACCCGGTGCTGGGGCAGGGTGCCCGCCACCAGCTTGTCGAGATCCGCAGGCCCGAAGCCGACGGCTGACAACCCGTTGGGAATTCCGACCTTGCGCATGAGGTCAATGATGGCACCTGCCAGGATCTCACCCGCCTCTTCCGGTTTGGCCTGGGAAACGTCACAGCCCATGAGTTGCGCGGCATAGAGGTGAAGGGTCGGATTGGCCGGCGCCGTAAAGCGAAACACCGCCGGGGCGTTCAGGCAGACGGCCATGCCGTGGGGGACCAGCGGATGCCCCGGTGGGTATCCATCGGGGACATAACCCCGCGCCATGGCCATTCCTGAGACCGGGTAGGACATGCCGTGGGCCAGATGAAGCCCGCCGTTGCCGAAACCGATGCCGGCATACGTGGCGGCCAGCAGCACCTCCCCGCGCGCCTCATCGTTCGACGGATCCTCGATGGTTCGTACGAGGTTCTTCGAGATCATCTCGATGGCACGGGAGGCCCAAATGTTGCTGATGGGGTTGGCGCCCTGGTAGGCCGGCCGCAGCCGCGGATGCTCGGGTGCCGGGCGCTGGTTGTAGGGCAGGGTGGTCAGCGCTTCCAACGCGTGGGTCAACTGGTCCAGGCCCGTGCAAGCCGCCACCATCTTCGGCATGGTGCGGGTGTTTTCCAGGTCGATGATGCCGCGGATCGGCCGCAGGGCGCGGCTGGCGATACCGGTCTTGGCGCCCATTTCGAGGTAGTCGAATATCGTGACGCCGGTGGTCTCGCTGCCGGTCCCGGCCGTGGTGGGAATGGCCATCATGGGTTTCAGAGGCCCCGGAACGGGGGTGCCCTTGCCGATGGGCGGGTTGACGTAGGTCATGAAATCGGCGGGGTGGGTCGCGTACAGGTTGGCGGCCTTGCAGGTGTCCATGCTGGAGCCGCCGCCGACGGCGACGTAGCCGTCGAACCGACCGTTCACGGCAAAGGCGATGGCCTCCTTGAACGACAGGTCCGTCGGCTCGACGCTGGCCTGATCGAACAGCACGGTATCGATGCCGCGCCCGCGCAAGGCCTCGAGCGTGACGGCGACGGGGCCGCTCTTACCGAGGTTGGGATCGGTCACCACCATGACCCGCCGGCAGCCCTGCTCCTCCATGTCGTACCCGATCTCGCGGGTGACCCCCTGGCCGTATTTAATGCTGGACGTGTCCATCGTGAAGGCAGTTTCGAGTTTCA
>JALOOU010000113.1 GCA_025454255.1 Desulfobacterales bacterium | reverse complement strand
GAGGATGCTCGGCTTTGCTCTGGTTCCACTGCTCTTTCTCCTGGTCCTGCCGCAGACCAACCGGCTGTGGGCCGCCTTTTACCGCATTGGTCCCGAGGAGTTCTACTCCGTCGAAGACCGCACCGGCATCGTCGCCCTCAAACTGCTTGACAAAACCAGCAATACCGCCACGATCGCCCAAGGCGGCGGCTTCTGGCAGGGCACCTTCCCCTTCGATGGATTTCACCTGACCCTGGGGCTCCTGCCCCTTTTTGTGCATGAAAACCCCAGGAGCAGCCTGGCGATCGGTCTGGGCATCGGGTCAACCCCCTCGGCCATGGCCGCTGATTCGCAGCTTCAGAAACTGGAGGTGGTTGAGCTCTTCGGCGGCGAGGAGACGCTGCTGCGGAAGTGGCTGGGGAACAAACCGGAATACAGCCGACTCTTCGACAACCACCGCGCCCGTGTGATCATCGATGACGGGCGGCGTTACCTGCTGCACCAAAAAGGCCTCTACGATGTAATTGTCTCGGACCCGACGATCACCTGGTGGGCCTGCGGGGTGTGTCTGTACACCCAGGAGTTCTACCAGCTGCTGCTCTCCAGGCTGAACCCCGGCGGCCTGGTCGCGCAATGGATCCCCACGGAGCGCACGGCGGCGACGGCCGCCTCGGTTTTTCCGCATGTCAAAGCCTTCCACGGGCCGGGATTCCTCGGCGGCATCATGCTGCTTTCGGATCAGCCGATCGTATTTGACTTGGATAAAGCCCTGGCCCGGCTGAACCAAACCACCCTCCAACCCGGTGAGCGACTTCTGGTCGAAAGGATGCTATTGAACGCGCAGACCCATCAAATCAGCGCCCAGGAGATTCCAGTCAACCAGGACCTGTTTCCCTGGGACGAGTATGACCTCTCCCGCCGCACCTTCCACTGAATCGCGCGTTATCCAACCGCTGGGGCGATCCGCACGAAAGTCGGCACCGGCCCCAGGCCGGCAGATGGAAAAAGAAACCTCTTTTTTTGAAGGGTCCACATCGTGCTTAACGGTTCTTCGACACCGCGATTTTTTTAAATTCAACAACTGCGGCGCACTGCCAGATCGGCACTGGGTCTTGGCGCACCCGTTTGGATTTGCCCGACGGGTCATAGTTCCCGCAACACCGGCGGCACCGCCTCTCCGACTGTTTAGAAGTGGTTTCGCAACCCCGTCTGACGGCTGGGGGCTGCGTTGCAGGCCTCGCGAACGTGCTCACACCCTATGAAGGTTGCTGCGCTTTCGGTTCGGCATGCGCCTTGCCCGCAAGCGTGATCCGCGGTTGTGATCACTTCGATAAGAGCTTGCCACAAACGCCCAGGGACTTGCGGCGAACCAAAATTCAGCACAAAAAAAGCCCGGCTTTGACACTCTACATTCGTGCCTTTATCGCAACCTGACTCGTGCTGAAAGAAGGGTTTGTTTTAGCAGATCAAAGGTGGCGATCCGGGAAATTGCAGCTGTGTTGAGACGCGGGCGGGCCTTAGGGGCAAAAAACCACTGTGATTCGCTGAAACAATCTCAAAAGTGGCGGGCCGGTTATTTTTCCGATGATCCATCGGCTATCTAACAGACCAAATAATAGCCGATAAGCTCCGCATGCACTATCTTTACCTGCACCGGCCCATCCGTGCCAAACCCTAACTGGAGGAGGTCATCCAATTCTCATGCGCCTTGCCGATATCGAGGCTACGGTTTTGCATGCCAATTGAATTATTTTCTGCCCCAGGTCAAAGCCACTGAAAATGGTTGCCCGCATCATTTTCCGGAAGGCCCGATCGTGATGATTGCAGGCTTTCTGCAACTGATTCGAGCAAGGCGCTTAAGTTTTCCGATTTTTCAGGAACCGTTTAACCAGCAGAAAAATAGCAAGATAAAGGAACATTAAAATCGGATAGCCTATAAAAATGAAAGTGACCCAATGCCCCCGATCAAAGGAAGTGGAGGCATAGATAGTGCCGATTATCACGCTCATTAGCACCGTGGTGATGGCGATTGGATTCTTGGTTGCGGATTCATTCTTGGGTTTCTCTTTGTCGGGCAGGCCGTTGGGGGCTTGTTCGATATCCGCGGAAGATCGGAGCTTTTTGGGGAACCACCAGTTGCTCTCAAAATCTCTTATTCGCGACCGATTGAACTCATTTAGGGCTTCGCCAAACTCATCGAGAAGGAAAAAGGCCAACTTTTTCGGGTCGGACACGTAGTTCCCTTTGTATAGCCTGGAATACGGCAGGTTATGGAATTTCGCATCCCAGTAGTACGGGTCCGGGTCATCAAAAGCTGAGCCGAAAAAACGGAACATCCTGAACAGGGATCCTTTGGTCGCGATATAATACGGACATTGGTCGCATTTTTGGACGAAAAATCCCTTCCCCACATAAGTATCTTTATCGTTGAGACTCCCGCAGTTGAGACACTCCAACCCTGTTTTTCTTTCGGTCCGGCATTGTCCGATAAACGCCTTGATTTCCGGCCTGAACGGAGATTTGGCAGTTGAGTAGCTCAACACCGACAGCGCCCAGCGGCGAGAGAAGCAAATGACCATGATTAGAAACGCCAGCATCGATCGGCTGAAAATAATCGCGTCAAACAAGCCGTGAACAAGGCTCGCGTAGCAGAATGAAATCAGAAGGAACAATGCCCATAAAGATGCTGGCGAAAATGTGGAGCGGGGTCGATATGAATAGTCTGAGAAAGATCAAAGTGCCGGAGCCCGGGGTTTGGGTGGCATAAAAGTAATTCTCGATCAAAGAAAAGCCTAAAGCGACGCAGCTCATGTATATGAGCCCATCGGTGGGTTCATTCAATTGCTTCCGGATGATGAAATAGGAAGAAAACAGGGCCAACAGCTTGGCAGCTTCTTCCACGGGCCCGATGACAAGAAGCGCGCCGAAGAAATGGTCGATCCGGCCCAATCCGGTTGTTGCCAACAGCCGGTAGGTCAAAACGGAAATGCCGACGGACCAGGCTCCTCCCCACAGGACAACCAAAAACATCTGAGGTAGGGGCTCTTTTTCATGAAGATCAAACGAACGGATGTAGTCGGTTAGGGCGATGCCGATTACGAAGGAAAGAAGCACCAGCAGCAGGTTAAGGGACATCGGGCTCCCTTTCGGCTGAGGCGGGGGCCGATTTGGCAAAGCCGTCAAGAGTGTCGGATAATTAATTATGATCAACAGGTTATGGCTATCATAGGGGCTTTTTGTAATCAAGACCGCTGGCCGACGGCCGGGGTTCGATGGGCCTTGGCTGATTTAAAACGGACGGATCTGGATCAAGAAGGTGGGACCTGCGCCCACCGAATTTGTATCAGAAAACGGGTCGCTCGCGGCGATGCCGCAGCGGCATCGGACCGGGGCAATTTGCAGATGAGCAAGGGCCTCGGACGATCCGGAGGGCCATAAGCTTCTGCGGTTGGCTGAAACCACATCAGGGGGGGTCGTTCACGGATGGGTCGGTTATCGGCCGACCGCCCAACGGACCGAGCTGATTGCCGTTTGCCTCCGCGCATCCGATGCTCGCCTCCGTCGGCCACCCTTCGGTCCGCTCAAACCGACGTTTCCGTTGCCGAGAGCTCTTTATACATGACCAGCGCATCGACATAGCCCAATCGCAGATGCCGGAAGGATCGTGGCAGGCTGCCGACAACCGCAAAGCCCAGTCTCCGCCAGAGGCGAATTGCGCGCTCGTTGGTGGACACCACCAGGTTGAACTGCATGGCGCGAAAGCCCATCCCTTTCGCTTCCGCCTGCGAATGTTCACACATCGCCGTCGCTATGCCGCGGCCCTGCGCCTCGCCCGCAACCACGTAGCCGCAGTTGCACACATGCGCCCCCAAGCCCGGCTGATTCGGCTTGATGAAGTAGGTCCCGAGCACTTTCCCATCCGGCGCGCACGCCACATAGGTTGCAGACGGGGCGTCGACCCAGATGGTGTGAATCTCGGCTTCGCTGCTCTCCGGGGGGAAGGCATAGGTGTCGCCTGCCTTGAAGGTTGTCGCAAGGATGCGCCAGACCTCCGGCCAATCCGTCTCGCGGAAGCGGCGAATGGATAGCCTGCCACGGTGCAGACGCTCCTTCTCTGGCACAGCGCAACGCCCCCTTCCCTTTTAAATTCGTGCCGCATCCGGCAGACCCCCGACAGGTGGGTGAAGCGCAGCGGATCACGGCGGCCATAACACCGGCAGCAGCCACACGCAGACGCAGAAGACCACGAGGGTCAGCGGCACGCCGACTTTGACATAGTCGGTGAAGCGATAGCCGCCGGGGCCCATGACGAGCAGGTGCGCGGGATGGGACAAAGGGCTGGCGAAACTCGACGCGGCCGCGATCGCCACCGTCATCATGAGCAGGTGCGGGGAGATCCCCAGCGTGCCGGCAGCGCCGAGCGCCACCGGCGCCATCAGAACCACCAGGGCCGCTGTCGGGACGATCTGGGTGGCCAGCACGGTCACCAGGAAGAGCGCGGCGACCACCCAACGGACGCCCTGATCGCCGACGGCGGCGATGAGAGCCGCAGCCCCCATCTGCGCCACCCCGGTATTCTCGATGGCGGCTCCCAGCGGAAGCATGCCGGCGATGAGAAAGACGACCTTCCATTCGATCGCGCGATACGCCTCCTCCATGCTCAGGCACCCGCAGAGGATCATCAGTGCCGCCCCGCTCAACCCGGCGATCGCGATCGGCACCAGGCCGAGGATGGCGCTCAAGAGCACGGCCGCCATGATGGCGGCGGCGACAGCGGCTTTTTCCAGGCGCGGCGCTCGGGCGGCGGCCTCGTCCAGAACAATGAACTCCGGATCGCGCGCCAAGGCCGCCAGGTTGCTGCGGTGGCCGTAGACCAGCAGCGCATCGCCGAACTGCAGGGGGATGTCCTGAAGGCCCGTACGATAGGCCCGGCCCTTGCGCCAGATGGCGAGCACGCTGATTCCGTAGTGATCGCGAAAGAGAAGCTCCGCCAACGTTCGCCCGGCAAGGGTGGTCCGGGGGGAAAGCAACACCTCGGTGGCGCCGATCTGCTGCGACTCCAGGTCGGCCGCAAGGCTGGAGGCCTGCTCTTCGACGTCGATCGCCTGCAGGCCGTTGAGGACCTCCAAGTCGCGGGGCGATCCTTGAAGCAGGAGCAGATCGCCGGCCTGCACCGTTTCGCTCGGCGGCGGCATGCACATCAGCTCGGCGTTGCGCACGATGCCCGCGACGGTCAGTCCGAATCCAGTCCCGAAACGGCTTTCGATCAGATCATGGCCCACCAGCACCGACCCTTGCGGGACGCGCACCGCCAGCAGGCGGGGGAGGCTGCCGGCCTCGGCCCGCAGTTCGTCCGCATCCGGAAACCGCAGATCGGCGACCAGGCCCAGGCGCGCCACTTCCTCCAGCGCCCCCCGCTCTGCCTGCAGCCGCAGCCGGTCCCCCTCCGCGATCCGGTGGTATCGCAGATCCTTGACCTCCGCCCCGGAGGGCCCGTACAGGGCCAGCACGTGGACCCGATGCCGGCTGCGCAGGCCGCTCTCCCGCAGCGTGGCCCCTCGAAGCGGCGAGGCGTCCGTGACACGCCCATCGGCCACCGCCAGGCATCGTGGCAGCAGGTCGCGGAAGAGGTCCAAGGGCTCCGTCTGGAGATGCTGGCTGCCGTGAAACCGCCGCAGGCGGTCGGGGTGGCCGTGCACGATGAGCAGGTCCTCCGCCTGCAGGAGCTCATCGGGTCGGGGGGCGAGCGTCAGAAGCCCCTTGCGCTGGAGCGCCAGCACCGTCAGCTGCAGGGCCGAGCCCAGGCGGCTTTCGGACAGCGTGCGGCCGGCCAAGGGGGAGGGGCGCGGGATCCGCAGGGTGAAAAGGTGCGTGTCCAGCTGATAGGAGGCGGCCAGCAGCCGACGGGCGTCATCGCCGCCCCCGGCACCGCCGGCGGGCAGCAAACGGCGCCCCACCAGCACGACGAAAACGACGCCCGAAAGGACGATGGTCGCAGTGATCGGCGTGAAGTCGAAAATGCCGAAGGCCCGCAGACCGGCGGCGCGCAGGGCGTCGGTCACCAAAATGTTGGACGGGGTCGATATCCCGGTGAAGGGGCCTCCCAGGAGGCATCCGAGCGCCAAGGGCATCAATAGGCGGGACGCCGGGCGGCCGCTGCGCCGCGAAAGCTCCATGGCCGCCGGCAGCAGGATGGCGGCGACGGTGACGGTGTTGACGAGCGCCGACAGCAGGCTGGCCGCCACCATCAAGGCCGCCAGCAGCAGGGCTTCGCTGCGCGTCGCGAACCGCTGCAGCGGCTCTCCGAGGCGATGGGCGATGCCGGTGCGCGTCAGGCCGGCGGATAGGATGAACATGGCCCACACGGTGACGACGGCGGGGCTGCTGAAGCCGGCCAACGCCTCTTCGGCCGAGACCAGGCCCGTCAGCGCCAGGGCCGAGAGCACCAGCAACCCTACCACATCCACGCGCAGCCAGCCGCCGATGAAGAGCACCAGCGCTGCGCACACTACCGCAAGCAGTATGACCGCTTCATGGCCCACGGGAGCGCCCTTTCCGGTCGACGAGGGGCGGACCGCCGAAAATTCCTTCCTCCTGCGGATGATACCCGCCCTTTCGCCGGCTTGCAACACGCAGCGGGATCCGCCGGAGCGGACACGGTGCGGCCGGGGTGGGCCCGAAGTTTTCAGTGCGGCTCGAGGCGGATCGAATTGGAGCCCGCCGTTCGCGGGGAGGGAAAACGGCGCGGCTCAGCCCTTTTGCTCAGCGGGGAGAATCTTCCCGGCCCCGTGCAGGGTGGTGAAGGCCTCCACCACCCGGGGGTCGAACTGGGAGCCGGCGTTCTCGGCGAGGATGTTCAGGATCGCACGCGACTCCATCCGGTTGCGGTAGGCGCGGTCCGAGGCCATCGCGTCATAGGCGTCGGCGACCGAGAGAATGCGGGCGAGAAACGGGATGCTCTCGCGGCTGAGCCCGTCGGGGTATCCGGCCCCGTCGAAGCGCTCGTGGTGCGCGCGGATGATCCGGCGCTCGCAGTCCCACAAGCCCAGCTGATTGAGCATGTTCGCGCCGATGACCGGGTGCTCCTTGATCTTGGCGTACTCTTCGGCGGTGAGCCGGCCCGGCTTGAGCAGGATGTCGTCGCGGATGCCGATTTTGCCGATGTCGTGCAGCGGGCCGGCAAAGTTCAAAACGTTCAGCTCCTCGGCGGAGCATCCCAGCTCCCGCGCCAGGAGCAGGGCGATGTCGGTCACCCGGCTGGAGTGCTGGCGCGTGTAGAGGTCCCGCGCCTCCAACGCATTGACGAACCCGTACAGGGTGGCGAAGAGGTTCTCGTAGATGTTCTCGTAGACCGCCAGGGTCTCGACGGCGCCGGCGGCGCTCTGGGTCGTGACGGATAGGTAGTACAACTCTTTCGCGGTGAAGGGCGCTCGTCCGCTCATGGCCGCCGCCGTGAGCACCCCGAGGACCTTGTCGCGGATTTTGACCGGAACGGCCATCCAGGAGTTCACCCCGGTGGGCAGCCCGCTCGCGGCATCCCCGCCGCCGTTTACCAGCAGCGGCAACCCATCGGCCTGGACGTTCATGATGAGCTCGGCCGGGGCGTCGTCGCGCTCCGGTGCGGGCGGAGCCGTCGGGCCCGCCTTTGCCGCCGCCGCCACCCGGCAGAGCCTGCCGCCGGATGCGTCGATGATGAAAAACTGCGACGCATCCGCCTGCACGACATCGACCGCGGTGTCCACGGCGCGCTGGAAGACATGCGAGGTCGTGCCCGTTGTGGCGAAGCTGCCCATGATCCGGTTCAAGGTGGCGAGTTCATCGATCTTTGCGAGCAGCTCGCGGTTGAGGGCCTCGAGCCGATCCTTGCCTTCGACCTCCTGCTTGAGCAGCAGGTTCTCCATGAAGATCCGGCGCTGGCGCTGCACCCGCTGAAAGCTCAATTCCATTTGCTTGAGGTCCACGGGTTTGATCAGGAAATCGACCACGCCCTGCTTCAGCGTCTGGATGGAGGTCTCCAGCGAAGGGTGGCCCGTCATCACGATCACCGGCAGGGAGCTGTCGATTTCGTGGATGCGTTCGGCCAGCTCCAGTCCGCTCATCCCCGGCATGTGGATGTCGGTGAAGCAGCAGTCCACCGTCTCGCGGCCGAGCAGGGCGAGGGCCTGGGAGCCGTCCGGTGCGGTAAAAATACGGTAGCCGCGGCGGCGGAAATACTCGCCGACGAGCTGCAGAATGCTCTCCTCGTCGTCGACGACCAGCAGCGTGGCCTGCGGATGCGGATTCATTGCGGTTGAAGACCGGCGACCGGCGGTCCGCCCGGCCCGGAAGTGCGCTCCATGAGTGGACGTGCCCCCCGAGGAATGAGATGGCGAGCCGCCGCCGTATCGCCCCCGCGGCCGCTCTTTTGCACTATCGGCCCGTTGGCGGAAAAACTTTACCGCCGAACCGGCGGCCGGCCCGGCTGCCCGCCGGAAAAATTGCTTGACGAAGGCCGGCATCGCCCGCTAACAGGCTGCGGATAAACGGCGTCTTGAGGCCGCGATCCAGCGTTGCGCGGCTCTTGGAAATGCTCACATCCTATAGAATAGGCTGCGCTTTCCAAATCGCCGCGCGCCATGGCTGACGGCCGGATGCGGGTTTGGCCGCAGCCTGCTGCGGGTGTCTTTTCCGGGCCCGACGGGAGAAACGGACCGCTGCGGTCAACCAGGGACAAAGGCCGATCATCTTGAAGCGAACCGACACCGCGCCGAACGGCGCCCTGCAGATCTGCCTGCTCAGCTACCGCAGCAACCCCCATTGCGGCGGACAGGGCGTGTACGTCAAAAACTTGAGCCGGGCGCTGCGGGAGTTGGGCCACGGCGTGACCGTGCTCTGCGGGCCGCCGCGGCTGCGCCTGGATGCGGGCATCCGGCAGGTCCAGCTGACGGGACTGGACCTCTACAACCCCGCCGACCCCTTCCGCGTGCCATGGCTGAGGGAGCTCGCCGACCCGATCAACGTGATCGAATGGCTGGGGGTCTCCAGCATGGGGTTTCCCGAGCCCTTCACCTTCGGGCTGAGAGCCCTCAGGTATTTCAGGCGGCAGCGACCCTGCTTCGACGTTCTGCACGACAACCAGAGCCTCTCCTACGGGATCGGCAGTCTCAGCCGCAGGCAGCCCCTCGTCGCCACGATCCACCACCCCGCAACCATCGACCGGCGCATGGCCGTGCGCGAGCAGACCACCGTGCGGGGCAAACTGAAGCAGTGGTGGTGGTACTCTTTTCTCGGCATGCAGAAGCGGGTGGCGCGCCGCCTGGACCCGATCGTCACCGTGTCCGCCAGCGCGCGGCGGGAGATCTGCCGCGACTTCGGGATCCCGGAAGAGCGCCTACGCGTCATCCCCAACGGCATCGACACCGCGTTGTTTCGTCCGCTGCCGGCAGTTGCGCGGGAGCCCGGCCGGATCATCGTGACCAACAGCGCCGACATGCCCCTCAAGGGGCTGACCCACCTGTTGGGCGCCGTGCCCGAGATTTTAAAGCGGCGCAACCACATCCGGGTGGCGGTGATCGGCACGCCCCGGCCCGGCGGTGCGGTGGAGCGTCTGGTGGGCGAGCTGGGCATCGGCCGCTGGGTCGAATTTACCGGCCGGATCAGCGACGAGGAGTTCGTCGCCCAATATGCGCGCGCGGCCGTGGCCGTCGTGCCGTCGATCTACGAAGGGTTCGGGCTGCCGGCCGGGGAGGCGATGGCCTGTGCGGTGCCGGTGGTCGCCACGACCGGCGGGGCGCTGCCCGAGGTGGTCGGAGATGCGGGTCTGCTGGTGCCCCCGGCCGACCCGCAGGCCCTGGCGGCGGCGATCCTGCGGCTGCTCTCGGACCCGGGCGCCGCCGCAGGCCTCGGGCGGGCGGGGTTCGACCGCGTTCACCGGCACTTCACCTGGCGGCAGGCCGCCGAGCGCACGGTCTCGATCTACCGTGAGGCCATGGATGCACACCGTCGACTTCGCCTGTCTGGATCTTAGGGCGCACGACCGCGTCCTGGATGTCGGCTGCGGCAGCGGCCGCCACGTCACCGCGGCCTATCAGCAGCCGCGGTTGATGGTGGTCGGGCTCGACCCCGCGCAGGATGAGCTGCAAAAGGCGCGCGCGCGGCTGCAGCTGCACGACCGCCTGGGCGCGCATGGCGGCGGCTGCTGGTCGCTGTGCGCGGCCGATGGCCTGCAGCTGCCGTTCGGCGCCGAACGCTTCGACCTGGCCATCTGCGCGGAGGTGCTCGAGCACGTGCAGGACCCCGGCCGGGCCGTCGCCGAAATCCTGCGGGTGCTCCGGCCGGGCGGCCACCTGGTGGTCAGCGTCCCCCGCCGCTGGCCCGAGCGCATCTGCTGGGCCCTCTCCCGCGAGTACGCCGAAACCCCCGGGGGCCACATCCGGATCTTCACGCCAGGAGGCCTCATCGGCCTGCTGGAGCGCTGCGGCGCCCGCCGGTGGCGCAGCCACCATGCCCACAGCCTGCACACCCCGTTCTGGTGGCTGCAGTGCCTGGCGGGCACCCGGCCCGGCGGCAGGCGGCTGGTGGGCCTCTACCACCGCTTTCTCACCTGGGAGATGATGAAAAAGCCCCGCCTCACCCGGTTGCTCGAACGGCTGCTCAACCCGGTTCTCGGCAAAAGCCTGGTGGTCTACTGCAAAAAGGTTTGAGGAGAGAGCCTAGCGGGTGCGCACCAGCGCCGCCAGGCTTTTGACGACGGAATGTTCCGCGAAGCGGCCCGATTCGAGGGCGTGGCGATAGACCTGGTAGGGGGCATGGCCGCCGTGGGAGGGGTCCGGGAAGACGTCGTGGAACGCCAGCAGCCCGCCGGGGATGAGGTGCGGCGACCACCCGCGGAAGTCGCCCATGACGGTGTCGAAGGCGTGGCCGCCGTCGATGAAAATGAAGCTCAGCGGCGTGGCCCAGGCGGCGGCGGCGATGTCGGAACGGCAGACGATGGGGACCACGGCGGTCTCCAGGCCGCCGCGCGCCAGGGTGGCGCGGAAATGGCGGAAGGTGTCCACCCCGCCCGCGGCCGGGTCGAAGAGCGCCGGGTCGAAGTACTCCTCGCCGGGCTGCTGCTCCTCCGAGCCCCGATGGTGGTCCAGGGAAAAGAGAACCTGCGCCCTCTGCCGGCAGGCGGAGCCGATCCACAGCGCGGATTTGCCGCAGTAGCTGCCGATCTCGAGGCACGGCCCCCTCCCGGCGGCGTCCAACGCCAGCCGGTGAAGATGCCAGCCCTCCTCCTCGTCGAGGAACCCCTTGGTGGCCCGGATCAGCTCGAGGTCGGGAGACATGGAGGCGCTGGCCGTCAAGTGCCGGCGTCGGGCTTCGAACTGCGCGCGCCCGCCGCGGCCGGGTCCTTGCGCTCGAAGCTGCTCACCAGCACCTCGCGGGGCTTGACCCCGTCGGAGGGACCCACGACCCCTTCGCGCTCCATCTTCTCGATGATGCGGGCGGCGCGGTTGTAGCCGATGCGCAGGTGCCGCTGAACCATGGAGATGGACGCCTGGCGGGTGCGCGTGACGAGCTCGACCGCATCGTCGTAGCGCTCGTCGTACTCCTCCTCCCCGTTGGGCCCCGCGGCCTCCGCGGGCGGCGCCTCGGTCACCTGCTGATCGTAATCGGGGCTGTCCTGCTTTTTCAGATGGTCGATGATTCGGCTGAGCTCCTCCTCGGAGATGAACGCCCCGTGGATCCGCTGCAGCTTGCCGGTGCCCGGGGGCAGAAAGAGCATGTCGCCGTTGCCCAGCAGGTTCTCGGCGCCGTTGGCGTCGATGATGGTCCGGGAGTCCGTCTTCGAGGAGACCTGGAAGGTCAGCCGGGTGGGGAAGTTGGCCTTGATGATGCCCGTCAGCACATCCACCGAGGGCCGCTGCGTCGCCAGGATCAGGTGGATCCCGGCCGCACGGGCCATCTGCGCCAGCCGCGTCAGGGCCACCTCGACGTCGCGCGAGGCGACCATCATCAGGTCCGCCAGCTCGTCGATGATGATCACGATGTAGGGCAGC
>JALOOU010000112.1 GCA_025454255.1 Desulfobacterales bacterium | reverse complement strand
ACTGAGAGCTGAAGAAATAAGCCAGATCATCAAAGAGCAGATCACGGACTACGAGAAAAAGGTGGAGTTGAGCGAAACCGGCGTCGTCCTGTCGGTCGGCGACGGCATCGCGCGGGTCTATGGCCTGGAGAAGGTCATGGCCCTGGAGCTGGTGGAGTTCCCCCACGGGATCCTCGGCCTCGTGCTGAACCTCGAAGAGGACAACGTGGGTGTCGCCGTCATGGGCGAGGACATCCACATCAAGGAGGGCGACATCGTCAAGCGCACCGGGCGCATCGCGCAGGTGCCGGTGGGCGAGGCCGTCCTGGGGCGCGTGGTTTCGGCCACGGGCGAGCCGCTGGACGGCAAGGGGCCGATCGCGGCCAAGGAGTTCCGGCGGGTGGAGATGGTGGCCCCCGGGGTCATCGCGCGCAAGAGCGTGCATGAACCCTGCTACACAGGCCTCAAGGCCATCGACGCCATGACCCCGGTCGGCCGCGGCCAGCGCGAGCTCATCATCGGCGACCGACAGATCGGCAAGACCGCCGTGGCCATCGACGCCATTCTGGCCCAGAAGGAGACCGACATCTACTGCATCTACGTGGCCTGCGGCCAGAAGAAGTCCACCGTGGCCCAGGTACACGCGGTTTTGGAAAAGCACGGCGCGATGGAGTACACGACGATCGTCGCGGCCTGCGCCAGCGACCCGGCCTCGCTGCAGTACATCGCGCCCTATGCCGGGTGCGCCATGGGCGAATACTTCCGCGACAACGGCAAGCATGCGCTGATCATCTACGACGATCTGTCCAAGCAGGCCGTCGCCTACCGCCAGGTGTCGCTCCTGCTGCGGCGGCCCCCGGGCCGCGAAGCCTTTCCCGGCGACATTTTCTACAATCACTCCCGGCTGCTCGAGCGGGCCTCCAAACTCAACGACCAGCTCGGGGCCGGCTCCCTCACGGCACTGCCGATCATCGAAACCCAGGCCGGCGACGTGTCGGCCTACATCCCCACCAACGTCATTTCGATCACCGACGGGCAGATCTACCTGGAGCCCTCCCTGTTCTTCGCGGGGGTGCGGCCGGCGATCAACGTCGGGCTGTCGGTGTCGCGCGTCGGCGGCGCCGCCCAGGTCAAGGCCATGAAACAGGTCGCGGGCACGCTGCGGCTGGATCTGGCCCAATACCGCGAGCTCGAGGCGTTTGCCGCTTTCGGCAGCGATCTCGACAAGGCGACCCAGCGCCAGCTGACCCGCGGTGCGCGGCTGGTTGAGATTTTGAAGCAGCCCCAGTACCAGCCGCTGCCGCTCGAAAAGCAGGTCAGCATCCTCTTTGCCGGCACCCGCGGCTTCTTGGACAAGTACCCGGTCGGCGTACTGTCGAAGTACGAAGCCGGGCTGCACAAGTTCATGGAGGACCGCTATCCCCAGGTGCTCGCGATGCTGAAGGAGAAAAAGGAAATCACCCCCGATCTGGACAAGCTGATGAACGAGGCGCTGAACGCCTACGACGAGGAGTTCAAGGAGACCGTCAAGTAGAGGGGCGATCAACAGGCCGCGAGACCAAGGCAGTCCGGAATAACTGGATCGTAGGGCGGGGATCGGTATGGCAACGCTAAAAGACGTCAAGAACAAGATCAAGGCGGTTAAAAAGACCAAGCAGATCACCAAGGCCATGAACATGGTGGCCGCCTCGAAGCTGCGCAGCGCCCAGTCCAACATGGAGGCGTTTCGGCCCTATGCCCGCAAATTCGCCGAAGTGCTGGGCAACCTGGCGGAGCGGGCGGGCGAAGGGGCGAGCCCGCTTCTGGTTCCCCGCGAGGAGGTGAAAAAGATCCACATCGTTTTGTGCACCTCGGACCGGGGGCTGTGCGGCGGGTTCAACACCAACCTGCTGGAGAAGGCCGAGGCGTTCATGCGTCAGAAATCCGGCGCCGGAGTCCACTTCGCGCTGACCGCCTTCGGCCGCAAGGCCCGCAACTGGTCGCGCAAGACCGACGCCTTGCTGGCGGACGAGTACCTCGGGATCATGGGGACCGCCATCAAGTTCAACGAGGCAGCGACGGCCGGCCGCAAGCTGGTGCAGAGCTACCTGGACGGCAGCGCCGACGAGGTGTACATCATCTATGCCGAGTTTCTCAGCACCGCCCGACAGGTGCCCGTGCTCAAAAAGCTCCTGCCCATTCCGCCGATCGAGAAGGCGGAGGCCGAGGCCCCGGAGGCGGCCGGCTACCTGCCCGAGCACATCTGCGAGCCCTCCGCGGCCGAGCTGCTCGGCGAGATGCTGCCGCGCAATATTTACGTCCAGCTCTTCAGCGCGCTGCTGGAGACGTCGGCCTCCGAGCACGCCGCCCGGATGGTGGCCATGGACAATGCCACCAAGGCCTGCAACGACATGATCGGAAACCTGACGCTGGCCTTCAACAAGGCCCGTCAGTCGGCCATCACGGCGGAGTTGATGGACATCGTGGGCGGGGCCGAGGCCCTCAAGGGATAACGATTGAGTTCAGCGTTTACCGCGTTCGAATAGGAGGACGGTCAATGGGAGAGAATATCGGTAAAGTCGTACAGGTCATGGGCCCGGTCGTCGACGTCGAGTTTTCGCAGGGAAAACTGCCGACGATCTACACGGCCCTGACCATCACCAACCCGACCATCAACGATGAGCCCGACAACCTGGTCATCGAGGTGGCCCAGCACCTGGGCGACAATGTCGTGCGCACCATCGCCATGGACGTCACCGACGGTCTCGTGCGCGGGATGCCTGTCAAGGACACCGGCAACCCGATCATGGTCCCGGTGGGCGACGCCGCGCTGGGGCGGGTGATCAACGTGGTCGGCAAGCCCGTGGACGGCATCGACAACAACACCATCAACCGTGACAACGTCCGGCCGATTCACAAACCCGCGCCGGCCTTCACCGAGCAGGACACCACCGTGCGGGTGCTGGAGACCGGCGTCAAGGTCATCGACCTGCTGGTGCCCTTCCCCCGCGGCGGCAAAATGGGGATGTTCGGCGGCGCCGGCGTGGGCAAGACCGTCGTCATGATGGAGATGGTCAACAACATCGCCAAGCAGCACAAGGGCATCTCCGTCTTCGCGGGCGTCGGCG
The DNA here is from genome assembly GCA_025454255.1 of Desulfobacterales bacterium. Taxonomy (GTDB): domain Bacteria; phylum Desulfobacterota; class Desulfobacteria; order Desulfobacterales; family SpSt-501; genus SpSt-501. Next base: position 6,272 of record JALOOU010000112.1, on the reverse strand, counting down.
AGCGCACCCGTGAGGGCAACGACCTCTACCACGAAATGAAGGCCTCCGGGGTACTCCCCCAGGCGGCGCTGGTCTACGGCCAGATGACCGAGCCGCCCGGAGCGCGCGCACGGGTGGCGCTCTCGGCGCTGGCGGTGGCCGAGTACTTCCGGGATGAACAGCAAAAGGACGTGCTGATCTTCATCGACAACATCTTTCGCTTCACCCAGGCCGGATCCGAGGTCTCCGCCCTTCTGGGGCGCATGCCTTCCGCGGTCGGCTACCAGCCGACGCTCGCCGTCGACCTGGGCGAGCTGCAGGAGCGCATCACCTCCACCACGCGCGGCGCCATCACCGCGGTGCAGTGCGTCTACGTGCCGGCCGACGACCTGACCGACCCGGCGCCGGCCACCACCTTCGCGCACCTGGACGGCACCGTGGTCCTGTCGCGGCAGATCGCCGAGCTCGGCATCTATCCGGCGGTGGACCCGCTGGACTCCACCTCCCGGATTCTGGATGCCGCCTACATCGGCGAGGAGCACTACCGCACGGCGCGTACGGTGCAGCAGATCCTGCAAAAGTACAAAGAGCTGCAGGACATCATCGCCATTCTCGGGATCGAGGAGCTCTCCGACGAGGACAAGATCACCGTGGCGCGGGCCCGCAAGATGCAGCGGTTCCTCTCGCAGCCGTTTACGGTCGCCGAAACGTTCACCGGCAAGCCGGGCAAATATGTCAAGCTCGCCGACACGATCCGCGGCTTCAAGGAGATCATTGAGGGCAAGCACGACGACCTTCCCGAGCAGGCCTTCTACATGAGGGGCGGGATAGAAGAGGTCGTGGCGGCTGCCAAAGAAATGGCAACCGCCTAACCACTCGAGGCTGCGCTATGGCTGGACCCATTCGACTGGAAATCGTTACCCCCGAGAAGATCGTCGTCAACGAGGACGCCCAGATCGTCGTGGCGCCCGGGGTGCTGGGGGAGTTCGGCGTGCTCATCGGGCACACCCCCTTTCTGACGGCCTTGAAGACCGGAGCGGTGCGTTATACCGACACCCAGGGCGCCGAACACGTCGTGTTCGTCAGCGGCGGTTTCGCCGAGGCCCTGCCCACCAAGGTGACCGTGCTGGCGGAGTCCGCCGAGCGCCGCCGGGACATCGACCTGGAGCGCGCCAGGGCCGCGGCCGAACGCGCCCGCAAGCGTTTGGCCGAACAACGCTCAAAGGACGAGATGGATTTCATCCGGACCCAGGCCGCCCTGCAGCGGGCGCTGCAGCGGATGAAAATAGCCGAAAAACGATAGGCGCGCGGCCGTCGCGTCCCGGCGACCCGACCTTCTGGAGCATCCAAGGGCAAACCGATCCGGGGTTTGCCCTTGTTTTTAGAGAGGGCGCCCGCACAAGTCCCGAGTGAAAAGCATGAGACCCGCCATCGCTGCGATCATCCTGGCCGCCGGGCTGGGGAAACGGATGCACTCAACGAAGGCCAAAGTGCTGCACGAAGTCCTCGGGCGCCCCATGGTGAGTTATGTCGTCGCCGTCGCTGAAAAGATCGCCGGCGAGGCCGTCATCGTGGTGGTCGGCCACCAGGCACAGGCGGTGCGCAGCGCCGTCTCGCAGACGGTGGCCGCCCGTTACGCGCTTCAAGAGCGGCAGATGGGGACCGGCCACGCCGTCCAGTGCGCGCTGCCGCTGCTGCCTGCCGGTTGCGGCCAGGTCCTGGTGCTCTGCGGCGACACTCCGCTTTTGACCGTCGGAACCCTGCAGCGGCTGGTGGCCGACCAGGTGGCGTCCGGCCGCGATGCCACCCTGGTGGCGGTCAACCTGGAAAATCCGACCGGGTATGGCCGGGTGCTTTTGAATGCGCAGAGCCGGGTCTGCGGGATCGTCGAGGAGGCCGATGCCTCGGCCTCCCAGCGCGCCATCCGGCTGATCAACTCCGGGATCTACTGTTTGCGGCGCGAGTTTCTGGCGGAAATGCTGCCGCGTCTTTCCACCGACAACGCGCAGCAGGAATTCTACCTGACGGACATCATCCGCCTCGGATACGAATCGGGTAAAACCATCGGAGTTTCGCCCGGCGCGGATCCCGAAGAAATTCTGGGAGTCAACACTCCCCAGGACCTCGCACGGGTGGAAGCGCTCATGGCGCGCCGCAACACGATCAGTGCTTGACTTTCATTGAGTTTCGATACTAAAAAGAGTATCTTAAACGAAAAGGGTGTGCGAATTTGGATATCGAAGCCGTTTTCAGCCAATTCGGTGAAATAGAGAAAAAAGTTGAAAAATTGATACAGGTCTGCGGGTCTCAGCAGGCAGCGAACCTGGAGCTTCACCACAAGATCCGACAACTGGAGGAGGAGCTGCGCATTGCCAACGAAACGGTGAAACGTCACGCGGAAGAGAAGACGTTGATCCGGACGCGAGTCGACACGCTTTTGGCCCGGCTGGAGGAGATGACCCCCTGACAGTTGCGGGCCGCGGGGGATATGGTCGGGAAGGTGGATGGTTGGAACATTTGGTGGACATAGAGCTTTTCGGGCAGGCATACACGTTCAAATCCGACGCCGAGGCCGCAACGGCCAGAAAGGTGGCGGATCTGCTGGTCCAGGAAGTGGAGCAGGTGCAGCAGCTCTGCGACCCCGCTTCCAATATTCCCAAGCTGACTCTTTTGATCCTTGCCGCTTTGAACCTGGCCCATCGTATGGTGCAGGTCAAAACAGAATTTGGCGAGTGTATTGAGAAGGTTGCAGAACGTTCCGAGCGATTGAACCGCATGCTTGACGAGGGGCTGCGCGCCGCCTGCCCCCTCCGCGTTCCCGTTTAGCCCGAATACCGCCTCCACCTGTCCTGCCCCCCCCCTCGGTGGCCGGCGCTGCCGCACCGGACCTTTTACGGGTGCATTCCCCGATGCAGCGGGCAGTGCGCAGCGCCACCTCCGTGTTCCGGTACTACCGCGGCAGCCGCCTTGGGGCGCACTCTCCCGCGGCGTCACCCCACTTGCTGATGAGCCGCATCCGGCTCTTAGGAGACATTCCATGGATGAAGTCGCACTTGCCCTCGGCGTGGCTGGCCTCGTTGCCGGTTTTATCGTCGCTTTTTTCATCAGGGGACGCGTCCAGTCCCAAAAGGTCGATTCGGCCGAAAAGCAGGCCGCCGCCATCGTGGAGGAATCACGGCACCGGGCGGCAACGCTTCTGAAGGAAGCGGAAGTGGAGATGAAAGAGTCGCTTTTCAAGATGAAAAGCGAGTTTGAGCTGGAAGCCAAGGAGACCCGCAACGAGCTCATCAAACGGGAAGCACGGCTGGTGCAGAAGGAGGAGATGCTGGACCGCAAGCTCGAGCAGGTCGAAAAGCGCGACCAGGAACTGACCCAGCGCGAGCGGAGCACTCAAAAACGCGAGCAGCAAATCGAGGCCAAGGAGCTGGAGTGCCACGCCTTGGTCGAAGAGCAGCGCAATCAGCTCGAAATAATCTCCGGCATGACCGCCGAGCAGGCCAAGGAGCTCCTCGTTCGCGCCATGGAGAACGAGGCGCGTTTCGAAGCCGCCAAGCTGGTCAAGAAAGTCGAGAACGAGACCAAGGAGCAGGCGGAAAAAAAGGCCAAGAAAATAATCGCCACCGCGATCCAACGCTATGCCGGAGACTATGTGGCGGAGCGCACCGTGTCCGTGGTCCCGCTGCCCAACGATGAGATGAAGGGCCGGATCATCGGGCGCGAAGGACGCAACATCCGGGCACTGGAGGCCGCCACCGGCATCGACCTGATCATCGACGACACCCCGGAAGCGGTGATTCTCTCCGGGTTCAACCCGGTCCGGCGCGAGGTGGCGCGTCTTTCCCTGACGCGCCTGATCTCCGACGGCCGCATCCACCCGGCGCGCATCGAGGACGTCGTCAAGAAAGCCGGCCAGGAGGTCGAGCAGACGATCAAAGAGGCGGGCGAACAGGCCGCCTTCGACCTGGGCCTGCACGGGCTGCATCCGGATCTGGTCAAGACCATCGGCCGGCTCAAGTTCCGGACCAGCTATTCCCAGAACGTGCTGCAGCACTCCCTGGAGGTGGCGTTTCTGGCCGGGATCATGGCCTCGGAGCTGGGCCTGAACACCAAGCTGGCGCGGCGGATGGGGTTGCTGCACGATATCGGCAAGGCGATCGACCACGAGGTCGAAGGGCCGCATGCGATCATCGGCTCCAAGCTGGCGAAGAAGTACGGTGAAAACGCGAAGGTCGTGCACTCCATCGCGGCCCACCACGAGGATGTGCCGCCGGCCTCGGTGTACGCTTTCCTGATCCAATCGGCCGACGGCCTCTCCGGCGCCCGACCGGGGGCGCGCAAGGAGCTGCTCGAGAACTACATCAAGCGGCTGGAAGACCTCGAGAAGATCGCCAACGAGTTCAAAGGGGTGGCCAACACCTACGCCATCCAGGCCGGCCGCGAGCTGCGTGTCATCGTCGAAAGCGACAAGGTCACCGACGACGAGGCCTTTCTGATGAGCAAGGACATCGCGCGCAAAATCGGAGAGTCGATGAACTTCCCGGGGCAGATCAAGGTCACCGTTATCCGGGAAACGCGGGCGGTGGAGTTGGCCAACAGCAACTGATTCCCGCGGCAGGAGGCGAGGCGATCCCATGGCAAACCTGGTGGACACACTCCGGGAGCGAGGCTTCATCGAGCAGGCCACCCACGATGAGGAGCTGCGCGAGCTTTTCGACACGCAGCGGGTCACCGGCTACATCGGCTTCGACCCCACCGCCTCCAGCCTGCACATCGGCAGCCTGGTGCCGATCATGGCGCTCGCGCACCTGCAGCGCGCCGGGCACCGGCCGATCGCCCTGGTCGGCGGCGGCACCGGCATGGTGGGCGACCCCAGCGGCAAGACCGAGATGCGCAAGCTGCTGAGCCTGGAAGAAATCGAGCAGAATGTGGCCGGCATCAAACAGCAGCTTTCGCATTTCCTGGATTTCAGCGGCGGCCGGGCCCTTCTGCTCAACAATGCCGAATGGTTGACGAGCTTGGCCTACATTCCCTTTTTGCGCGAGATCGGGCGGCACTTTTCCGTCAACCGCATGATCAAGGCCGAAAGCTACAAGATGCGGCTGGATTCGGAAGAGGGGCTGAGCTTCATCGAATTCAACTACCAGGTGCTGCAGGCCTACGATTTTCTGGAGTTGCTGCGGCGGCACGATTGCCGTTTGCAGATGGGCGGCAGCGACCAGTGGGGCAACATTGTCGCCGGGGTCGAGCTCATCCGCCGCGCAGCGCAGCAGACCGCCTTCGGGATCACCTTCCCTCTGATCACCACCAGCAGCGGGCAAAAGATGGGCAAGACCGCCAAGGGGGCCGTCTGGCTCGACCCCGCGCGGACCTCCGCCTACGAGTATTACCAGTTCTGGATCAACACCGACGACCGCGATGTGGGGCGATTCCTGTCGCTCTTCACCTTTCTGCCCCTGGAGGAAATTCGCTCGGCGGCCCGCATGCAGGGTGCGGCGCTCAATGCCGCCAAACGCATTCTGGCCTTCGAGGCCACGCGCTTGGCCCATGGACGCGAACAGGCTCTGCTGGCGCTGCAGGGGGCCCAGCGGCTCTTCGGCGGCCGCGAACTGCCGCAGGAGGTTCTGCCCTCCAGCGACATCCCGCGCCGCGGGCCCGGCGAGGAGGCTGCGGGCGTTCCGGTGGCTTTTGTCTCGCGGGAAAAATTGCAGCAGGGAATCCCGGCCTTCCGGCTCTTTCAGGAGGTCGGGCTGGCCGCTTCCGGGGCGGCGGCGCGCCGGCTCATCGATCAGGGCGGGGCTTACGTCAACGGCGAGCGCATCGACGGCTACGACCGGCTGGTCACGGCGGCGGACCTGGATGCGGAAGAGGGGCTGATGCTGCGCTGCGGCAAAAAAACCTACCGCCGGATTCGGGTCGAAAAAAAATAAATAATTTTTCTGTTGACAAAGAGGTCCTTGCCATATAAATATGCCGTGTTTTGACTCTTGAAAATCAGGCCGGCCGAGAAAAAGCGGTTGCCCGAAAAAAACCGAAAAAAGTTCTTGACAGCTGTGCCTGAATCAGTATATTGAAAGAGTCGTTTTGCGACGGTAATTTTTTGCAGCGCTGATTTTCAACAGCGCATACCTTGATCTTTGAAAACTAAATAGTGGCGTCCGGTCGAGTTCAAACACGTTTGTTCCGTGCTGTCGCTTGCGGCAGCACACTCCAAGTTAAAGTGGAGAGTTTGATCCTGGCTCAGAATGAACGCTGGCGGCGTGCTTAACACATGCAAGTCGCACGAGAACGCTTCA
>JALOOU010000173.1 GCA_025454255.1 Desulfobacterales bacterium | reverse complement strand
GCCGTCCGCGCCGAGGTGCGCCTCTACGACCACCTCTTCTCCCGCGAGAACCCGAACGACGTCGAGCCGGGCCGCGAGTTCACCGACACCATCAACCCCGGCTCGCTCGAGGTGATCCGCGACGCCCGCCTGGAGCCGGGATTGGCCGCGGCCGCCCCCGGAAGCCGGTACCAGTTCGAACGGCTGGGGTACTTCTGCGCGGACGCCGCCGACCACCGCCCAGGGACCCCGGTCTTCAACCGCACGGCCACCCTGAGGGACACCTGGGCCAAAATTCAAAAAAAAGAGCCCGCCTCCCAAAAAGGAAGGCGGGCATCGGCCTGACCCCGGCACGGTAAGCGCTAGTCGTCCGGGTTTTCTTGTTTTCTGCTGCTGTGGTGCGTCCGCAGGTATCGGTTTTCCATATCCAGCTTCAAACAGCGCTTCAGCAGCTCGTCGTTGCGCTTGCGCTCCTCGCCCAAGAGCGCCTGCAACCGCAGCAGGGGCTCCTCTTCCGCTTTGCACCGGTAGTGCTCGAGGCGCTTGAGCGTGTCATCCATCACCCGTTGCAGATCCCTTACCTGTGATTCCAACTCTCCGAGCCGCTTGCCCAATGCCCCGTCGCCATCGACAAAGGGGGCAGGCGTGGCGGGTGCAGGCGGCGCAGGGGTGACGGCGGCCGGCAGTGCGATGCCGACGTTGTCCGCTTCGATGGCGCGGATGATGTCCTGGCTGATCACACGGGCATCCGCGGCAAAGCCGTAAACCAGGGCGGCCTGGCACAGGAGGTTGATCGATCGCGGGATGCCCCCGGAGAGTTCGAAAATCCTGCCCACGGCAGCCTCTGTAAACAGCCCAGGCGCCCCTCCGGCTTTCAGCAACCGGTGGGAGATGTAGGCGCGGGTCTCCTCGCGGTTTAAACCGGTAAGGTGGTAGCTGGCGGCGATGCGCTGGGTGAACTGGCGCAGCGAGGGCGAGGAGAGTTTGGAGACAAGCTCGGGCTGGCCCACCAGCATGATCTGCAACAAGGGCTGTCCGTCCGCCTGGATGTTGGAGATCATGCGCACCTCTTCCAGGACATCCGCGGACAGGTTCTGCGCCTCGTCGATCACCAGCACCACCCGTTTGCGCCTCGCATAGCGGTCGATCAGGCACTGATTGAGGGCGCTCAGTTTCGAAGCCTTGTCGCCCGTGCTCTTTGGGATATCGAATTCCTCCAGGATCAGTCCCAGCATCTCCTCGGCGGTGACGTTGGTTTGAAAGACGACCACGGCTTCGGTGTCCGGGCCCAGGCGGCTTAAAATGTACTGGACCAGGGTGGTTTTGCCCGATCCGATCTCCCCTGTCAGCAGGATGAACCCGACATTTTCGGTCACCCCGTATTCCAAATAGGCCAGGGCCGCCTCGTGCTTGGGGCTCTTGTAGAGAAACTCCGGGTTCGGCGCAATCTGGAAGGGCTTTTCCCGGAAACCGTAGAAGGATTCGTACATCGCCTTATCAACCGGTGGGTGAGCCGGGCGCTTCCGCCGCTCAACCGTAGTAGGAGTAATTCGTGGTGCTCGGGTTCTTCTGGCGGTTGAGCACGAACCCCATGATTTTATCAGCCGGCAGCATGGCCACCGCCTTTCTGAGCTCCCGCAGGCCGGTACGGCCGGCTTCCACGACGACGACAATCCCATCGACGAAGGGGGTCAGCGCCATGGCGTCGGCGCCCCCCAGCACAGGCGCGGAATCGAAAATGAGGGTGCGGTCCGGGTAGCGGCTCTTCATCTCCTCCACCAGTGCCCGCATGCGGGGGGAGCCCAGCAATTCGGAGCTGTTGCTGACGGTGCGCCCCCCCGAGATCACGGTCATCTGCTCGATGCCGGGCCAGACGACGATATCTTTCACCGGAACCTCGTTCACCAGGAAGTCCACCAGCCCACGGCTGCTGGGGAAGCCGAGCACCTTGTGGATGGCCTGGCGCCGAAGGTCCCCGTCCACCAGGAGGACCGTCTGATTGTAAGCCTTGGCAAAGGTCAAGGCGAGATTGATGGCCGTAAGCGTCTTGCCCTCGCCCTCCCGGGCGCTGGTGATCATGAGGGCGTTCCACCCTTTTTGCCTCGCTGCGAACTGGATCTTTGTGCGCAGCACCTTGTACTGGTCTATCTCCTTGGCGGTGGGGGCGATGCACACGCAGCGGTTGGCGGCCAGCAGGGCCGGGTTCAGCTCGACGCGTTGGGAATTGAGATAGGCGGGGGGGATCCATTCAGCGGCCCGCTGCGGGCGATCGCCCACGGCCGGCTGCAACCCGGGCTGTCCGGTCGGGTCGGGTGCCTCCGACCGCATTTTTTTTGCTTTCTCAAGCGCCTGTTTCAGGCTCATGGCATCCTCCAAGGAATAAGACGATGATACCGGATGGGTTATAAACCAAGTTTCCGGGAGAGCACCGCCCAGAAAACATCGAGATCCATTACCCAGAAATGAAATCCCGCGACAGCGATCCCCATCACCGCAAGGGACCCTGCCGCCCAGGCCGCCCGGCGGCGGCGGATTCGCGACCGGTCATCCTCGGTGACGATCACCGGGATGCCGGCGAGCACCGGGAGGCGCGTTGCCGCTTCCAGCTGGTCCGCGCTGCGGACGGCATCGTCGCTGTATTCCCGCAGCGCCGTGAACGCCGCCCCGGCGCCGATGCCCAGCACCGCTCCGATCAGCAGGATGGCCAGGCGGTTGGGCTTGAAGGGCTTCTCGGGCAGGCGGGGAGGGTCGATGAGCGTGAAGCGTTCGCCCTTCTGCTCCTTCTCCATGCCGTGGGCCATGCGGGCTTCCATCAGCTTGCGCGTGAGATCATTGACCTTGGCCTGGGCGCTGTTGCGGTCGCCCAGCAGCACGTTGTACTCCTCCTCCACCCGCGGCGTGGCGGCAATCCGGCGCCGGTACTGGCCGGCCTCGGCGTTCAGTTTTTCAAGCTGGCGCTGGATGGACTGCACCTCCACCCGCGCACTGGCGAGCTGGGCGGCGATGGTGATGTAGGCCGGGTTGTCCGGAAGCCGGCCGGAGCTCTTGCCCGGGGACCCATCGGCGGCGACAGCCTCCTCCATCTG
>JALOOU010000111.1 GCA_025454255.1 Desulfobacterales bacterium | reverse complement strand
CAGTTCGACATCCGCAAGGTGCTCGAGCGGCTGCTGCTCAAGGGCAGCATCGTGGTGAAAAAGGCCTACTGCGACTGGGAGCGCTACAAGGAGTTCAAGGCCGCTATGCACGAGGCCGCCTTCGAGCTGATAGAGATCCCGCACGTGCGCCAGTCGGGCAAGAACTCCGCCGACATCCGCATGGTGGTCGATGCGCTGGACCTCTGCTACACCAAGTCCCACGTCGACACCTTTGTGATCGTGAGCGGCGACTCCGACTTCTCCCCGCTCGTCAGCAAGCTGCGCGAGAACAACAAGATCGTGATCGGCGTGGGCGTCAAGAGCTCGAGCTCGGATCTGTTGATCGCCAACTGCGACGAGTTCATCTACTACGACGACCTCGTGCGCAAACAGCAGCCGCGCAAGCGGCCTACGCGCAAGAGCCCGGCCGCACGCAGCGCCGCTCCCTCCAGGCAGTCCAAGGAACCCAAGGAGGAGAAAGACGCCGAGGACCGCATCCAGGCGGCGATCGACCTGGTCATGGAGACCCTCGAGGCCCTGGCCGAGGAGCGCGGAGCGGAGGAGAAGATCTGGGGCTCGATGGTCAAGCAGACCCTGAAGCGCCGCCGCCCCGGCTTCAACGAGTCCTATTACGGCATCCGCTCCTTCAACCGCTTGCTCGAGGAGGCGGCCGCCCGGGGCCTCATGGACTTGGAGCGCGACGATAAGTCCGGGGGCTACGTCATCCGCAATTTCCACCCGGAGGACTGACAACACGGCAGGCGGCCTCCAACGCGGATCTCGGAAACGAATCGGGTTTCCGGGCCGCTGGTCGAAGCCTCAGGTGAGCATAACGGCGATTTTGTACTTTCGGAAGACGGCATCGTGGGTGACGACCGTAAAACCTTCCACACGGGCCTGGGCGACAAGCATCCCGTCGAAAGGATCGCGGCGGGGGCGGGCAGACCCTCGATGGCGTGGGCATGCTCGACGGCACTCGGAAGCCAGTTGAACGCTTGCCGATCAGCACCTCCTCGCCGGCGAGCACCTTTGCAATCAGCGATGACAGTTGGGCTTTGGCCTCCGAGATATTGGTGATATGCATGGGGCCCTCCTTCCAAAACACAGCCTGACCAGGCTAGACCAGTTTGTCAGGGGTTTGGTTGTCCGCCCGGTGGTCCCGGGGCGGACGCTACGATACGAATGCCTGAAGGCGCCTATGCGGCCTAGATGGGCAAACCTGCTTTTTGGCAGTTGTCCCGGTGATGGTCTTGCATGCCTGGCACCTCCCCCGCCCGCGGCAGCTCGATGCGTGCCGCCGCCCCGGCATCGCCGCTCTCGGCAGCGCGGGCGAGGGCGTTCAGGTAGCGCAGGTCCTCGCGGGCGATGCGCAGCGCCTCCGCCACGGACAAGGGCCGCCCGTGGCCGGGGACCACCGTCTCGATGTCGGCCTCCAGGAGCGCGAGCAGCCGCTGGAGCGTGCGGCGATATGCCGCCAGGTCCTCCACGAACGGTATTTCGCAGGGCGAGAGGTAGTCGCCCACCAGCAGGCGGCTCCCGGCGCGGACGGCCAGGCAGTCGGGCGCATGGCCGGGGATGAGGAAGGCCTGGAGGTCGAGATCGCCGATGTTGAACCAGCCCTCGTCGTCGAGCCCGCGCACCTGCCCCGGCCACGCATACCCCCAGGGCCGCTCGATGTACCAGCGGGCGTCGTGTTCGCGCGCTGCGGCCATGGCCTGGCGGGCCAGCTCGCCGTTTTCGGCCACCGACCGGGCCAGGACCGGGCTGACATAGACCGGCACGCCGGGAAACCGCCCGTGGCCGATCACATGGTCCCAGTGGCTGTGGGTAAGAAGGAGGGCCTCGACGGCCGCCCCCTTCGGAATCGAACCGGCAATCTGCTCGAGCTCGCGCGGGAAATACCCGGGATCCACCACCAGGCAGCTGCCCCCGCTGGCGATGACGGTGCTGGTCATCTGCCAGATGCCGCTCGATGTCACCACCATCTGGAGATCCGTCATCTGTCTGTTGCCCCCAACGGCCCTGGAAAATAAAAAAACCAATCGCATGAGGTCGTCAACCCCTTGTTCAGCATAGAGAATAACCCGGAAGGAGGCAATCTGAAAAGGAGGCGATTGACGGCGGCCGCAGCTGGTATTATATCCATAGCCTCGAGATGCGGTTCAACGTTTCAGCAAACTCGCTCCCCGGGCCACGCGCAACCGAACCGCAACCACCCACCCGGTACCCGGTACCGAAAACCAAAGGAGGAGCCCATGCAATCCAACCGCCAACTGATCTGCATCATGATAACCGCCGCGCTGGTCATCGCCGGCGCCCATGCGGCCCTGGCCCAGACGACGATCAAGGTGGGCAACATCCTGCCGCTCTCGGGCCCGTCGGCCTCGGTCGGGCTCCAGAACAAGCAGGCCCAGGACATGGCCATCCAGGAGATCAACGACGCCGGCGGGATCAAGGCGCTCGGCGGAGCGAAGATCCAAATGCTTTATGCCGACTCCGAGTCCAAGCCGGAAAAGGGCGTGGCCGAGGCCGAGCGGTTCATCAACACCGAAAAAGTGAACATCCTCACCGGCGCATGGAACTCGGCCGTGTCCTACCCCGTTTCGGCCGTTGCCGAGCGCTACGGGATCCCCTTTCTCGTGCCGGTGTCGGTGGCCGACAAGATCACCGAGCAGGGCTTCAAGTATGTGTTTCGGATCGCCGCCAAGGACAGCTGGTGGACCCGCGACCAATTCGCATTCCTGAAGGACATGGAGAAGGAGTTCAACACCAAGATCGCCACCGTCGCCTTCGTCTACGAAAACGGCGACTGGGGCAAGGGCTTCGCCGAGGGCTGGAAGAAGCTTGCCCAGCAGGGCGGCTACAAAGTCGTGCTGGATGAACCCTATCCCTCTACGGCCACCGACTTGAGCCCGGTCGTGCAGAAGATCAAGCGCGCCAACCCCGACGTCCTCTTCCTCACCTCCAACGCCGCAGATGCCATCCTGCTGACCAACACCATGGCCGAATACAAGGTCAAACCCAAGGCCATCATCGCGAGCGGCGGCGGCCATGCCGACCCCTCCTTCATGAAGGCCACCGGCAAGAACGCCCGCTACCTGTTCGACATCGTGGAGTGGGAAACCGATGTCAACAAGCCCGGGGCGGACAAGACCAACGAGAAGTTCAAGAAGCTCTACGGCTACAACCTGGCCGGCGAGTCGGTGGACGCCTACGTGGCCATGTATGTCCTGGCCGATGCGCTCGAGCGCGCCAAGTCGACCGATCCGAAGGCCATCCGCGATGCGCTCGCCGCCACCAAGCTGACGACCGGGCCGGCCATGATCGTGGGATATGACGCCATCGAGTTCGACGCCAGCGGCCAGAACAAGCATGCCGCGCTCGTCATGATCCAGATCAACGACATCGGCAAGGGCATGGAGCGGATCACGGTCTGGCCGAAGGTGTCGCGGCGGGCGAACTACAAGCCGGTCTTCCCGACCCCGTAGCCTGCGTCGCAGGGGTTTTAAGTGTTCAGTTTAAAGTGTTCGGCCGGAAGGGGGCGGCTCCCTGTCGGGAGCCCCTCCCTATGCTTTAATTCTCTTCTTTTGCTAAAAACCTAAAACATGACGCGGCCCTTATGCTTTTCATTATCGAGGACACCATCAACGGCATTCTCATGGGCTCCATCTACGGCCTTGCCGCCCTGGGTCTGACGGTGATTTTCGGGGTGCTCAAGGTCATCAACTTCGCCCACGGCTCGCTCCTGATGGTGGGGATGTACGTGGCCTACTGGGCGGTGCTCCTGACCGGGATGCACCCCTACCTGTCGCTCGTCGTGGTCGTGCCGGTCATGTTCGTTTTCGGCTACCTGCTCCAGGACATCCTCATCAAGCCGATCTTCAAATCCGAAAAGGAGGTCCGCGAGCCGATCACCGTCATCATCGTCACCACGGGCGTCTGGTACATCCTGGACAACCTGGCGCTGCTGATCTTCGGCCCCCAGTACCGCAACATCCAGGACAACCCGCTGCGCGGAAAAATGCTTGAGATCGGCGACATGATGGTATCGGTGCCCAAGCTCTGGGGGTTTTTCACCGCGCTCGCCACCGCGCTGGTCATCTATCTCTTTCTGCGGAAAACCCGCATGGGACGCGCCGTCCGCGCCACCAGCCTCGATCGCGACGCCGCCAGCCTGCAGGGAATCAATCAATACCGGATTTACAACATCGCCTTCGGGATGGGCACGGCCGTGGCGGGGGTCGCCGGCGTCACCCTGGTGCCCTTCTACAACGTCTTCCCGACGGTCGGCGTGCTCTTCGACATCAAGTGTTTCATCATCGTGGTGCTCGGGGGGTTGGGCAGCATCGGTGGGGCCCTTCTGGGCGGGATGATCATCGGGGTGATCGAATCCGTGGGGCCCCAGTTCATGACCGCCACCTGGACCGAGGCGATCGTCTACGCTCTTTTTCTGGCGTTTCTGTTTCTGAAGCCCTCGGGGCTCTTCGGCGTCAAGTATGACTGGTGATGATTTCGCCTGCCGCGAAATCAGCGACGAAAAGAGAGCGACATGACCCCATCCCTTGCACGCGGGCTGCCGTTGGTCGTCTTGGCCCTGGTCGCCTTCGGGCTGCCGCTGGCGGTGACGAGCGCCACCTACCTGCACATTCTGATTCTGCTTTTCCTTTATGCCTACCTCACCACGAGCTGGAACCTGGTCGGGGGGTTCGCCGGCGTGCTGCCGCTGGGGCATGCCGCCTTCGTGGGGATCGGGGCCTACACCTCGACCATCCTCTCCCTGCAATACGGAGTGAGCCCCTGGATCGGAATGTTCGTCGGCGGCCTGCTCTCCTCGCTGGTGGGGGTGATCATCGGGCTGCCCACCTTTAAGATGCGCGGGGCCTATTTCGCGCTCGCCACGATTGCCTTCGCCGAGGGCATCCGGGTGATGTTCGAGAACATCGACTATCTGGGGCCGCTCCAGATCAACGGGCCGCGCGGGCTCCAGATCCCACCGCTCAAGACCGGCCTGGTCCACTTCATGTTCGCCGACAAGGAGCCCTACTATTACATCATTCTCGTCATGCTGGCCGCCGTGCTGGCCCTGACCTGGGCGATCTCGCGCTCCAAGCTGGGATACTACCTGGTGGCGGGGGGGGAGGAGCCGGAAGCCGCCCAGTCCCTTGGGATCAACGTGGCCCACGCCAAGCTGGCGGCTATGGCCATGAGCTCGTTTCTGACGGCCTTGGCGGGTACCTTCTGGGCCCAGTTCACGCTCTACATCCACCCCAAAAGCGTCATGAGCCTGGATATCTCCTTCGAGATCGCCTTCATCGCGCTGATCGGGGGCCGGGGGTCGATCGCCGGCCCCGTGCTCGGGGCGCTGCTGCTGCGGCCGGTCAGCGACTTTTCCCGGATCTACTTCGGCGATACCCTGCCGGGGCTGCACCTGATCATCTTCGGGGTCGTTCTGATCCTGGTGATGCTCTATCAGCCCCGCGGGCTGCAGGAGCCTCTGACCCGCCTCTACCGCCGGGCGATGGGCCGGCTCATCGGCGACAGGGGGGCGCCGGGATGAAAGTTCTCGAGATCAAGAAAGTCAGACGGTACTTCGGCGGGATCAAGGCGGTCGAGAACTTCAGCCTGGACGTGGCGGAGGGCGCGATCGTCGGCCTGATCGGCCCCAACGGCGCCGGCAAATCCACGCTCTTCAACTGCGTCGCCGGCGTGTTTCCGCCGACCTCCGGGGAGATCGTCTTTCTGGGGGAAAGGACCGCCGGCCTCAAACCGTGGGACTTGTGCCGACGGGGCCTGGCGCGCACCTTTCAGATCGTGAAACCCTTCGCCGCCAGAAGCGTCCTCTACAACGTCATGGTCGGGGCCTTCGCCGGGACGGCGCGGCGCAGCGAGGCGGAGCGGCGTGCTTTGGAGGTGCTGCAGCGTCTGCGCATGGAGCACCTGAGCCACGCCCGGGCCGGAAACCTCACCATCGCCGACCGAAAGCGGCTGGAGATCGCCCGCGCCTTGGCCACGCGGCCCAAACTGCTCCTGCTCGACGAGGTGATGGCCGGTCTCAGGCCGACCGAGGTGGACGAGATGGTGGCGATCATCAAGGGGCTGCGGGACTCCGGCATGACCATCTTCGTGATCGAGCACATCATGCGCGCCATCATGGCCCTGTCGGATCGGATCGCGGTGCTGCAGTTCGGCTCCAAGATCGCCGAAGGCACACCGCAGGAGATCGCCCGCGACGAGCGCGTGATCAAGGCCTACCTCGGAGAGGACTATGGCGCTGCTTGAAATCGACCAGATCGACGTCTTCTACGGCGATGTCCAGGTGGTTTTCGGCCTCTCGCTCCACGTGGAGGAGGGCGAGGTCGTGAGCATCATCGGCGGAAACGGGGCGGGAAAGTCCACTCTGCTTCGGACCATATCCGGTTTGATCCAGCCGCGGCGGGGTGAAATCCGGTTCGAGGGAAATCCCATCCAGCGGCTGCCCCCCGAGGAGATCGTGGCGCGGGGCATCGTCCAGGTGCCGGAGGGCCGCCGGCTCTTCAGCCTGATGTCGGTCGAAGACAACCTGATCGTCGGCGCCTACAACCGGCGCGCCGACGAGAAGAAGCAGCAAACGATCGAGGAGGTGTATGCGCTGTTTCCGCGGCTCAGGGAGCGCACCGCCCAATTGGCCATGACCCTCTCCGGGGGCGAGCAGCAGATGGTGGCCATCGGCCGCGGCCTGATGGCGCTGCCGAAAATTCTGATGCTCGACGAGCCCTCCCTGGGGCTTGCACCCCTTCTGATCAGGGACATTTTCGACACCGTGCGCAAAATCGCCGACCAGGGCACCACGGTGCTGATGGTGGAGCAGGACGTCCGGCACTCCCTCAGCCTGAGCGACCGGGGCTACGTCCTGGAGCACGGCCGCACGGCGATGGAGGGGCCGGCGCAGCAGCTGCTCGACAACCCGCACATCAAAACCGCCTATCTGGGGCTGTGAGCCTTAAAAAGGGTCCAAGGGGTCGAGGGTTTTAGCGGACAGGAGCAAACGCAGCCGATGCGGCATCGGAAACAAACTTAGGGAGCTTGTGATGATGAACAGCCACACGACCAACCAGGAGCTGCAGCAGCTGAGAGCGGAGGTGATTTCGGCGGGGGTGGCGAGCGTGACCCCGGTTCACGTCGCCTCCGCCCGGGGCGCGATCGTGCGCGACGTCGAGGGCCGGGAGTACATCGACTTCGGGGGCGGGATCGGGGTGATGAACATCGGCCACTGCCACCCCAGGGTGGTGGCGGCCATCAAGGAGCAGGCTGAAAAGTTCCACCACACCTGCTTCATGGTGAGCCCCTACGAGGTGGCGATCCGGCTGGCCGAGAAGCTCTGCCGGCTGACCCCGGGCGACTTTCCGAAGAAGGCCATCTTCGTCAACAGCGGGGCGGAGGCCGTTGAGAACGCGGTCAAGATCGCCCGCTATGCCACGAAGCGGCCGGCGGTGATCGTCTTCGAGAACGCCTACCACGGCCGGACGCTTCTGACCATGACCATGACGAGCAAGGTCAAGCCCTACAAGCTGGGCTTCGGGCCGTTTGCCCCCGAGGTCTATCGCATGCCCTTCGGGGATGCGGTGGGGCCGGCGAAGTTGAAGGAGTTTTTTCTCCAGCACGTGAACCCCGAGGCGGTGGCCTGCGTCGTGGCCGAGCCGGTGCAGGGCGAGGGCGGGTTCATCACCCCGCCGCAAGGCTACTTCCAGGAGCTGGTGGCGATCTGCCGCGAGCACGGGATTCTCTTCGTGGCCGACGAGATTCAAAGCGGGATGGGGCGCACGGGCACGCTGTTCGCCATCGAGCATTGGGGGGTGGCGCCCGATCTGATCACGGTGGCGAAAAGCCTGGGGGCGGGGATGCCGATCGCCGCGGTGGTGGGCCGCAAGGAGCTCATGGACGCGGTGCACCCCTGGGGGTTGGGGGGCACCTATGGCGGCAACCCCGTGGCCGCGGCTGCGGCGCTGGCAGTGCTCGAGGTGTTCGAAGAGGAGGGGATGCTGGCCAAGGCCAAGGCCCTGGGGGCAAAGCTTAAAGGCCGGTTCGAGCAGTGGCGGGAGCGATTTCCGATCATCGGCGAGGTACGCGGCCTGGGCGCCATGCTGGGGCTGGCCTTGGTCAAGGGCGGGAGCGGCGCTCCGGCCGCCGAGGAGGCCAAGAAGCTCGCCGCCTTCTGCCTGGAGCGGGGCCTGATCATCCTGGTCTGCGGCACCTACAGCAACGTCGTGCGGGTGCTCGTGCCCTTCGTGGTCACCGACGAACAGCTGGAAAAGGGCTTGGCCATCCTCGAGCAGGGGCTGGCGGCGGTCTCGAAGTAGGGCCGCGGGCGTCCGGCTCGGCCAGCGGGTTGCGCTTGCCCGCCGGCCTCACCCCCCCAGGATCAGCCGCTGGGGGTCCACGATCTCGCGCAGGATCTTGAGCTCGGCGGCGGTGGGTGGCTCGAGTTCGCGGGCCCGGGAGAGATCCACGGAAAACTCCATGTGGTCCAAAACGGCCTGGGGGGTGGTGCCCGGAAAATAGGCTTCGAGAAACATCTCCCGCGAGTCGGCGTCGAAGCCCATCACCGCCAAGTTGGAGATGACCGCTGACGGCCCGCTGCCGGTCAGGCCCGCCCGGCGCCGTCCGGCGGGGCCGTCCAGCCATCCAGGGCTGGTGAGGTAGTCCACTTTCGAGACGAACTTGCGGCGTTCGTGCTGCATGAAGATGATCGTGCGGTCGACGAAGGAGGCCACGTCGGCCGCCCCGCCCGATCCCGAGAAGCGCACCTTGGGGTGGGCGTAGTCGCCCACGACGGTCGAGTTCAGGTTGCCGAACTTGTCGATTTGGGCCGCCCCCAGAATGCCCACCACGTGCCTGCCCGTGGTGCGGTTTTGCATCAGCGCGAAGGAATCCGCCAGGCCGGTGTTCGAGGAGGCGCCGTACATGACCCGCGGGTCCCCGACGGCCATCGGGATCTCCTCGAGCTGCGAGTCGATGGCGCCGGTCTCGAAGATGATGATGCTGTTGGGGGCGCTGATGTGCTTGGCCGCCATGGCGGCCAGCATCGAGATCCCCGTGCCGCAGAAGACGATCTCGCCGTCGTTGATTTTGCGGGCGGCCGCAACGGCCATGAGCTCGCGTGCGTTGTAGTCGGGCATTCCTTCCCCCTGCTAGCGTTTCAGTCCTTTGGCGTACCCCGTGCGCGGGTCGGCCTTGATGGCGGCCAGCCTGCCCTCCGGAATCCGGGCCTGCTGCGCACGGTGATCCGGGGGCTCGTAGATCCACTCCCGCAGGTAGCGCGCGTAGCGCTCATCGTCCGTGGCTGCGGTGCGGTAGTCGTTCAGGAAGGCCGGGTCGTAGTCGTAGTACCGGTAGGTAGTCGTTCAGGAAGGCCGGGTCGTAGTCGTAGTACCGGTAGCAGGCCGTCGGGTAGGCCCCGTGGGGCGCGTGCACCACGGCATCCACGATGATGCCCGGGATCTGGTTGAGGTGCGGCTGGGACCGCAGCTCGCCTGCGTCCATCAGCTCCTCGCAGGTGACGATGACATGGCTGGCGGCCTTGGCCTGCTCGACATCGGCAAAGGTCAACCCCTCGATGCGTGCGGTGCCGTCGCGGCCGGCCTTCTGCACGTGCAGCAGGGTCACATCCGGCCGGATCGCCGGCACCAGCACCACGCGCTCGGTCTCGGCCCAGGCGCCGAAGGGGTTATCCATCACCACCAGTTTTTCGTCCGGAAGCCGAGGGTCCGACCGGCGCTCCTGCTCGGAGAACCCCCAGCGACGGATGATGTCGGTGCCGAGCGCGGAGCGGGTCGGCATAAACGGCACGCCCATGGCCCCGGCCAGGAAACGCAGGGTCATCTGGTAATTGGAGTAGTCCTCGACGGCGACGGCCCTCGATTCCACGGCCTTGCGGAAGCGGATGCAAGTCGGTGCGAACCGGCCGGTCCCGGCGTAGGCGATCTCGATGCGGGCGACGCAGCCGGACCCCACCAGCTCATCGACCCCCTGGCCGTTGGAGTGGGCATAGAGGTGCAGCCCGGTCTTCTTCTGCCGGATGAGCTCGTAGACGGCCGCCATGGGGTTGCGGTTGCAGGTGAACCCCCCGATCGAGAGGTGCGCCCCGTCGGGCACGAAGCGGGACACGGCGGCGTGCAGGTCCATGACTTTTTCGGTAGAGGTGTCCATCGTGGGTGCCATCCCCCCCTGGTTCGAGTGCAGGCGGTCGATTGCCAACATTCCGCTGGCTCGAAGCTTCCATAGCAAAGTAACAGGCAACGAGCAACAGGTCCGAATCGAATGGCCCTGCTGCATGAAGAGCGCCGGAAAGACCGGGACGGAACAAGCGCGCGGCGTTTGACAACCGGGTTGGGAAAATCTACAAAATCAAAATTGTGGAGTTTAATCGGACAAGGACCGGGCCCATGACCCTCCCGATCGAAAGTTTTGCTGCAGACTTCGACCCCAAGTTCAAGATCTTCCATGAGCTCATGGCGCGCAAGGTGCGCGATGTGCTGCTGGTGTCGACCCCCTACGATGCCTGGATCATGGAAGAGGACTGCCGCTTGTCGGAGCGCATCATAAACGAATACAGAGGGTTGAACTTGAGCAACCCCCCCCGCATCACCTGGGTGCCGACGATGGCCTCCGCCCTGGCCGCGCTGGAGGAAAAATGCTTCGACCTGGTGATCAGCATGCTGCACCCGGCGGAAGCCGATGCGGGCAGCTTGGGCCGCGCGATCAAGCAGCGCAGCGCCGCCCTGCCGGTGATCCACCTCAGCCATCAGGGGTTCGTCTCCTCGACCGAGACGGGTGCGGAGTTTCCGAGGGCCGCCGGCGTGGATCGGACCTTCATCTGGTCCGGGAACACCGACCTGCTCCTGGCCATGATCAAGAGCGCCGAGGACCTATGGAACGTCGAGCACGACACGCGTGCGGCCGGGATCCGGGTCATCCTGCTCGTCGAGGACTCCCCGGTCTATCTCTCCTCGCTGCTGCCGCTGCTCTACAAGGAGGTGGTCTCCCAGATCCAGGCGGTGATGGAGGAGGGTTTGAACGAGGAGCACCGGCTGCTCACCATGCGGGCGCGGCCCAAGATCCTGGTGGCCGAGGACTACGAGGAGGCGCTGCGGCTCTACGAGGCCTTTGAGCCCTACATCCTGGGGGTGATCTCCGACGTGCGCTACCCGCGCGGCGGTCGTCTCGACGACACGGCCGGGGTGGATTTTCTGAGCCGGATCAAACGCGAGCGCTTCGATATCCCGCTTTTGCTGACCAGCTCCGACCCCTCCAACGCGCAGCGGGCGGCGGCCATTCCGGCGAGCTTCGTTCACAAGCACTCGCCGGCGCTGCACGAGGAGGTGCACGCCTTTTTCAGAGACCATTTAGGCTTCGGCGATTTCGTTTTCCGCCGGCCGGACGGCGCCGAGATCGGCCGGGCCGGGACCCTGCGCGGTCTGGAGCGGATGATGGCCGAGATCCCGGAAGACTCCTTCGTCCACCACTGCAACCGCAACGATTTTTCGCGCTGGCTCTTCGCCCGCACCGAAATCACCCTGGCCAGCAAGCTCCGGCCCCTGCGCGACGCCGATTTCCAGGATGTGGAAACCCATCGCCGCTATCTGATCTCCATCATCCACTCGCGCCGCAGCCGGCGCCAGCGGGGGGTCGTGGTCAACTTCGAGGCCGGCGACTTCGACCTGGACACCGATTTTTTCAAGATCGGCAAGGGCAGCCTCGGGGGCAAGGCCCGCGGCCTGGCGTTCATGGCCAACCTGCTCCAGCGCGTCGCGGGCATTCACACCGCCTACGCCGGGATTAGGCTCGGCATCCCGCAGTCGCTCGTTATCACCACCGACGGCTTCGACGCCTTCATCGAGGATAACGGCCTGAAGCCATTCGCCACCCGCGATGCCTCCGACGAGCAGGTGGCCGAGGCGTTCCTGAAGGCCTCCTTCCCGCAGGCGGTGGCCGACGATCTGCGCGCCTACCTGGCCCGGACGACCTTCCCCCTGGCCGTGCGCTCCTCCAGCCTGCTCGAGGATGCCAAGTTCCGCGCCTACGCCGGCCTCTATCGCACCGTCATGCTGCCCAACGACCACCCCAGCCTGGATTTGCGCCTGAAGCAGCTCATCGCCGCCATCAAGCTCGTTTATGCCTCCACCTACTTCCAAAGCCCGAAGGCCTTTTCGCGGCGGGTCGGGCACCGCACGGAGGAGGAGAAGATGGCCGTGATCATCCAGCGGCTGGTGGGAGGGGCCTGCGGGCGCTATTTTTATCCTGCCATTTCCGGCGTCGCCCAATCCTACAACTACTACCCGTTCGGCCCGATGAAGCCCGAGGACGGGATCGCCACCATCGCTCTGGGAATGGGCAAGACGGTGATGGAGGGCGAGAAGTCTCTGCGGTTTTCACCGCGGCACCCCCAGGTGCTGCCGCAGCGCTCGACCGTCAACGACGTCATCGAAAATGCCCAGCGCTTCTTCTACAGCGTAAAGCTGGGCGGACCCTACCCGGCGCTCGGCAGCGGCGAGGACGCTTTTCTGGAAAAGCGCGAGGTGACCGACGCCGCTGCGGAGCCGGCGGTGATGGCCCTGGCCTCCTGGTTTCTGCCCGGCGAGGGCCGCATCCGCGACAGCCTCGACCGGTCCGGGTATCCGGTGCTGACCTTCAACCCGGTGCTCAAACAGGACCGTTTCCCCCTCGCGCCGCTGCTCTGCGATGCCCTCGCGTTGGGCCAGGAGGGGATCGGCAGCCCCATCGAGCTCGAGTTTTCGGTGAACCTCAGCCCGGAAGGAGCCTCCGAGTTCGCTTTTCTCCAGCTGAGGCCGATGACGGCGCGGGCTGAGCTCGTTGCGGTCGCGATCGACGAGCAGGAGGCCCGGCGCGCTTTCTGCACCTCCTCCCAGGCCCTCGGCAACGGCGAAAAGAACGATATCGCCGACATCGTCTTCGTCAAGCCGGACGCCTTCGATCCGGCCCGGACCCCGGAGATTGCCCGGGAGATCGGGCGGATCAATGCGGCCTTGGTCAGAGAGGAGCGCAAATACCTCCTGATCGGACCGGGGCGGTGGGGCTCGGCCGACCGCTGGCTGGGGATCCCGGTGAGCTGGGCTCAAATCTGCGGGGTGGGCGCCATGGTGGAGACGTCACTGCCCCAGCTCAGCGCGGAGCCCTCCCAGGGGTCCCATTTTTTTCACAACATCACGACACTCGAGATCACCTATTGCACGGTGAACCCCGGCCAGGGCGACCGGCTGGACTGGGAGTGGCTTGCCTCGCGGCCGCGAATCGGGGAGAGCGGTTTTGCCGCTCACATCCGCCTGCCGGAGCCCTTCGTCATCAAGGCCGACGGGCGCAGTTCGCGCTGTGTGATGTTTGTGAGGTAAGGCCAGCCCGTCGGCCGGTCGGTGGGCGGGCGGGTGGCAATGCATCCGACGGGCGGACTGGCCGACGTTGCGACCAACAGACTCTTTCCAGCGGGATATGAAATGGGCATGAAAAGAGTACGGGCCGATGGGCCGACGGGCAGACCGGCCGACGAAGAAAGAGTGCTCACTGCCGTTGTCGCCGACCCAACCGGGCGGATCTTCGACCTTCCCGGCTACGCCGCGGTGGGCATGGCCGGGGCGGCGCTGACGCCGCTGACCTCCGGGCAGAGCATCGGCCTGCCCTTCGGCAGCGAGCTCTTGTACCTGCCCGACCGCAAGCCGGTCCTCTTCAATGTGGAATCCGGCCGCCTCGAAGTTCTGGAGGAGAACCCCCATGAACCCGGCGAGTCTGTCTACCCGGTGGCGGCCTTCAACTCGCCGGGGCATGTGATCACCCGCGTCAGCGCTTACCGCGAGCGGCGCCGTCCGCAGCCGCTGCCGCTATTCTGCTTCGGCGCGGTGGGCTGGCATCGCGGCCGCTTTCGTTCGGCCGCCGTGCGGGTGGATTTCGAGCCGCGCCAAGATCTGCGCCGCATGCCGCTGCCCGCGGTGCGCGCCGGGGTCAAGGCTCTTCGCCGGCGCATGCCGGACAACCGGCTGAGGCTGCACCTGGAGAGCTGCGCGCTGCATTACGGCTGCCCGGCCGGCAAGAACTTTTTCCTGGGCCGCTACGAGGCCCCGCTGCCGACCGCGGTCGCCTGCAACGCGCGCTGCCGCGGCTGCCTCTCCCTGCAGCAGAACAGCGGGGTCAGCTGCACCCAGGAGCGGATCGCCTTCACCCCTTCGCCCGAGGAGATCGCCGCAGTGGCGCTCTTCCACATCGGGCGGGTGAAGCGGGCCGTGGTGAGCTTCGGCCAGGGGTGCGAGGGGGAGCCGCTGACCGCGGCCCGGGTGATCGAGCCGGCCATACGGCTGATTCGCTCGCGCACCGGGCGGGGCACCATCAACCTCAACACCAACGCCGGTATGCCCGATGTTCTCGGCCGGCTCTGCGCGGCGGGGCTCGACAGCGTCCGCGTGAGCATGAACAGCGTGCGGAGGGAGTGCTACGAAGCCTATTTCCGGCCCAGGGGCTACGGGTTTCCCGACGTTCTGCGCAGCATCGACACCGCGCTTTCCCGGGGGAAGTTCGTCTCCATCAACTACCTGAACTCCCCGGGTTTTACCGACACGGAAGAGGAGGCGGCGGCGCTTCTGGCGTTTCTGCGCCGCCACCCCATCCACATGATCCAGTGGCGCAACCTCAACTACGACCCCATCCGCTACTGGAGGGCGATGGGTGCGGCGGCGCCCCTGAGCGCGCCCATGGGGATGGAGGTGCTGATCGATCTCATCCGGCGGGAGTTTCCGGGTCTCAAGTTCGGCTATTTCAACCCGCCGAAGGAGAAGTGGCATAAAAAAAGGTTCACGGTTCATGGTTGAAAAGGCATGCAAAACTATACCGGATGGGCAGGCGCCGCCGTATGGGCGCGAATTCAATAGCGCCTCGTCGTGCACAGCGCCACTCTTATATCCAAACCTCGATTCCGATGCGCTACATCGAAGCCAAGATCACCTTCGATAGCTCCGACCCGGAAACGGCGGCCGACCTCATCGCCGGTGTGTTCTTCGATTTCGACCTCCAGGGGGTGGTGGTGGAGGAGCCCGGGCTCGAGCCGGCCGAGCCGTGGGCGGAAGACGCCGTGGCGCGGCCGACGGCGCATGCGGTCATCGGCTACCTCCCGGAGGACGAGCTCTTGGATCGGCGCCGGCTGGAACTGGAGCAGGCGGTTGCGGACCTGGGCAGCCGCCTCGGCCTCGTCTCTCGGTTCAACTACCGCGCCCTGGACGAGCAGGACTGGGCCGAATCCTGGAAGGCCTTCTTCTGGCCGCAGAAGGTCGGCGAGAGGATCGTGGTCAAGCCCTCTTGGCGCGACTACGACCTTCAGCCCGGTGAGATGGCGATCGAGATCGACCCGGGCATGGCCTTCGGGACCGGCACCCACCCGACCACGGTGCTCTGCCTGCGGCTCATCGAAAAATGGCTGCCGCCGGGGGCCTCTTTTCTGGACATCGGCACGGGCTCGGGCATCCTGATGGCCGCCGCCGCCAAGCTCGGAGCGCGGCGGCTTTGCGGCGGGGACCGCGACGGCATGGCGGTGCGCATCGCGGCCGAGAACCTGCGCCGCAACGGGGTCGGCCAGGATAAGATCCTCTTGGCCCAGGGGGCGCTGGCGACGGCCTTCCGGGGCGGATTCGACCTGGTTTGCGCCAACATCCTCACCCATGTCATCCTGGAGCTGCTCGACGATGTCCCGCGGTTGCTGGCTCCCGACGGGCTCTTCATCTGCTCGGGCATCATTTCTGAAAATCAGGCGCTTGCGGTCGAAAAGATGAGGGCCGTGGGGTTTGACATCGCAGAGGTCCTGTCGAAGGATGGGTGGGTGGCGATTGTCGGAAGGCAGAGGGCATGGGGTATCGTGGAGTTGCCGCTGCAGACCTAATTCCCACTTTTACCCTATGCTCTTTGCCCTATGCGCTATGCTTGGAGCCGGGCCGACGGATCCGAACTTGACCGAGCGAGTTTGAAACCAAACACAACCACACCAGACGCCAAAAATCATGCGCATCCTGCTCGTCGAAGACGACCCGAAGATCGCCTCCTTCGTTCTGAAGGGGCTGAAGGCCGAGGGGTTCGCCGTGGACCACGCCGCCGACGGGGAGGCCGGGCTGGACCTGGCCCTGACCGAGCCCTATGACGCGGCCGTGGTGGACCTCATGCTGCCCAAGCTGAGCGGGCTCGAGCTCATCAAGACCCTGCGTGCCGAGAAGGTGAAGGTGCCGGTCATCGTGCTCTCCGCCAAGGGGGCGGTGGAGGACCGGGTCAAGGGGCTCCAGACCGGCGCGGACGATTACCTGGCGAAGCCGTTCGCCTTCTCGGAGCTATTGGCCCGGGTGCAGGCTTTGATCCGCCGCAGCACCGATGCGGCCGAGCCCACGCGCCTGGCGTTCGAAGACCTTTCCATGAACCTGATCACGCGCGAAGTGAAGCGGGGCGAGACGGCCGTCGAACTTCAGCCCCTCGAGTTCTCGCTGCTCGAATACCTGCTGCGCAGCGCCGGCCGCGTGGTCTCCAAGACCATGATCATGGAGCACGTCTGGGACTACCACTTCGACCCCCAGACCAACGTGGTGGAGTCGCGCATCTACAAGCTGCGGGAGAAGATCGACAAGGGGTATGCCGTCAAACTCATCCACACCGTGCGCGGGGTGGGGTATGTCCTTAAAAAAGCTGGCTGAACTCCGGCGCACCCTGGCGTTTCGACTGACCCTCTGGTACGCGGGGATGTTTCTGCTCTCCGCGGCCATCGCTTTCGCCATCTTTCTCTACTTGATCACCGCGGCCCTCCGCGGCCGCACCGACCAGGAGCTGCTCGCGGGGGTGCGCTCCCTTTCCGTGGTCATGGTGCGGCAAGGGTTGGAGGCCGTGAAGCGGCAGGCCCTGCTCGAATCCCAGGCGGCCGGGGAGAAGAAGATCTTCATCCAGCTCGTCTACCCCGACGGCCGGTTGTTCTCGTCTTCCAACATGTCCTATTTCCAGCACATCCCCGTCTCAGCCGAGGCCATCGGACGCATGCTCGCACAGGGGGAGCCCCTGTTGGCCACCGTCCGCTCGCCGGACCGCAGCCACGAAATCCGGGTGGTCTATGCCCTGATCGGCCCTGGGCTGGTCGTCCACCTGGGCCAGGCCATGGAGGACCTTGCGCGCGTCATCGAGGCCTTCCAGCGGGGTTTCGCGGTGGTCATGGCCGCGCTTTTTGTATTGGCCGCCGGGATCGGCTGGTTCATGGCGCGCCGGGCCCTCTCCGGCGTGGAAAACGTCACGCGCACGGCGCAGCGCATCTCGGGCGGCAGCCTCGCCGAGCGGGTCCCGGTCCGGGGCCGGGAGGACGAGATCGACCGGCTGGCCGTCACCTTCAACCGGATGCTCGACCGCATCCAGACCCTGGTGACCGGCATCAAGGAGATGAACGACAACATCGCCCACGACTTGAAAAGCCCCATCACTCGCATCCGTGGCCAGGCCAGGCCGAACTGGCGCTCACGGGCGGCGGCCGGCGGGAGGATTACGAGGCCGTGGCGGGCAGCGCCGTCGAGGAGTGCGACCGGCTGCTCGAGATGATCGACACCATGCTCTTCATCTCGCGCACAGAGGCCGGGGTGACCCAGCCGCAGCGTCAGGAGCTGGACCTCGCTGCGGTGGTGGGCGATGCCTGCCGCCTGTTCGAGGCCCTGGCCGAGGAGAAGGGCATCCGCCTGCGCTGCGACGCCCCCGAGCCGCTACCCATTTGGGGCGACACCCGCCTGATCCAACGCATGCTGGCCAACTTATTGGACAACGCCATCAAGTACACCCCATCGGGGGGTGCGGTGAGCGTCTCTGCCCGGCGGGATTCGCTGCAGCGGACGGTAATTGAAGTCAGCGACACCGGTCCCGGCATCTCTGAAGCGGACCTGCCCCACATATTCGAGCGCTTCTACCGCGGCGACCCCAGCCGCTCCCAGGCCGGGGCCGGGCTGGGTCTTTGTTTCGCCCGCGCCGTTGCCCATGCCCACGGGGGGGAAATAACGGCCGCAAGCTTACAGACCGGCAGCGTTTTCTGGGTTACGATCCCGGCCACATCGGCATGAAAACAGATGCCAAACG
Organism: Desulfobacterales bacterium; assembly: GCA_025454255.1. Classification (GTDB taxonomy): domain Bacteria; phylum Desulfobacterota; class Desulfobacteria; order Desulfobacterales; family SpSt-501; genus SpSt-501. Next base: position 296 of record JALOOU010000111.1, on the reverse strand, counting down.
TGGGCTGCTCCGTGTCCAAATCATCGTTCTTGACAGAGGGTTATGGTTCCTATATTCAACCTATGAATTGTTAGTTAAAGCTGGTGCTACGGTTAAAAGCAAACGTTTATTAACCCCATGGACTTGCGAATCTAACTAGCATAGGAGGGAGTCATGGCTGAACCAAAACCTCAGTCAAAAGCGGAGCCGGATTATGTCACCGTCGAGAGCGGGAAAACCAAGCTCAAGGATCTCTGGACCAAGGAGGATTACATGGCCATCTGGATGGGCTTTTTCCTGCTCATCGTCGGCCTGCT
>JALOOU010000110.1 GCA_025454255.1 Desulfobacterales bacterium | reverse complement strand
GTGGCCGGCTTGAAGCCGACATCGGCCGTCAGGTCGTCCACGTCGGCATAGGTGGCCGGCACGTCGCCGGGCTGCATGTCCAGGTACTCCTTTTGCGCCGTGAGGCCCAACACGCTCTCGATCACGGCGATGAAGTCGTTCAGCGCCACCGGCTGGTTGTTGCCGATGTTGTAGATCTTGTAGGGCGCACGGGAGGTGCCGGGGTCGGGGCGCTCTCCGCTCCAGGCGGGGTTGGGCGCCGGCAGGCGCCCCATGACGCGCACGAGCCCCTCGACGATGTCGTCGATGTAGGTGAAGTCGCGCTGCATGCGGCCGTGGTTGAAGACCTGGATCGGGCGGCCCTGGAGGATGGCCTCGGTGAAGAGGAACAGGGCCATGTCCGGACGGCCCCAGGGACCGTAGACCGTAAAGAAGCGCAGCCCCGTGCACGCCAGGCCGAAGAGATGGCTGTAGGTGTGGGCCATCAGCTCGTTGGCTTTTTTGCTCGCGGCGTAGAGCGACACCGGGTGGTCGACGTTGTCGTGCACCGAGAAGGGCATGCGGGTGTTGGCGCCGTAGACCGAGCTGGAGGAGGCGAAGACGAGGTGGCGCACCCCGTGGTGGCGGCAGCCCTCCAGGACGTGGGTGAAGCCCACCAGGTTGGCGTCCACGTAGGCGTGCGGGTTCGTGAGCGAATAGCGCACCCCGGCCTGGGCGGCCAGGTTCACCACGACGTCGAACCGGTTTTCGGCGAAGAGGCGCTCCACCGCGGCGCGGTCGGCCAGGTCCACCCGGGCCAGGGAAAACCCGGCGTGGGGCGCAAGCTGCCGCAGGCGGTCCTCCTTGAGTTTGACGCTGTAGTAGGGGTTCAGGTTGTCCAGCCCGACCACCCGGCAGCCCTCCGCCAGCAGCCGGCGGCTGAGGTGAAAGCCGATGAACCCGGCGGCCCCCGTCACGAGGACGTTCTTGTAGTCCCAGCTCATGGTCCCTTTCTGTTCTCCTTGAACCAGCCGAGCGTCAGCGCCAGACCCTGTTCGAAGCCGACCCGGGGCGAAAAGTTCAACCCCTCGGCCGCCGCAGCGACGGCCGCGACCGAGTGGGGCACATCCCCGGCCCGCCGCGGCCCGAAGCGCGGCGTGCAGGCCGCGCCCGCGAGCCGCGCGACCTCCGCCCACAGGCGCCGGATCGAGACCGCGCCGCCCGTGCCGACGTTGAAGACCCGGCCGGCCGCTGCGGCGGCCGTTGCCGCCGCGATCAGGGCGGCCACGACGTCCCCCACGTAGACGAAGTCCCGGGTCTGGGACCCGTCCCCGTGGATCAGCGGCGGCATCCCGTCCAGCGCCCGGGCCATGAAGATGGAGATCACCCCGGAGTAGGCGGAGGAGGGATCCTGCCGCGGCCCGAAGACGTTGAAGAAGCGCAAGGCCGCGGCCTCGAGCCCGAAGAGATCGTTGTAGACCTTGAGGTAGTGCTCGACCGCGAGCTTCTGCACCGCATAGGGGCTCAGCGGCTTCGGCGGCATCTGCTCGCGCTTGGGCAGGCTGGGCTCGTCCCCGTACACGGCGCTCGAGCTGGCAAAGACCACCCGCCGCACCCGGGCGGCGCGCGCCGCCTCGAGCAGCTGCAGCGAGCCGGTCTCGTTGACGGCCGCCGAGCCGAGCGGATCCGCAATGGTCCTGGGCACCGACACCACGGCCGCCAGGTGAAAGACGACCTCGCAGCCGGCAACGGCGTCTGCGAGCGCGGCAGGATCGCGCAGGTCCGCCTGCACCAGCCGGACCCGGCCGGCCGCCGCCTCTAAATTGGCCCTGCTGCCGGTGGAGAGGTCGTCCAGCACGGTCACGCGACAGCCCGAGGCGGCCAGGGCATCCACCAGGTGCGAGCCGATGAAGCCCGCCCCCCCGGTCACCAGCGCCGATGCGATTGTGCCCGCCATGACGATGTGCCCTCGCCCTCCCGGTCCGCTGAACGCGCCCGCTCAAACCGGTGACGATGTTAGCTCAAAGAAGGCGAAAACTCAATCTGCAATCGCCCCGGCTCACCTTGACTTTTGCAAACGGCGACAATAGATTTTTCGGCATCAATAGCCGGGGCCGCGGGCGCCTCGCCGACCGCCCGCGACCTGCGCATTCGATACCCAAAACGAACCCTCCCGGCCTGCATGGAAATGACGTCCCGCACCGTTCAACTCAAACTCTACGCCGACCTGCGCAGCTTTGCGCCGGCCGCAGGCGAAAACGTCCTTATCGAGCCGGGCACGACCGTGCGCGAGCTACTCCACCGGCTCGCCCTCCCGGAGGCGAAGGCCAAACTCATCTTCATCGACGGGGCCCAGGCCGAGCTCTCCGCCACCCTGCAGGGCGGCGAGCGGATCGGCATTTTCCCTCCGGTCGGGGGCGGGTGAAAGCCAGCCGAACGGCGTCAAAGCGAATGCGTCCACTGCACAGGAAAACGCCTGTTTCGCCACCGGCGGAGGTGGTTTCGGCACGATGCCCAATATTGGGCATCAAAGTCGAGCCCGGCCGATATAGTTAAAATTTTTTTAAGTTAAATCAGATAGTTTTTTCTTATTCCGATCATGGCAAACGTTTTGCTTTACATTTGAAACAATTGAAATTAGGAGAATCCGCTGATTACCCACATATAGCCAAGGAGGGAAAACCGATGAAGCGTTCGAAATGGTCTGTGATGCTCGCTCTGTGGATCTGTCTCGGATTGATGGCCGGGGCCGCCGTGTCGGCCTTCGCTCAAGACAAATCCTTCCCGACCAAGCCCATAACCTATCTGACCACCTTCAACCCCGGAGGCCAGTCCGACCGTGAAGCCCGCAGGCAGCAGCCGCTGCTTGAAGCCATTTTGGGCCAAAAAGTCATCGTCGATTACAAAGTCGGCGGCGGCGGGGCGTTGGGGTGGAGCGAGCTCGTCCGATCGAAACCCGACGGATACCTCATCTGCGGGATCAACATCCCCCACATCATCATCCAGCCGCTGCAGCAGGAGACCGGCTACAAGACCGAGCAGATCGTCCCCGTCTCCATTTTCCAGCGCACCCCCCTGGCGCTGGCCGTGCTGAAGGAGAGCCCTTACAAAGACCTCAAGGAGATGCTGGCAGCGGCCAAGGCCAAGCCGGGTGAGATCAGCATCGGCGGCTCCGGCACCTTTTCCGGGCACCACATCGCCACGCTGCGCCTGCAGAAGATGACCGGCGCCAAGTTCAACTATGTGCCCTTCACCGGCGCCGCCCCGCAGATCACGGCCTTCCTGGGCGGACACGTCAACGCCATCTTCGGCAACTCCGATGACCTCGTGAAGCACTCGGACACCATCCGCGTGCTGGGAACAGCGGACGACCAGCGCTTTTTCGGGTTCCCGAACGCCCCGACATTCAAAGAGTCCGGCATCGATCTGGTCGAGTCCATCGACCGCGGCGTCGGCCTGCCGCCGAACACCCCCGAGCCGATCGTCAAGATTCTCGAGGCCGCGTTTTTGAAGATCGCCAAAGACCCGGCCATTCAAGAGCAGATGAAAAAGGAGGGGTTCGTCCCCCTGGCCATGGGGCATGCGGAAAGCAAGGCCCACATCGAGAAGATGACCGCCATCTACAAGGACATCATCAAGGACATCAAGTAGGAACGAAATAGGGGCTGGCACGGTGTTCAGAACCAGAAGATCGACGGACATTGCGACAGGGGTTTTCCTGGCGGCTCTGGGTGCAACGGCCGCCGCGGCCGCAACCGGCATCGGCGAGGGGGCGGGGGGGCAGCTGCACCCCCGCACCTTCCCGATGATGATCGGCGCATTGCTGTTCATCGGAGGGGCGGTGCTCGCCATCCGGGCGGCGGCCGACAAAAGCGGCGGCAGCAAAGCGACCGCCTGGCCGGACCGCAGCGGGTGGCGGCTTTTGGCGATCGCGATGGCCGGCCTTGCCGCCTATGTGGCCTTGTCGCAGGCGCTGGGGTTCATCATAAGCTCGCTGATCTTCGTGCCCTGGTTCATCCGCTACTTCGGCCGCTACAGCTACTGGGCGGCATGCTCCTGTGCGCTGGGCATCGCCGCCTTCATCTATTTTGTGTTTATCCGTCTGCTGCAATTGACCCTGCCCATCGGGCCGCTCTCTTTTCTCGGGTGATCCCGCGCCCCGAGGGCGGCAGTTGCCTAACGAAAGATAGACTGGAGGCCTTTGCGGATGGAAGCGTGGTCTTCCCTGATGGATGGATTCTCGGCGGCGATCAGCCCGTACAATCTGCTGTTCGCCCTGATCGGCTGCATTGCGGGAACACTGGTCGGGGTATTGCCCGGCCTCGGCCCCACGGCCGCCATCGCCATGCTGCTGCCGCTGGCCACCATGCTGGACCCCGCCCCCGCCATCATCATGATGGCCGCCATCTACTACGGCGCCATGTACGGCGGCTCGACCACCTCCATCCTCGTCAATATCCCGGGTGAGGCATCGTCGGTGCCGACCGCCATGGAGGGCTACCAACTCACCCTGCAGGGCCGCGGCGGACCGGCGCTGGGGATCTCCGCCATCGCCAGCTTCTTGGCCGGGACCCTGGGGGTGGTCGGCCTCACCTTCTTCGCACCGGTGCTCGCACGGGCGGCGCTGGCCTTCGGCCCGCCCGAATATTTCGCCCTGACCTTTCTGGGAATCAGCCTGGTCGTGAGCCTCTCCGGCCGCTCCCTCGGCAAGGGGCTGCTCTCCGCCCTGCTGGGCCTGCTGACGGCTATGATCGGCCTGGACCCCCTTTCCGGGGTGGCCCGTCTGACCTTCGGCTCCTATCAACTGATGGCGGGAATCGACTTCGTGCCGATCATCATGGGGCTCTTCGCCATCAGCGAAATACTGGTGAATGCCGAGAAGAAGACCCGGATGATTTTGGAAGGCAAAAAAATCGAGTGGCTGCCCACCTGGCAGGACATCAAGGAGACCTGGGCGGCGACGATCCGCTCCGGCTTCCTGGGCTTCTTCTTCGGCCTCATCCCGGGCTGCAGCCCGGCCGTGACCTCGTTCATGGCCTACGACATGGAAAAACGCTTCTCCAAGCACCCTGAAAAATTCGGCAAGGGCGCCATGGACGCCGTGGCCTCGGTCGAGGGGTCGAACAACGCCACGGCCAGCGGCGGGTTCGTGCCGCTGCTCGCCTTCGGGATCCCCTCGGGGCCGGCCCTGGCCGTGCTGCTGGGCGGGTTCATCATGTACGGCCTGCAGCCCGGCCCCCGGCTGATGCAGGAGCAGCCCCACCTGCTGTGGACGATCATCGCCAGCATGTACATCGGCAACGTGATCCTGCTGATCCTCAACCTGCCCCTGGTGGGATTGTGGGCGCGCATGGCGCTCGTCCCGTTTCCGATCCTGGGACCGTTCATCACGGTCTTCACCCTGATCGGCGCCTTCAGCCTGCGCTACTCCTTTTTCGATCTGTGGGTGGCGCTGCTGTTCGGGGTGGTCGGCTACCTGATGCGCAAGCTGGAGTTCCCGGTGGCCCCCATGGTGCTGGCCACCGTTTTGGCCAGCATGATGGAAACCTCCTTCATGCAGTCCATCACCATGTCCAGAGGGTCGCTGCTGATTTTTTTCACCCGCCCCATATCGGCCGCCTTCATGCTGCTGACGGTTCTGTCCATCGTGAGCGGGATGCTGCTGATCCGCAAGGCCAAAGCCAAAAACGTCGAACTCGAGGAGAGCGACGCATAGCGCCGGTAAAGCTGCAGGGGGGAGCGGGTTTTACCGCTGGGCAAGAAGCCCCAGGTAGTCTTCCGGTTTGATTCGCAGCTTTTTGATGCGGTATTGAATCGTGGAGCGCGGCAGGCCCAGAATTCTGGCGGCGCCGCGCTCGCCCGCCAGCACCCCTCTGGTTTTGGCGAGAGCTTTTATGATGAGCTGGCGCTCACCCTCTCGCAAGCTGGCCAACTCGCCCGATTGCCTCTCGCCTCGCGGCAGTGCGGATTCGAGGATTTTATCGACTTCATCGACTGAAATACTCTCCCCCGCCCGCAGGATGACCAACCGCTTGACGAGATTCTTGAGTTCCCGCACATTGCCCGGCCACGGGTAAGCGCAGAGCCGATCCAAGGCGCGGTGGCTGAAAATCGGCTCCGGGCGGTTCATCTGCCGGGCCTGGATCAGCGTCAGCTGCTTCATCAGCAGCGGGATATCCTCTCTTCTTTCCCGCAGCGGCGGGACGTGGACCGAGACGATGTTCAGCCGGTAGAAGAGGTCCTGGCGGAAGGTGCCGGCGCGGATGCAGGCCTCGAGGTCCTTGTTGGTGGCCGCGATCACCCGGCAGTCGATCTGGACCGGGCGGCTGTCGCCCACGCGCTCGAAGCGGCCGTCCTGAAGTATCTGCAGCAGCTTGGCCTGCAGGCCGATGGGCAGTTCGGCGATCTCGTCCAGAAAGATGGTGCCGCCGTGGGCCAGCTCGAAGCGGCCGAGGCGCTTGTCGCCGGCGCCCGTGAAGGCGCCCTTGGCGTGGCCGAAGAGCTCGCTTTCGAAGAGCGTCGAGGCCAGGGCCGGGCAGTTGGTCTTGACGAAGAGGTGTCTGCGGCGCGCGCTCAGGTTGTGGATGCAGCGCGCCAGGTAGTCCTTGCCCGTGCCCGTTTCGCCGGTGATCAGCACCGTGGCGTCGGTGTCGGCCGCCTGCTCGATGGTCTTCATGATCCGCCCCATGGCCGCCGAGGCGAAGAAAAACTCGTCCTGCTGGTAGTCGTCGACGCTTTTCAGCAGGAACTCCTTTTCGCGCTCCAGGTCCCGGTTGAGCTTTTCGAGCTCGGTGTAGGCCAGCATGTTGTCGACGGCGATGGCCACCTGCTGGGAGACCTCGGCCAGCACCTCGGTCAGCTCGGAGATGTGCTCCGGCGGGTTGCGGAAGGAGAAGTGGATCGAGCCCAGGATCCGGTTGCGCACGAGCATCGGGAAGGCCATCGTGGCGTTGAGCCCGGCCGCGACCATCGACCCGATGGAGGAGAGGTCGGTGTAGCGGCGCAGGTCGTCGATGACGGTCGGCTGCCGGGATTGCACCACCATGCGCGCAATCGCGCCGTCGGCCAGGGGGCGGCTGTGGCGCGTCAGGACGCCGCCGGGCTGGACCCCGTCCGCGGCGGCGAAGTAGCTGATGGACTGGGTCTTGGCATCGTAGATGTTGATGGCCATGCGGTCGAAGGCGAAGTGCTTGCGCAGCTCCCGGGACAGGGCCTGAAAGAGATCCTCCCGGTCGGTGCGCGTGACCACCGCGTTGTTGATCTCGAGCAGCATCTTGTAGCGGGTTTCGGTTTTCCAGCGCATCGGCAGCACCTCGGCCGGGTGCAACTTTTTTTACGCAGTTAAGCACAAGGCCTGACGAAAAATCAAGCCGAATTTCGGCACCATGCCGATTATTGGGCACAATGTTTCGTCACATCGCTTTATTACCAAAATTATTTATATTATTTCGAATAGTTAGATATTATATGATTTTGGCAACGCTTTTGCTTTTAAAAAAGGCAGAGGGCAGCCCATGGACGTCGAACTGAAATACGGCAGCGGGAAGCTGAAGATCCGGATACCGCCGAAAGCGGATGTGTCGGTGCTTCAGCCGCTCAGCCTGCCCGTGCTCGCCTCAGTGGAGGGCGCCTTGAACGCGGCGCTGGACCGCCCGCTGGGCTGCGACGCGCTCGAAACGCTGCTCCAGCGCCGCCGGCCCGCAGCGATTGCGGTCGCCGTTCCGGACGAGACCCGACCGGCGCCGCTCAGTGCGGTCCTGCCGACGCTGCTGCGCCGCATCCGGGCGGCGGCCCCCGCGGCCGCCGTCGAGATCTTCGTGGGCGGCGGCCTGCACCCCCCCGCAGACGCCGAAGCGCTCGCGCGCATCCTGCCGCCGGCGGTCACCGCCGGCTGCCGGGTGACGGCGCACGACGCGCACCGCGCGCCGATGCGCGACTACGGCGCCACCTCCCGCGGCACGCCCGTCAGGATCAACGCCGCCTACGCCGCCGCCGACTTCAAACTCGTCATCGGCCAGGTGGACCCGCACCAGTTCGTGGGCTTCACCGGCGGCGCCAAGGGGGTGGTGATCGGCTGCGGGGCCCCCGCGACCATCGAGAAGAACCACAGCCTCATGTCCGAACCCGGCGCGCACGTCGGGCGGTTGCGCGGCAACCCCGTGCGCGAGGACCTGACCGAGGCCGGCGAGATGGTCGGGGTCGATTTCGCCCTCAACTTCGTGCTCGACGCCGACAAGAGAGCAGTCCAGCTGGCGGCCGGCAGGCCCGTATCGGCGCTGGAATCCTGCGCTGCGACCTGCGCGACGATCTACGGGGTTGCCATCGCCGAAAAGTTCGACATCGTCGTGGCCTCCTGCGGGGGCTACCCCAAGGACATCTGCCTCTACCAGGCGCAGAAGGGATTGAACCTCGCCTCCCACGCCCTGAAGCCGGGCGGCCACATCCTGCTGCTGGCCGCCTCGCCCCAGGGGGTGGGCGACGACATCTACTTCGACTACGTGTCGCAGTTCACCTCGCCCGAGGAGGTGATGCGCGATTTCAAGGCCTCGGGCTTCCGGATGGGCGCCCACAAGGCCTACCTTTTCGGCCGCACCCTCGTCAATTACGACGTCGCCGTCTTCTCCGAACTCGACCCGGGCGTCCTGCGCAAGTGCCACCTGCGCGCGGCGGAGCCGGGGATCGTCGTCGACGAGTGGGTGGCGGATTTCAACGGCACCCCGCGCGTGGCCGTCATCCCCAACGCGAACACGACCTACTTCTACGAGAATCAGGCGGCGCGGGGCTGAAGCGCCGAAACCCGGGCCGGCGCGCCGCGAGAGGATCGGTTTTTTTTGGCAGCAACCCACATAACCCGGACGGCTTTGTTCAAAGCCCGAATTCGAGGTGCACGAACGCCCCGCCGCAAGGTGCACGGCAGCATGCGCGGCGCAGCGCCCCTGCGCACCGCAGGGGTCGGGTTTTCAACGAAGCCGTCCCAACCGACAAGGAGGAAGTGCGCATGATTCAATTTTTGGTTCACGAGAAAGCCGACAACGTCGGTGTCGCCACGGTCGACATCAAAAAGGGAGAGAAGGCCGCGGGCCTCTACATGGACTCCCAGAAAAAGGTCGAGGTCAAGGCCCTGCAGGACATCCCGCTCGGGCACAAGATCGCCCTGACCGACTTCAAAAAAGAGGACTCCGTGATCAAGTACGGCCATGACATCGGCCGCGTGGTTGCCTCCATCAAGACCGGCGAGCACGTCCACATTCACAATCTGAAGACAAGGAGGTGGTAACCATGGCCAGCGTCAAATTGCCCAAAGTGTTCGCCTACCGCCGTGAAAACGGCCGCGTGGGGATCCGCAACCACGTCGTGATTCTGCCGCTCGACGATCTGAGCAACTCCGCCTGCGAAAAGGTGGCGTTCAACGTCAAGGGCTGCAAGGCCATCCCGCACGCCTACGGCCGGCTGCAGTTCGGCAAGGACCTCGAGCTCTTCTTCCGCACCATGATCGGCACCGGCGCCAACCCCAACGTGGCCGCCGTGGTCGT
>JALOOU010000043.1 GCA_025454255.1 Desulfobacterales bacterium | reverse complement strand
ACAAGCCCTACGACAACGAGAACAGCTACGGGGCCACCTACGGCGAGCACCGCGAGGCCCTGGAGTTCGGAGAGAGCGAATACAAAGAGCTCAAGGCCTTCGCCGAAGAGATCGGCGTGACGATGTTCGCGACCGCCTTCGATTTTGCCAGCGTCGATTTTCTGGCCAAGCTGGAGATGCCCGCCTTCAAGGTGGCCTCGGGCGACCTCAAGAACATCCCGCTGCTCACCCACATGGCCAAGGTGGGCAAGCCCATGATTCTGAGCACCGGCGGCGGCACCATGGAGGACGTCAACCGGGCCTACGACGCCGTCATGCCCGTGAACCCCCAGTTGTGCCTGCTGCAGTGCACGGCCGGCTATCCGGCGGCGTTCGAGGAGATGAACCTGCGCGTGATCACCACCTTCCGCGAGCGGTTCCCGAGCCTGGTCGTGGGCCTCTCCTCCCACGACAACGGCATCGCCATGGCGCTCGCCGCCTACATGCTCGGCGCCCGCGTGGTGGAGAAGCACTTCACCCTCAACCACACCTGGAAGGGCACCGACCACGCCTTCTCGCTGGAGCCGATCGGCCTGCAGAAAATGGTGCGGGACCTGCGGCGGGCCCGCGTGGCCCTGGGCGACGGCGTCAAGCGGGTCTACGACAGCGAAGTCACCCCGATGGTCAAGATGGGCAAGCAGCTCGTCGCCGCGCGCGACCTGCCCGCCGGGCATGCGCTCCGCCGGGAGGACATCGCCATCAAATCCCCCGGCGGCGGGCTTCAGCCCTATGAGATCGACAAGGTCATCGGCCGCACGACGCGGGCGGCGCTCAAGGCGGACGACGTCATCGCCTTCGAGGCGCTGAACGGCGCCGAGCATTGGAAGAGCGTCGCATGAGCGGGCTCTTCGACCTCGACGGGGAGGTCGGGGTCGTCACCGGCGCCCTGGGCAAACTGGGGCCGATCTGGGTGGAGACGCTGCTCGAGGCCGGCGCACGGGTCCTGGCGCTGGATCGACCCGGGCAGCCGGCCTCGGCTGAATTCAAGCGGGTGCAGGCGCGCTTCGGGCCCGAGCGGCTGCAGGCGGACTGCGCCGACGTCTGCAGCCGCCCCGAGCTCGAAGCCGCGCTGGCGCGCTGCCGGGAGGCCTTCGGCCCCCCGAGCGTGCTCGTCAACAACGCCGGCATCGACGCGCCGCCGGCGGCCGGCGGCAAGCGCTTCCGCCTGGAGGAGATCCCGCTGGATGTGAACCTGCGGATTCTCGAGGTGAACGCGGCCGGTTTGTTTCTGGTCACCCAGGTGTTCGGCGCGGCCATGGCGGCAAACCGCCGCGGTGCCATCATCAACATCGGATCGCTCTACGCCAGCGTCTCGCCGGACGCGCGCTTCTACGACCACATCCCGGGCGATCCGCCCTTCATCAAGCCCCCGGCCTACGGGGCCTCCAAGGCGGCCGTCGTCAACCTGACGAAATACCTCGCGGCCCACCTGGCCCCCCACGGCGTGCGCGTCAACGCGCTTTCGCCGGGCGGAGTCCTGGGTGGGCAGGACGAGGAGTTCCAGCGCAAGTTCTGCGCCCGCGTCCCCCTCGGCCGCATGGCGACCGACGAGGACCTGCGCGGCCCGCTTCTGTTTTTAGCCTCGCCCGCCTCCGCCTATGTGACCGGCATCAACCTCAAGGTGGACGGCGGCTTCACGCTCTGGTAATCGAAGTGAAACGCTAACCTCCAACCCGACAACCCAATGAACCCGACCAACCTTTCAACCGCTTCTCCATCCTGCGTCGCGCTGATCCCGGCCCGCAGCGGCTCGAAACGCGTGCCGGACAAGAACATCCGGCCGCTGGCCGGCCACCCGCTGATCGCCTACAGCATTTCGGCGGCGCTGCAGAGCGGGGTCTTCGCGGCGGTCGTGGTCTCGACCGACTCGCAGCGCTACGCCGAGATCGCCCGCCGCTACGGGGCCGAGGTGCCCTTCCTGCGCCCGGCCGAGTTTTCCGGCGACACCTCGCCCGACATCGAGTGGGTGGAGTACACGCTCAAGCGGCTGGCCGCCGAGGGCCGGAGCTACGAGGGCTTCAGCATCCTGAGGCCGACCAGCCCCTTTCGCCTGCCGGAGACGATTCAACGGGCCTGGTCGGAGTTTCTGGCGGAGACCGGGGTGGACTCCCTGCGCGCGGTCGAAAAATGCAGCCAGCATCCCGGCAAGATGTGGGTCGTCCGCGGCCGGCGCATGCTGCCGCTCCTGCCGATCGGGCCTGCGGAGCAGCCCTGGCACAGCAGCCAGTACCCCTCGCTGCCGGAGGTATTCGTCCAGAACGCGAGCCTCGAGATCGCCTGGTCGCGGGTGGTCTTCGACACCCGCACCATCGCCGGGCACGTGGTCATGCCGTTTCTCACCCGCGACGCCGAGGGCTTCGACGTGAACAGCCCCTACGACTGGGAGCTGGCGGAACATCGGGTGAAGACCGGAACGGCCAGGCTCTGCCGCATCGACACGCCCCACCTGCCCGGATAGGCTCCCCCGGGAGGGCGGTGCGCCCTGGCCAACGCACCGCGCACCGCCCAAAAAGTCATTTGAGGCTCCTGACGAACCGCGCCGGCACTCCCACGACCAGCGCGTAGGCCGCGACGTCCCTGGTTACCACCGAGCCTGCGCCCACGACGGCCCCTTCCCCGACGCTGACCCCCGGAAGCAGGCAGGCACCGGCACCGATGCTTGCTCTGTCCGCAACGCGCGGGCCGATGATTTTTCCTTCGGTGTATGCCCGCTGGACCATCTCGTTGTCGTTGACGGTCGCCACGAGGGTGCTGATGAACACATCTTCCCCGATGACGCAGTTGCCCGTGATGTGGGAGCAATCCATGATCCGGGTGCGGCTGCCGATGGCGGCGTTGTAGTTGATGGTCACGCCGCGGCTGACGAGGCAGCGGGACCCGATCCGGCACTGTTCCCGGATCGAGGCCCCATCGCCGATCAGGCTCTGCGCACCGATCTCAACGTCGTAAAAGATCACGGCATGCGGCCCGATGGAAGCTCCCGCTCCGATCACCACGCGACGGTCGAACTCAACGGCGCGGGCCGTCGCCCCGGCGCCCTTGGGTTCCTTGCCGAGATAGGCCCCCGGGAATATCTCCACATCGTCCTCGATGACCACCCCCGCTTCGACAATCACGTGCGGGTGGATGCGCACGCCGTTTCCCAGGCGGGCCCCCGCGCGCACGACGGCGAACTCATCGATGCGGACCTCCTTGCCGATGCTGTCGGTCTGCACCACCGCATGCGGGCTGATCATTTTGTCACCTGCTGCCGGTATCGGCCGGTTTTTTTGAAGGTGTTCGGCCGGATGCGATTTACGGTCCTCTTGAAAAGAAAGCGGATGTCGCTCCAGCCTCTCTTCACCACCGAAAGCCCCATCATCAGCAGGATCCCGGGGCTCCAGCCGTAATAGCGCGCGATGCGGGTGTCGAGGATGTGGTCGGCATACTGCAGGGCCTGCTTGAAGGCCATGCGCTTCACATCGGCGGCATAGCGCCCGCCAAGGTCCGCACGAAAGATATTGTAGAAGACGACAAACTTCACCTTGCCCTTGGTTCTCTCCCACGATCGGTTCGAGCGCGAATAGGATTCGGGCGGCACGCCGATTTCACAGACACATTTTTCACACAGTGCCACCGACCCCAACGAACTGAGAAGAAAAATATAGGAGAAGCAATCGTCCTGGGCGATTCCCAGGCGGCGCGAGAGAGTCCCGTTGACGACGAAGGGTTCATCGTAGGCGCCGATCGACAGGGCGCTTGCGTGGTTGAGCACCATGGCTTGTGAAAAATCCATTCCCCCGCGGCGGTACAACCGAATGAATTCCCTGCCATCCAATCTCGCCCAGCCGCCGTTGAAGCGCTGCGACCCGGGAATCGCGAGCGCCTGCCGCTCGCTGTTTTCGAATACCGCATTGCCGTAAGCGAGATGGCAGTCGGGCTGGTCCGTCATGAGATGGACCGCCTCGCTGAAAAACCCCGGGTCGATGAATCGGTTGTCGTGCGGCAGCGGAACCAGATAGTTTCCGGCGGCCAGTGCGATTCCGGACCTGAAATTATCAATGACGCCCCGGTTTTGATCCTGCCTCAGATAGCGGATCGTGAAATCGTTGCTCTGCGCTCCCGCAAAGGCATCCACCACCGGCGCAAGGGAACGGGGCGAACAGTCGTCGGCCACGATGATCTCAATCGGTCGGTAATGCTGCGCCACCACCGATTCCAGCGCACGATGAAGGTAGCCCGGCTGATTGTAGGCGGGAATGACGACGCTCAACAGCCGTTTGTTTAAATTCATCCGTCTTCCTTATTGAACGCTGCCGGCCGAAGCGTCCCCTACTCGAACGACTTCAGGGCGGACAGGACATGGGTGTGGGCTGCCGGCGACAGGTGGGGGCCCAGGGGCAGGCTCAAAACGCTTTCAGCGAGCCGCTCCGCCCTTGGAAACGTTCCGCGGACGAAGCCCATGTCGCTGTAGGCCCGCGACAGATGCGGAGGCACCGGGTAATGGATCAGGGTTTCGACTCCGCATCGGGACAAGTGCGCTTGAAGGTCCCCGCGCCGCGGATGGCGAATCACGAACAGATGCCAGACGGGAGAGACGCCGTCGGCTACGATTGGGAGCATCAGTCGGGGCGACGCGGCCAATTCCTCGAGATAGCGGTCGGCGATGCGAGCGCGGCGCTGATTCCATTCGTCCAGATAGCAAAGTTTGACCCGCAGCAGGGCCGCCTGCAGTTCATCGAGCCGGGCGTTGCCGCCTTTGACGTCATGTTGGTACTTGGCCGGCGAACCGTAGTTGCGCAGACGCCTGAGGTTCGCCGCCAGCTGGTCGTCATCGGTCACGACGGCCCCGCCGTCTCCCAATGCACCGAGATTCTTGCCCGGATAGAAACTGAAGCCGGCCGCGTCCCCCAGGCTCCCGGCGCGACGGCCGCGGCAAATCGCCCCGTGGGCTTGGGCAGCATCCTCAATGACTTTCAATTTGTGCCGGATCGCGATGTTTCGGATGCGATCCATGTCGGCCGGCTGCCCGTAAAGGTGGACCGGCATGATGGCACGCGTGCGCGCCGACAGGGCGGCAGCGACCCCCGCGACCGAGATGGTATGCGTCGCCTCATCGGGCTCCACCGGCACCGGGACCGCACCGGCCCTGGAAACCGCCAGCCAGGTGGCGATAAACGTGTGGGTCGGCACGATGACCTCGTCTCCGGGCCCGATGCCATAGCCTCTCAGGATCAGCTCGAGCGCATCCAGGCCGTTGCTCACGCCGATGCAGTGCCGCGCGCCGCAGTAGGCGGCGAATTCGCTCTCGAAGGCCTCGACCTCCCGGCCCAGGATGTACCGGCCCGAGGAGAGCACGCGCCGGCAGGCGGCATCGAGTTGCTCCTGCAGCTCGCGATAGGCGGCTTGGAGATCCAGAAAAGGGACGTTCACCTCGGGGTCTCCCGCGAGGCTCGGATGAAGTCGGGATAGTGCCGGTAGTAATCGCTTTCGTCGTAATAATCGGACACGACCGCAAGGCACACCGACCCGGATGAGAAGTTGTCGATCTCACGCCAGATCATGGGCGGGATGTAAAGCCCGTAGTAGGAGCGGTTGAGGTGGTATTTCATCTTGTGGAATCCGTCGTCCACCGTGACGTCGAAGCTGCCGGACATGGCGATCAGGAATTGATGCAGCCCCTTGTGGGCGTGCCCGGCGCGCAGAGCGCCGCCGGGGACATCGTAGAGGTAGTAGACCCGCTTGATGTCGAAGGGGATGTGGCGCGAGTTCTCGATGAAGGTCAGGTTCCCGCGCGGATCGTTGATTTTGGGAAGCTCGATCAGTTTGCAGTTTTCGATCTTGCACGTGCCGGCAGTCATGGTCGTTTTTCTCCGTGGCACCGGTCGGCGGCGGTTTGCAACCGCCGGGCTCAGACCGCTTTTTTGAAAACCGCGTTGCAGCCCTCGCGCGGGTCCTCGCCGGTCTGCTCCCGGCGCCGCGCGGCCGAACGGGTGTGATGGGTCTCGACCAGGGTGTAGCCGTGCGCCTGCAGCAGGGCGCGGCTGGCTCCGGCGTGCGGCTCGTTCATTTCGACCTGCAGGCTCGCGGGGGCCCGGGAAGAGGCCAGCAGCTTGACCATGCCCGCGAGGATCCGGTGCTCGTTGCCGTCCACATCGATCTTGACGTGGTCGGGCGGCGGCATTCGGCCGGCGTCCACGAGCGAATCCACCGTTGCGGCATACTTCAACTCCGCGATCTCCGCCGGCCCCGCCGCCGCGGAGGCCAGAAGCTGGCTGTGCGAGGTGCCGGCCCGGGCGGAGTCATAGGCGAAGGGCGCAAAACCATCGCTGGCATCAAGCGCGAAGCTGCAGGGCAGAACGACCTGCTGCAGGCCGTTTACGATCAGATTGTCGATCAGGCGGGCGAAATTGGCGGCATGGGGTTCAAAGGCGTAGACCTTTCCCGCCGGCCCCACCTTGCGCGCGGCCAATATCGTGTAGACGCCGATGTTGGCGCCGATGTCGTAGAAGACCTGGCCGGCCTTCACGCTGGAGTCGATCCACCCGACCGTGCCCGGCTCCTTTGCGAAAAGCTTGAGGCAGCGGTTGAACTCCCGCACGGTTTCGCACCGAAACCGGTAGGCGGCGGCACCGTCGACGATCTCGATCTCGCGCACGAGCCGCTGGCGCAGTTCCAGCACTCTCCGGTGGAATCTGCGCAGATGCCGGCTCGGGGGCCAGGACGAAGCGCTGGAACGAATCATGACGAATCCTGTCGGCTGAAGGCGATGGAACTGCAGCGCCCGATGGCGCAGTTGTTGCTAACGTGAAACGGCACGCTTGTCAAGCAGCGCAGGGCCCAATCTCAAATATGTCGATTGACAAATTTACGTTTCGAAAATATAAGAAAGGATTTATTCGACGAATTTAATTGCTCTTTTGGCGGCCCCCCAGCCGCCGCCCCCTCCGGCCTAGCCCGGTGCGGGCCGGCATCTGCGGGCAATGCGACCGAGGAGATGGTTCCGACCGTGCCGACCGACAAGCCGCTGCTGTTGATCCCCGTTGAGAACCAGGTCCGGGAGCTGGACCCCAAGCTGCTGCTGGCGGTCGTCGCTGCTCGCCGCGGTTTTTCCTCGGTCATCGGGTCGCGCCGCGAGATGGAGATGCGCATCGACTCCTTCCCGCGCAGCATCTACCTCTCCAAGAGCATGACCGTCCGCAGCCTGCTCTTTTTCTGGGTCGCGGCCAAATTCGGCCACGACCTCATCACCTGGGACGAGGAGGCCCTGGTGCACCTGCCGCCGGAGACCTACTTTTCGCGGCGCCTGCACCCGAGCGCCATGCGCTACATCACCCACCTGTTCGCGTGGGGCGAGGAGAACGCCGAGCTCTGGCGCCGATACCCCCATCTGCCCGCCGGGGTCCCGATCCATGTCACCGGCAACCCCCGCAGCGACATGCTGCGGCCCGAACTGCACGGCTATTATGCCGATGAGATCGCCGGCATCCGCAAAGAGTTCGGCGACTTCATCCTGGTGAACACCAATTTCAACCACGTCAACGCCTTCGGCGCCGACATGAATCTCTTCAAGCCCGTGAAGCGCCCCGGCCAGCGGCCGCGCTTCGGCCGCGCCGCCCGCGGCATGAGCCGCGCGTACGCGGAGGGGCTCAGAGACCACAAGCTGGCCCTCTTCGAGGATTTCAAACGCCTGATGCCGGAGCTGGAGCAGCGCTTCCCGGGCTACACCATCGTCGTGCGGCCCCACCCGACCGAGGGCCACGACGCCTATCACGAGATCGCGGCCCGCTGCACGCGGGTGCGCGTGACCAACCAGGGCAACGTCGTGCCCTGGCTGCTCACCGCCAAAGCCCTGGTCCACAACGGCTGCACCACCGGCGTAGAGGCCTTCGTCCTTGGGGTCCCCGCCGTCAGCTATCGCGCCACCGTCAACGACGTTTACGACAACGGGTTTTACCGCCTGCCGAACGCGCTGAGCCACCAGTGCTTCTCGCCGGCGGAGCTGGCGGCCACCCTGGAGCGCATCCTGAAGGGGGCCCTCGGCCGCCCGGAGGGCGACGAGCGGCTCAGACTGGTCCGCCATCACCTGGCCGAGATGGACGGCGACCGCCTGGCCTGCGAGCGCATGGTGGATGTGCTGGAGCGCATCGCCGCCGACCAGACCGATCCGATCTCAAACGCCCGGGTGCATCGAGCCGACCGCTGGCTGGCCCGCCACGGGCTGCAGCTGCTGCGCCAGATCAAGTCGCACCTGCCCGGCTCCCACAACCGGCCGGAGTTCCAGCGCCACCGCTACCCCGGCCTGCCGCTGGATGAGGTCCGCGCCCGCATCGCCCGCTTGCAGCGGCTGCTGGGGGAAACGACGCCCATCGCCGTCGAACCGATCACCGCCACCATCTACCGGCTGCGGGTCGCCTGAGCCGCGCCTGGGGGGCACGCATGCATTCGAAGCCGCCGCTGATCATCCCGGTCGAAAACCAGGTGCGGGAGCTGGACCCCAAACTGCTGCTGGCCTGCATCGCCGCCCGCCGGGGGTTCACCTCCATCATCGGCTCCCACCGCGAGATCGACTTCCGCATCGCCGCCTTCCCCAGGGGCCTCTACCTCAACAAGAGCATGACGGCGCGCAACCTCAAGATGTTCAAGATCATGCGCCGCATCGGCCACTCGATTCTCACCTGGGATGAAGAGGCCCTGGTGCACCTGCCCGCGGAGATCTACTACTCGCGGCGGCTGTCGCCGGTGGCCATCGGCTACGTCTCGCACCTGTTCGCCTGGGGCGAGGAGAACGCCGAGCTGTGGCGGCGCTACCCGCACCTGCCGGCGGATCTGCCCATCCATGTCACCGGCAACCCCCGCAACGACATGCTCCGCCCGGAGCTGCATGCGTTTTACAGCGAGGCGGTCCGCGCGATCCGCGAGCGCTACGGGGAGTATCTTTTGGTCAACACCAATTTCAACCACGTCAACGCCTTTTTTCCGGCCCAGAACCTCTTCAAGCCCGTAAGCCGCCCCGGGGAGGCCCCCGCGTTCGGCAAGGCCGGCGTCGGGATGAGCCGCGCCTTCGCCGAAGCGCTGCGCGACCAGAAGACCGCGGTGTTCGAGTCGTTTCAGAAATTGATCCCCGAACTGGCGCGCGCGTTCCCGGGGCATGCCATCATCGTCCGGCCGCACCCGACGGAAGGCCAAGAGGTCTACCGGCGGCTGGCCGCCGACAGCGGCAACGTGCACGTCACCAACGAGGGCAACGTGGTGCCCTGGCTGCTGGGGACCCGGGCGCTGGTCCACAACGGCTGCACCACGGGGGTCGAGGCCTATGTGATGCGGATTCCGGCCTTCAGTTTCAGGCCCTCCGTCTGCGAGGCCATCGACGACACCTTTTACCTCCTCCCGCACGGCCTCAGCCACCAGTGCTTTGCGACCGAGGAATTAATCGATCGGATTCAGCAGGTCGTC
Source organism: Desulfobacterales bacterium (assembly GCA_025454255.1). GTDB lineage: Bacteria > Desulfobacterota > Desulfobacteria > Desulfobacterales > SpSt-501 > SpSt-501. The sequence goes on along the minus strand of JALOOU010000043.1, from coordinate 31,602 downwards.
GACGGGAAGCTCGGCCCCGCCGCCGGCGAGGAGCGCGAAGCCCTGGTGCAGCGCCACCTGACCGGCCAGGCGGGCGCGCTGGCGTGCGAGCGGATGATGGACAGCCTTGCGGCGATCTCGGAAAACGGCCCGGTGCCGCCGGCGCCGCCATGGCCCCAACGGGTGACGGGCACCCTCCTGGCGCAGGGCCGCGTCCTGGTCAAACGGCTGAAGTCCTTTTTCCCGGGATCGCATGCGCCGCCGGAGTTCCACCGTCACCGCTACCCGGGGATCAGCTTGGCTGAACTGATCCGGCGGATCCAGCGGTTTCAGGCGATCCTCAACGACGAGACCCCCGTTACCGTCGAGGCGGTCACCGCCCACATCTTCCGGATCCGGCCGGGGCGCTGATGCGGCGGCCGCGCCGGCGGCATGCGGTCCCGCCTTGACAGCAAAGGGACGAATCGGGTATGGTGGCGCGTACAGGTTGAATGGGCATGGGCAGCGTGCGGACGCAGGATCGTCCGATTTTTTATTTTAGGGGCAGACGGCCATGAAAATTCTGATCCTCGGTCTCGGCAAATCCGGCACGACGGGCATGGTGTACAAGGTGGCGGGCGGGCTTCCCAACTGCCATGCGTTTTCGGGCGGCAAACCCGGCAAATACGCCGGCAACTACGAAAATGCCGTCTACAAGCACACCTACGAGGAGCGCAAGGGTAAAAACTTCGAGGTCTATCAGAAGCACTTCGCCAACTTCCACTACGACCGCAAGGTCTGGATGGCCCGGGATCCGCGGGACGCCGCCGTCAGCCGCATCCTTTACCGCTTCCACAAGGGCATCCTGTTCAACCGCAAGCAGTTCGAGGCCTATTTCGACCTGATCCTTGAGAAGGAGAAGGCGCCGACCGCGGTCCCCTTCATCGAGATCTGCCGGTTAGCCGGCCATTTCGAGTGGCCCACCAGCCGTGAAAAAGTGATCGCGGAGGAACGGGTGCGCTACGAGCGGATGGCCGCCTTCGTTAAAAATCTCGGCAGCGACTGGTTTCTCTTCAAATATGAAGACATGGTCACCGGGCAGTTCGACCAGGTGAACCGCTACCTGGGCTTCGAGCTCCAATCCGAGGCCGAGGTCCCCAAGGGCACCGGGAAGGACAAGGTCGTTCGCAAGAAGGCCTTCGGGGATTGGCGCCATTGGTTCACGGAGCAGGACATCGCCCTTTTTAAACCGGCCTACCAACCCTACATGGAAGCCGTCGGCTACGATTGCAGCGACTGGGCGCTCGCGCAGCCGCCCGTCATCGAGCCCCGCTTCTCATCGGTATACGTGAAAAACCTTGCCGACAAAGGGCACTCCAACATCCTGAAGCGCTTCTACGACAACCTGATGCAGCGCTACTACGCCCGCCGCAATTAGCGCGCCGTTCAATCTCCCCGCCCGTCCCACCGGCGGACAATCGCCCGGCGGGGGCGCGTCCAGCGGCGGTTCACTTCAGCCGGATCTCCTTCAGCCGCATCTCCACCCGGCCGATGAAAGGCACCTCCCCGCCTACCGCGAGCGGGATCCGGTCTTCCGCGCCGCCCCACAGTTCGCTCCCGTCCCTGAAAAACTCCTCCACCTCCCCGCGATAGGACCCGATGGGCCGCGAGCTGACCCGAACGCCCCGGGCCGCAACGGCCCCCTTGCGCCGGAGGACGTCGCCCCCCCGCGTTTCCATGTAGTCGACGTCGATCGTGCGGTCCGGCTGGGGGCTCAGTCGGACCCGGTGGAGCTGGCGCTTGTGAAAGACGCAGAGCGGACCGGCCGCCGTGTCCGGCTCCGACGCGATGAACCCGGCGAACGATATCAATTGGGAGGTCTCGATGATCGGGGGGCAGTCCGTTCGGCTGGCAGGATACGGGTAGAAATTTTTTCCATGCTTGGTCCAGGACTCCGGTGGCCGGAGGGCCTCTTTGGCCGAGGCCGGCTCCTGCTGGAGCCGGAAGACGCCCTCGGCGGTGAAGCGGAACCACTGGCGGTAGTCCTTGAGGCCGAGGCGCGTGCGCTCCAAATAAAGCGGGGCGTTCGTGGCCGGGTCGAACCAGAGGCGGTTTTCCAGCAGGATCCGCCGGCCGCCGATGAGATCCACGCTCGTGACGACGGCGAGCCGGTGCACCTCGTCCCCCGCGGCCGCCAGCGGGCGGCCCCTGGGGCTGTCGATGAACCGGGCGGCCTCCGCCGCGGCGCAGAGGCTCTGCAGCTCGACCTCGGCCGTCGCCGTGCCGGAAAGCCCCTTCGCCTCCAGCACGAAGGAGGTCCAGGGCGCCGCTGCACCGCCCGAGCCCGGATCGGCGCATGCCGGCCGTGCCGCCGGCCCCCACAGCAGGGCCGCCCAGCCCACCAGGAGCGCGCCGAGCCCTATGGCGCGGGTCCGGCTCATGCGGGCGGCTCTTCGGCGTCGAACGCGTAGTTGCCCCGCAGGAACTGCTCCGCATACCACTCGACCTGGCGGTCGTCGGCCAGGTGCATGTCGAGCAGACGCACCGAGCCCAGCAGCCGCCCGAGCAGGTCCAGCTTGTCGGCGGTGACGTCCTCGCTGTATTTTTTGACCTCGCCCCGGACCATGTCCCCCTTCTGGTCGACCTTGAAGCCCAGCTTGCGGAGCACGGATGCGATCATCATGGCCCGGCGGGAGCGGCGCCCGATGTCCGCCGCCCCGCCCTTGAAGTAGAAGGTGATGTAGTTGTCGTTGATCTCCGGGCCGCAGAAGGTGTCGATCGTGGTGAAATGGTACCCGAGGCGGGAGTTGAAGTTGAGGTAGCGCCCGGCGATGATCGCGTAGCTGGGCCCCCCCATGCGGCCCTCTTTCATGGGGTCGCGCATCACGGTCTCGGCGACGATCGCGGCGAACCCGCCCCAGTTCACCCCGGCGCCCCGGTTCCAGTCCACCTGCTCGTGTTTCATCCCCTGGAGCAGCGCCCGGAAGGGGACCGAGGCGACGTCCTCCATCTCCGCCTGCCGGGTGCTGAAGCCCGGCCGCAGGCCGTTGCCCAGGTCCACGACGTAGATCTGCATCGGCAGGTACACGCGCAGGGGGATCGCCATGCCCTCTTTCGGGGCATCCGCGTCGCTGATGCGGAACATCTCCCGCATGGACATCTCGTGCGCGTAGCGGATGACGTCGTGCAGGGTGCGGCACCCGGCCGGGTTGAAATTCTCCTTGCGGGGATCGGTGAGGTTCAGGGGGGCGATGCGCTTGAGCACGGACTTCACGGTGTTGTAGGTCGGGCTGTCCCTCATCGGGTTGACGGGCTTCTTTTCGCTGAGCAGCGCCTCCACCCGGCCGCGGTAGACGGTGCGGCGCGCCGCATCCAGGGTGATCTCCTCCCCGTGCGCCCGGTGACGCTGCCGACATCGGTGATGAAGGCCCGGATGCGGCCCATGAGCGGCACGTAGCGCGGGGAGGTCTGCCGGGCGACGACGATCGCCCCCTCGGGGATGTGGTGCAGGGTGTGGTCGGACTCGATGAGGTAGGCGACGCCCGCGGCCGTGCCGTCGCAGGCCGTCTGGCCGCCGTGGACCAGCACGGGGTGGTCGGCGGGGGCCTGCGGCGCCGCGCCGGGCGCTGCCGGCTCGGCCCCGAAGCGCTGCGAGCGTTTGAGCGGACGCGCCTGGAGAATGAAGAGCCGGCCCTGCTGGTCGATGGCCCATTCGATGTCCAGGGCGCCCCCGTAGTGGGCCTCGAGCTTGAGCCCGCAGCCGGCCAGCTGCTTGAGGGCCGCATCGTCGAGGCAGGCTGCCTGGCGGGCCTCCGCCGGCACCACCTCCTCCTGCAGCCCGTCGGCCGTGTTCAGCCGCAGCCGGCGCTCCTTGACGGCGATCTGCGCCGTCTTCCGGCGCAGGCTCTTTTTATCGACTTCGTAAAAATCGGTGGCCACCGCCCCCTCCACCGCGTCGGCGGCCAGCCCCCACACCGCGCTCACCATGATCACCGCATTGCGGCTGTCGTTGGGGTCCACCGTGTACATCACGCCGCTCGAGCGGGCGTCGATCATCATGATGCAGGCGACGCTCATGTTGACGTCCTGGTCGCGGTAGCCCCGGCGGCGGCGGTAGTAGATGGCCCGGGGGTTGAAGGTGCTCGCCACCACCTCCTTGTAGGCCTGGATGAGGTTGGCCACGCTGACGTTGAGCACGGTGGAGTGCTGGCCCGCGAAGCTGGCCTCGGCGTCCTCGCTGGTGGCGCTGCTGCGCACGGAGAGCCGCAGGTCGGACGCGGTGCGCTCCCCCAGGTCGGCGGCCGCCTGCAGGATCGAGGCCTCGAGGTCCGCCGGCAGGGGGGCGTCAACGATCTTCTCCTGGATCTCCCGGCTCACGCCCGTGAGCGCCTCGGTGTCATTGATATCGAGCTCCTTGAGCTTGGCCTGGATCAGCTCCCCCAGATCGTTGTAGTCCAAGAAGAGCTGATAGCCGTAGGCGGTAACGGCAAAGCCCGGCGGCACCGGCAGGTGGACGCGGTTGGAGACCTCACCGAGGTTGGCGGCCTTGCCGCCCACTTCGGTGGCGTTTTCGAGGCTCAGCCGCTCGATCGGCAGAACGAAGCTCGTCTCCTCGAAGTGCCGCTTGCGCCGCAGCTCCGCGAGCACCTTCTCCGAAATTCGCTGCACGGCGTCTTCGAGCTCGGCGTAGTTGCGGGACGACAGCGCGTTCAGGTTCCTGGCGATGGAGGCGACCTCCACGATCAGCGCCTCCACCTGGGAGACGGCATACATGAAGGTGAAGGGCTTGTCCTGGTAGATCGTGTGCTCCAGGTCGGCGATGATCTCGAGCGCCCGGTTGTTGGCCTTGAGCAGGCGCTTGAAGCTTTTGTACTTGCGGTGAAAGACCGTCTCGCTGCCGGCCGGCTGCCGGGCCGCCTCCCGCTTGCCGAAGATCTCCAGAAACTTGAACATGGCCCCCTCTGTTGACGCATGAAAACCGAGTGCGTTGACAGTGCTCAAAAACGCATCATACTCATTTTCCCCGAGGCCTCAAGAGCTGCTTTCCGTCCGCCGTCTTGTCAATTGGCCTGCAGCCCGCTATGATGCGGCGCTATCGTCCGGGGACAAAAGACGGCACGCGACCGGACGCCGCTCACGACACCATTTCCACTCGAACCCTTGGACGCTCGAACCCTGCTGGGTTGACCCCTCGCCTGTCGACTGCGCCATGAAGCGAACGGCAACCCTGCAGCGATGGCGGAGACGAAAGGAAGCGAAACATGCACGGCGGATACATGGGAAAATTGGCGTTTGTCGACTTGACGACCGGCCGGGTGCGGGTGGAGCCCCTCGCGGATTCGCTCGCCCGGGACTATCTCGGCGGCTATGGCCTGGGGGCGAGGGTCCTGTACGAAAACCTGCCCGCGCACGCCGACCCGCTGGGGCCGGAGAACATCCTCGGCCTGACCGCAGGCCCGCTCACCGGCACCAAGGCCCCCGCCGGCAGCCGCTACATGGTATGCTGCAAATCTCCGCTCACCGGCGGCTGGGGCGACGCCAACGCCGGCGGCTTCTTCGGCAGCGAGCTCAAAGCGGCCGGGTTCGACGCCCTCTTCATCTCCGGCATCGCCGCCGCCCCGCGCATGCTGTGGATCGCGGACGGACGCGTCGAGATCCGGGACGCCGGCCACCTGTGGGGGCAGGACAGCCTCGACGCGGAGGCCGCCATCCGGGCCGAGATCGGCGATGCCAAGGTCCGCGTGGCCGGGATCGGCCCGGCCTCCGAGCGGCTCGCCCTGATCTCCGGCATCGTCAACGACGGGGGCCGAATCGCCGCCCGCTCGGGCGTGGGCGCCGTCATGGGGTCCAAGCGGCTGAAGGCGGTGGCGGTACGCGGCGGCGCCCCGGTTCCCGTAGCCGACGCGCACGGGCTGAAGCGGCTCGCCAAGACCTTTGCCCAGCAGATCCGCACCCTGCCGGGCATGGCGCAGGCGCTCATGACCCAAGGCACCTGCGGGTTCACCGCCGGGCTGGTCGCCGGCGGCGCCACCCCGATCAAAAATTGGCAGCTGGCCGGGGAACAGGCGTTTGCCGCCGTCAAACAGGTGGCCGACCCCGATGCGATCCTCCGGCTCCAGCGGCGCAAATACGCCTGCGCCGGCTGCCCGATCGCCTGCGGCGGAATCTGCGAGGTCGCCTCCGGCCCCTACCCCGTCGGCGAGGTGCACAAGCCCGAGTACGAAACCATCGGCGCCTTCGGGCCGCTGTGCCTGTGCGAAGATCTCGACACGATCATCAAGCTGAACGACATGTGCAACCGCAGCGGGCTCGACACGATCTCGGCCGGCCACGCCCTGGCCTTCGCCATGGAGTGTTTCGAAAAGGGGGTGCTCACGGAGGCGGACACCGACGGGATCCGCATAACCTGGGGCAGCGGCCCGGCGATGGTGGCGCTGCTCGCGAAGATGATCCGCCGCGAGGGCATCGGGGACCTGCTGGCGGACGGCGTGCGCGCGGCGGCGGCCGCCATCGGCCGCGGGGCCGAGGCCTGCGCCGTGCACGTCGGGGGCCAGGAGCCGGGCCTGCACAGCGCGCTGCTGCTGCCCGGGCGCGGCACCGGCTTCGTGTGCGACCCCACCCCGGGCCGCCACACCGCCGCCCCCATGGCGCGCATCGACGGCGGCCCCGGCGCCTTCGGGCCCTACCCGGAGCTGCGCATCGGCACATTCGAGCGCTACGCCTTCACCGGCAAGGGGCCGATGAGCGCCACCGCCTCCGCCTACCTGCAGGTCGCCAACTGCGCCGGCGCCTGCCTGATGCCGGCCATGTTCTTCGGCAATTACCCCTTGATCGAACTGCTCAACGCGGTGACCGGCTGGGGCATGGACGTGCCGGAGGCGCTCGACACCGGAGCGCGCATCCAGACCCTGCGGCAGTGCTTCAACACGCGCGAGGGGATCCGGCCGGAGGACGTGCGCCTGCCGGAGCGCATGGCGGGGCGCCCGCCCCTCTCCGCGGGGCCGCTCAAGGGGGTCGCCATCGACATCGACACCCTCGCCCGCGAATACCGCACGGCCATGGGCTGGGATGCCGAAACCGGCGCACCGACGCAGGAGGCCCTGGGGCGGCTGGGGTTGAACGAACTGGTGCAGCGGTGGGGATGATGCGATGAGCGGCCACCCGGGAGTTCGAGGGCCGTGAACGATGGGCAGCGGCTTCGCGCCGCGGTCATCGCGGCTGGAAGCCGCTCCCACCGAAAGAAAAGACCATGCCGTTGCGACCGGGCCGCCAGGAAAAGGAGTGAACACGGCGGCCCGGCCGGGGCCGCAACACCGGGATCCGGCTTTCGGCCGAGTCGTTCGCGATGAAATCGTAGCCGTTCTTGACCCGGACGGCTTCGTAAAAAGCCCAAGATCAAGGCGCGCGAGTTCCGTGTCGCGAGTCCTAGGCTCCGTACGCCGCAACGACAACGGAATGACGCGCAGCGCAGAGATTGGGGTTTTTACGAAGCCGTCAATCGTAGAGCTGCGGGTAGTGCTCCTTCCAGCGCTTCATCAGCCAGAACCACTGCTCCGGGTAGCGCCGCACCATCCGCTCCACCGCGTCCGTGATCCGCTGGGTGTTCTCCACCAGGTCCGCGCGCAGGTCGCTCGTCCGGCGCATCTTCAGGGCCGGTTCGGCGTGAACGCTCAGGGACCCGTCGGCCTCCCGCGCACAGAACATGGGCACGATCGGGCAGCGATACCGCAACGCCAGCATGGCCGCCGCCGGCGTGGCCGTCGCGCGCTTGCCGAAAAAAAGGACGTCCACGCCGTCCTGGCGGCGGGCCATGTCCACGAGCAGGCCGAGGACGCCCCCCGCGCGCAGGATCCGGGTCATTTCGGCCAGCGCGTCTTTTTTGTAGAGGATCTCGTTTCCGAAGCGCGTGCGCGCGGCATGGACCTGACTCTCGACGATGCTGGATTTGAACTTCTTGGCCACGCCGGTCATTTTCACCCCGAGCATGCAGGGCATGACCTGCATCCCGACCTCCCAGCTGCCCAGATGACCCGAGACCGCGATCATGCCGCGCCCCTGCCGCAGGGCCGCGACGATATGCTCGGCCCCGCACAGGCGCAGCCGCCGCACCACGTCCGGGGGCCGCATGAAGCGCATCTGGAAAAACTCGACCAGGCTGATCCCGTAGTTCTGGAACACCCGCCAGGCCAGCCGCCGGCGGTCGGCGGGGCAACGTTCGGGGTAGGCGAAGGCCAGGTTGCGCCGCACGATGCGATGGTGGTGCAGATCCGCCAGCCCCAGCGATAGCCCCAGCAGGCGCCCAAGGGGCAGGGACGGCAGCCGGGATATGAGTCGATCGATTCCCATCCTTGTATTCATATCCCGGGATGCGGCAAACTTCAAGGTCGCCGCGCGGACGCTCCGCGCACCGAAAACCGGATTTCATCGATGGGGACCCCGTCCCCGTCGCGCAGGCAGAGGAGGTAGCGGCCCGGGACGATCTCCCAGCCGGTGTGGATGACCGCCGGCGGGAGCGGTCGGCCGTTGAGCGTCCAGCGCAGGTGCTGCGCGCCGCCGGCGGCGAGAAAGAAGAGCTTCTGGCGGTCGCGCGGGATGTCGGGGTCGAACGACAGGATGGCCTCGTCGGGCGGGTAGGCGATGCGCGCCACCCCCCGCGCGAGGTACACGCCGGCGGGCGGGGGGTCGGTGCCGCGCAGGAACCACTCCGGCCGCGCCCCGGTGTGCCCGCCGCGCACCAGCCCCCTCGGCGGCGCGGCCGGCCGGCTGGACTCCCGGCGGTGGAGCCGGTCCATGACGTCGCGCCAGATGGGGGCCGCGCCGGCGACCCCGCTCACATCCCACATCGGCTCCCCCGAGTAGTTGCCCACCCAGACCCCAACGGTGTAGGCCTCCGAAAAGCCGATGCACCAGTTGTCGCGCAGGTCCTTGCTGGTCCCGGTCTTGGCCGCGGTCCAGTAGCGCGTGGAGAGGACGTTTTCCAGGCCGAAGCCCAGCCGGCGCGCCTCGCGGTCGGCCAGGATGTCGGCCGCCACGAAGGCGGCCTCTTCCGAGAAGACGCGCCGGGTGAGGGGCGCGGGGGGCTCCTCCGGCCCCGCCCGCAGCGCGCTCCACTCCCCGCCGTTGGCCAGGGCGCGGTAGGCGGCGACGAGCTCCCAGAGCGTCACGTCGGCGGTGCCCAGGGCCAGCGCGGGGCCGTAGAAGTCGCCGGACTCGCCCAGCCCCTCCACCCCCAGCGCGCGCAACACGCCGAGGAACGCCTCGACCCCGAGCAGCTCCGCGGCTTTCACGGCCGGCACGTTCAGCGATGAGCCGAGCGCCGTGCGCACGGAGACCGGGCCCGCGTGGCCGCCGTCGTAGCTGCGCGGCTGGTAGATCCCGCCGGAGACGGAGAGATCGAGGGGGCGGTCCTCCAACAGGCTCGCCGCGGTCAGGATCCGCCGGTCGAGCGCCGCCGCATAGAGAAACGGCTTCAGGGTGGAGCCCGCCTGCCGGCGCGCCGCGACGCCGTCGACGAAGCGGCTGCGCGCCGGGTCGGAGGTGCGGCTGGCATAGGCGAGCACCTCGCCGCTGGGGTTGGCCGCGACCAAAACCGCCGCTTCTCCCACGCGGCTCTCCCGCAGCGGCTCCAGATGAACCGCGAGCAGTTCGACGACGCTCAGCTGGAGCTCGGCGTCCAGGGTGCTGGGCACGCGGGACCCCGGCGGCGCCGCCTTCAGCAGGCGCCGCGCCAGGTGAGGCGCCAGGTCCGCCGGCGGGGCGATGAGCTTGGGTGCAGCGAGGGCGCGGACGGATTGCCCGCGGATCCGCGTCGAAGGGATCTCCCATTCCAGCGCGCGACCGAGGGCGGCGGCCCGCGCCGCCGCCTCGTCCGCGGTGGCGTTTGGCGCGCGGATCAGCGTTGCCAGCAGAAGGGACTCCACCCGGTTGAGGCCGTGCGGCTCCTTGCCGAAAAGCCCGCGGGCCGCGGCGCCGATGCCCTGGAGCTCGCCGAAAAAATAGACACGGTTGAGATAGGCCTCCAAAATGCGCTTTTTGTCCCAGAGCGCCTCGAGCTCCCAGGCCGCCTTCGCCTGCCGCCATTTTTGCGCCAGCGAGCGCCGGCGCCCCTGCGGCTGCAGGCCCGGATCGAGCATCGCGGCCAGCTGCATGGTGATCGTGCTCGCCCCGCGCGGGGTCCCGCCCGACAGGCGGCGCGCCGCGGCCGCGGCCGCGGCGCGCAGGTCCACGCCGCCATGTTCGTGGAAGCGCCGGTCTTCGGCCCGCACCACGGCCTGCAGCAGGGCGGGAGAGATCGCGCCGATCTCCACCCAGGCCAGCCGCCGCACCGCCGGGTCGATCCTCAGCTCGTGCAGCACCTCTCCGCTGCGGTCGACCAGCAGGGACTCCGAGGGGCGGTGCATCCGGCGCACCTGCTCATAGCTCGGCACCGCCCCGGCGGTCGCCGCCGCCGTGCTCACCGCAGCAAAGAAGAGAATCGCGGCAATCCGCATCGCCATCGTCCGTTTTATACCGCTTTATACCGCTCCGAATCGGAACCGGCCCTTGCGGGGGCAGGACCCATCGCGGCTGGAAGCCGCTCCCACCCCTACTCGACCTCGAAGATCGCGTTGGGTATCGCGCCCATCATCTCCGGCGCATACAGGGCCTCGACCCGCGTGGGCGGAAGGTGAAACGAGCCGCTCTGGTTCAGGCGCAGGGTGTAGGCCACCGTCCACCGGCCCGCGGGCACCTGCTCGTAGTAGACCCGAAACGCCTCGTGCGAGCGCTCCTCGAAGGCCGGCCACACCTGCCCCGCGCGCGCCTCGTCCCGCGTCATCAGGCGCGAGTCGCGGCCGAGGCCCGAGCCCAGGACCGTCGCCCCCGCCGGCAGGGGATCGCTCAGCGCCACCCAGCCCGCAGCCGCCTGGGCCTCGATCTCGATGCTCACCCGCACGACATCGCCCCGGCTCCAGCGCTCGGGCGCCCGCCGGTCGAGCGCATCGAGGCGTTTGCGGATCGTGAAGCCGCTCGCCAGCGGCTCCCGCAGGGGAACCGCGGCCACGGCGTGGATGCTGACCCACGGGCGGCCGCCGCCCCGATGCCGCAGCTGCAGATCGGCCCGCCCCGCGGGCCAGGGGATCAGCACGGAGCCGCCCTTGAGCGGGGCGTCCCATTCGAAGGCCCGGGCGTGGCCGGCGAGCTCGACCTGGGTCGTGCCGGTGACCGCATCGGCCTCGAGGGCCTCCGAGAAGCGCTCCATGGCCAGCACCCCCCAGGCGTTGGCGGTGGTGAGGTCCCAGCGCCCCAGGCGCTGCCGCGCCAGCGCACCGCGCACCAGCCGCGGCAGATCCTGGCGCCAGCCCTCGAGCGCGAGCGCCGCCAGCACCCAGCGCACGGCATTCACATCCTCGGAGGCCATCAGCCACCACATCCGGTCCGACGCACCGGCGGCAAGAGCGCTCAGCGTGCCCTGGGTGACCATCCGCGCGCGCAGCGCCTGTTCGGCTTGCGCCAGCTGCCGGCCGCGGGCGGGGAAGTTTTCCGCGTGCAGCAGGAAGTCCAGCCAGTCGAGCACCGCCGATGTCGGCCACAGATCGGGCTCGACGGCCAGCGATCCCGCCAGGGCCGCATCGGCCGCGCCGAGCCGGGCGAGCGCCGCCAGGGCCGCCAGCTTGCGCAGGGTGAGGTCGGCGGCGGCCGACGGCGACGGCCGGGAGAGGCTGCCGTCGACGAAGCGGGTGAGTCCGTGGACGACCCGCAGGCGCGCCTCGGCGGGGATGCTCCAACCCGCCGCGTGCCCCACGGCAGCGATGTAGGCGGTCAGCACCGGGTCCCCCTGCGGCAGCGACGGGAAGAACTTCACCAACCCGTCGCCGTCCATCACGGCCGGCAGCTCCGCCATCTGCTGATCCCAGAGCGCTCGATCGCGAAGCGCCACGGCGGCCGAGATTTTTTGCTCCGTGCAGCGGTAGGGGTAGCGGCGCATGTAGTCGGCCACCGCCCTCAACCCGTCGCCGATCCGAGCGCGGGCGGCGACGCGCACCCCGCCGCCGGCCAGGGCGTCCGCGGGCGCCTCCACCGTCTGGAGGGCCTCGCCGTCCAGCTGCAGGATTTCAGCCTGAACGACCTGCGGCGGCACCGCGGGCACGATCTTCTGCGAGACCCGCACCCGGTCGGCGGCGGCGCTCTCCTGGGCGGCCGCCTCGATCTCCCAGCTCAGCTGCTCCTGGCCGGAAGGCGCCGACACCTCCCAAAAGCGCTCCTGCGCCTCGCCGGCGGCCAGGGCGAAGCGCTGCGGCGGCAGCGCCGGCATGACGCCCGCCGCGCGGGCCGACAAAACGAGCATCATGGGCTGCTGGCTGCTGTTGCGCACGGTGACGCCGGCGCGGAAGCGGTCGCCCTCCCGCACCAGCGGCGGCAGGCCGGGCAGGATCGTCAGCTCCTGGGTGGCGCGGATGGAGGTCATGCCGGTTCCGAACAGGCCCGCCCCCCCGTTGACGACGGCGACGATGCGAAAGGAGGTGGCGGAGTCGTTCAAGGCGAGGTCGACCTCGGCCCGGCCGGCGGCGTCCAGCGGCACCCGCGCCCGCCAGAGGATCAGGGGGTCGAAGAGCTCGCGCGTCGCCCGCCGGCCGCCCCCGCCGCCCGGGGGCAGGGCCTTGGCCCCGAAGTGGCGCTTGCCCACCACCTGCATCTGGGCCGTGGCGGTGCGCACCGCGCAGCCGCGCCGCCCCATCATGGCGGCCAGCAGATCCCAACTGCGGTTGGGCATGAGCTCGAGCAGACCCTCGTCCACGGCCACGAGCGCCGCCTCGGCGCCCGCCGGCGGCGCGACGCCCTCCGCCGTGGCCGCGCGGATGGCGACCTTGACCTTGTCCCGGACCCCGACCACCTGCCGTGCGGAGCTCACCGACACCTTGAGCTCATGCGCGCGCCAGCCCACGCCGATCTCGGCCATGCCGAGCTTGAAGGCCGGTTTGCCCAAGTCCGCGAGCGCCGTGGGCTGGACGGCGCCCGTGCGGCCGCGCACGGCCAGCACCGAGACGAAGACGTTGGGCGCGTGGTTGCCCTTGACCGGGATCTCGACCACCGGCTGCCGGCCGGAGAGCCGCTGCACCCGGGTCTCCATGACCCCTTCGCGTTCGACCGAGATCAGGGCGGTCGCCTCGCGAAACGGCATCCGCACCTGGAAGAGCGCGGTCTCCCCGGGTTCGTAGCGCCTGCGCTCCGGCAGCAGATCCATGCGGTCGTCGTCCGCCGCTTCGAACCACCACTGCTGCTCCCCCGCCACCCACACCGAGCGGTGCGCGAAGGTGGGGCGATCGTTCTCGTCCCGGCTTTCGGCCGCCAGGATCACCTCCCCGGAGAGCGGCGAGGCGCTCCGGCACTGCAGCCATCCGTTGGCGTCGGTCCGGCCCTCCGCCAGGGTGGCCACCCGCCGGGTCTCGACCGTGTGGTCGTAGGCGTAGAAGCCGCCGACCAGCCGCTTGCGGTGGGAGATCGCCCTGCGTTCGAAGAGCTCGACCCTGACCGGCGCCCCGGCCACCGGCCGGCCGGAGAGGTCCACCACCGCCACCTGGAAGTCGAGCGCGTTTTTGCGCGCCGCCCAGCCCTCCATTTTGATTCCGACCAGGCGCCCCGAATTCCAGAGCGCCACCCGGCTGGAGACGGTCTGGACCTCGCCGTTGGGGTCGCGGAATTCCATCTCCACCGTCAGCTCCTGCGGCACGCCAGCCGCGGGCAGCCCGGGGACGACGGCGCGCGCCGTGCCCGCGGGCCCCAGCTCCAGCTCCGTTGCGATCAGCGGGGGCCGCGCGGCGGCGGCGCCCGGCTCCGCCTCCTCCCCGCGCCGCACCCGCCCCTCGGCGACCGTGCCGTTGGCGAAGACGACCTCTGCGAACTCCTCGAACGCCGGCAGGCGCCGGGCGGCCACATCCGCGCGCAGCGTCACCGGCAGCATCCCCGCCCCGCCCCCGGCGAGGTACTGCACGGCGAGGTCGAGCGCGACCTCGCGCGCGTTGATCAGGGGATGCGACGGCGCTTGGATCGTACCCTTGAGCAGCGGCAGGCGGAACTCTTCGACCCGGAAATGGCCCGAAACCAGACGGCGGGGTGCGACCGCCTCGGTGCCGCCCTCCTCCTCCTCCTCATCCTCCGCGGCCGCCGGCGCGCCCTGCGGCGGGCCGGCCGCAGCGGTGCTGCGGACCAGGCTGACGCTGTAGCTGCCGAGCTTGGCCTCCTTGGGGATGGCCCACTCGCTCTCGGCCGTACCGGCGGCATCCCAGGCGAGAGGCAGCTCGTAGGTCTGCCGGGTCCCGGCGTGGCGGATGACGACGGCGTCGGGCAGCCGCTCGGCCGCGGGCAGTTCGAAGCCGCCCATGGTGCGGCGGCGGATCAGATGCTTCATGTGCAGCGTCTCGCCGGCGCGCAGCAGGCTGCGGTCGAAGATCGTGTGGGCCGTCTCCGGCCCGGCGCCGGTCTCCGCCGGCAACTTGAACCGCCAGGCCTCGATGCCCTCGCTCCAGCTCGAGTGCACGAAGCTCATGTCCTCTGCGGTGTGCGCGGTGATGAACAGCCCCTGCCCCGCAACCATCGGGTCGTAGGGCTGGAAGCCGTCCTCTTCCGGGAGGCCGTCGGCGCAGGCGCCGGCCCCGGCGGCCTCCGGCAGCGGCCCCTCGATGCGGGCGATGCCGTCCGCGTCGGTCCGCCCCGTCCAGAGCAGGCTGCCGTCGCAGGCCATGACGGCCACCTCCGCGGCAGGCACCGGAGCGGCCGTGTCCAGGGTCGTCACCCACACCAGGGAGGAGTCGCGACCCTGTTTGAAGTGCACGGAGAGGTTGGTCACCAGGGCGGCGGCCGGCACATACATGGGCCGCGGGGGGTCGAGCAGCGCCTTGCCCAGGACGGCGCTCTCGATTTCGACGATGTGGAGCCCGGGACGCTTGAGCGGAATCCCGACCACCTCGAAGGCGCCCGGCCCCAGGGTCTGCGGCAGCTGGAAGCCGGCCGCCGCCGGCTCCCCGGCCAGAAGCGAGCTGTCCCGCCGCGCCGCCTTGACCCGGCGCAGCCAGTGCTGGATCTCCCCGCCGCGCCCGGGCCCCAGGCGGATGATCCTGCCGTTCACCCGGCCCGACGGGCCGGCCCCGACCGCCATCATCCGCGCGCCCGGGTCGGGCTCCAGATTGCGGAGGGTGACCGGCAGCACCGGGTCGGCGTTGAGCTCGATGATCCCGAAGCGCGCCGCAAACTTGGCGAGCGGCGGGGTGCCGGCCGTGCGCACCTTGAGCGGAAAGCGGCCGGCATTGGCCAGCGGTCGCCCGGCGTCGTCCCGCACCCCCGCCGGCACTTCGAGGAGGAAGTCGGCGTGGGCGGGAAAGGGGCCCGCGAAGGTCAGCGCCCCGCCGTCCTTGCCCAGGGGGGCCCTCCAGCTCTTGCCGGCCGGGCCTTTCAACACGGCCTCCCCGGTCTGGCCGGACTCGAGCGGCGCATTGAAGCGCAGACGCATCGGCAGCAGAGGGATGCAGCCGGCACGGGGGTTTTCCCGCTCGCACGCGAACTCGGCCAGAAACGCCTCGCGGGTCTCGAAGGCCAGCACCTGGTCCTGCTCGGTGGCCACCCCCGACAGGGACTGGATGCCCTTGCCCCAGATGAGGCTCACCTTGGTTTTCTGCGGAAACCGCTGGCGGCAGCGCAGCAGCAGGCACCGGCTGCGCTCCTCGGCCTGCCCGAAAAGCCAGGGGTGGGCGGCGAGAATCGCATCGCGCGGCTCGCCGGCGAGAATTTCGACCCCCACCGCCTGCGCGATGCCGGCGATCGCAAACCGCGCCCGCGCCAGGACGCTCGCCTCTTCGGGCACGCTGTCAAGCACAAGGATGAAGACCTGGTCCTCGCTGATGCCGCGCAGGCCGGCGGCGGGCAGGGCGTTGCGGATCGCGGGCCCCCCGGTGTTGAAGGCGAAGTGCCGCGCTCCGCCGACCGGCCGGCCGGAGAGCGCCCGCACCCCGGCCTCCAGCGTGAAGGTGCAGCGCAGCCCGCCGGGCAGGTCGCGCGCGAAGTCATACACCCAGGTCCGCGGATCCACCCAGCGGCCCTGGCCCGGCTCGTCGCAGCGCACGCTGAAGGGCGAGGCCGCCCGCGGGTCGCCGAAGGCCACCATGGGCTCGGAGAAGCTTGCCTTGACCTGGCGCACGTTTTTGGCGCTCCCCCGGGGCGCGAACTCGAGGACCCTGGGCGGCTCCTGAGCCGCGAGCGGCGAACAGAAAAACGCGGCGAGGAGCGCGGCGAGCAGGGTGCGGCGCATGGCGGGAGCCTTTCTGCGGCCGGGGATGCCGGCGGGGAGTTGAGACCGGATGCTGGCCGCAGCAGTAAGCCAGCTTTGCCGGCCGCTGTCAAGCGGTTGACCTTTTCGACCGCCGCCGCTACAGTGTGCGCGGCAGGATCGGACCCTATGAAGCGACCCCGCTCGCCGCGATGCGCACCTTTGCTCTGCCTGGTTCTTCTGGGCCTGGCCGCCGGGCTTGACGACGGCCGGCTCTCCCACGCCTGCACCCTCTGGGGCGCCGCCGGAGGCCTCGTGGCGGGCGGTGGAACGCTGGTCGCCAAGAACCGCGACTGGCTCCCGGACCACGGTCAACAGCTGCGCATCGTGCGGCCCGAGCAGGGCTATGCCTCCGTGGTGCTCGTGGCGCTCGGCGGCGCCGAGCCCGGCACCAAGGCGGGCGTCAACGAAAAGGGCCTGGCCATCGTCAGCGCAACCGCCGGCCAGGTGCCCGCCGCGGATCGCAGGCGGGCCGATCGGCGAAAGGGGCTGATCCAGCGGCTCCTCTCCCGCTGCGCCGACGTGGAAGAGCTCCTGGGGCAGCTGCACGAGTTCGATCGTCCGGTTTTCTACCTGGTCGGCGACGGCAGGCAGATCGCCGTCATCGAAGTGGCGCCCGACGGCAGCCGCTGCGTCTCGCGCACGGGCTCCGGCACGCTGCACCACACCAACCACTACCTCACCCTCGACCCTGCGGGGCTCGCGCGCAGGCCGGGCGCCAGCAGCAGGATGCGCTCCGAACGCATCGCGGAGCTGTTGCAGGCCGCGGGCGGGCCCTTTACCGCCGCGGAGTTCGTCCGCATCAGCGAAGACCGCAACGCCGGGCCCGACAACAGCATTTGGCGCAGCGGCAGCAGCCCCTCCAAGCACCGGACGCTGGCCGCCTTTATCGTGTCGCTGCCCGCCGGCGGCAGCCCGCAGCTCTATCTCAAGCTCGCCAGCCCCGGGGAGGACGAGCGCGTCTGCCGCATCGACGTCCGGGCCGCACTGGCCCACCCGCAGGGCGGCGGGCGCGAGGCCCTCTGCCCCCCCCCGGACCCGCAGGAGGATCCCCATTGAACGAACACGCCTGGCACGGCATGACGATCGATGCCGCCGCCGCACAGCTTGAGACCGACCTCGCCAAGGGGCTTGCACCCGAGACCGCCGCCCGGCGCCTGCAGACCTACGGCCCGAATCGGTTGGCCCCCAAGAAGACCCAGGGCCCGCTCCTGCGGTTTCTGCTCCAGTTCTATCAGCCGCTGGTCCTGATCCTGCTGGCCGCAGCCGGGGTCACGCTGGCGCTGCGGGAGTACGTCGACGCCGCGGTGATCTTCACGGTGGTTCTGGTGAACGCCGTCATCGGCTTCGCCCAGGAGTCCAAGGCGCTCAGGGCCATCGAGGCCCTGGCCCGCGCCATGACCAGCACGGCCTTCGTCCTGCGGGGCGGGGAGCGCCGCCGCGTCTCCTCCGAGGAGCTCGTCCCCGGCGATGTGGTGCTGCTCCAGTCCGGGGACAAGGTGCCGGCCGACGTGAGGCTCTGCGACTGCCGCGAGTTCCGGGTGGACGAGAGCACCCTGACCGGAGAGAGTCTGCCGGTGCAGAAGGAGGACGCTGCGCTCGAGGCCGCCGCGGTTCTGGCCGACCGACGCAACATGGCCTACTCCTCGACCCTGGTCGTGCACGGGGCCGCCCGGGGGCTCGTCATCGCCACGGCGGCGCGCTCCGAGATCGGCCGGATCAACACGCTGATCGAGTCGGCCCAGGCCATCGCCACCCCGCTCACCCGCAAGATCGGGCATTTCAGCGAGGTGCTGCTCTACGCCATACTGGCCCTTTCGGCCGTCACCTTCCTGGTGGGCTACCTGCACGGCCAGAACTGGGTGGACATGTTCATGGCGGCGGTGGCCCTGGCGGTCAGCGCCATTCCGGAGGGGCTGCCGGCCGCCGTCACCATCACGCTCGCCATCGGCGTGGCGCGCATGGCCGAGCGCAACGCCATCATCCGCAAGCTGCCGGCGGTGGAAACCCTCGGCAGCACCACGGTCATCTGCTCGGACAAAACGGGCACGCTCACCCAGAACCAGATGACCGTGACCCGCCTCTTTGCCGGCGGGGCCGGCTACCAGCTGAGCGGCGTGGGCTATTCGCCCGCAGGCGAGATCCAGGCGCAGGACGGCTCCCCGCCGCCGGAGGCCAACCGCGCACTGCTCGAGTTGTTGACCGCAGGGGCGCTCTGCAACGATGCGCTGCTGCGCGAGACGCCGCAGGGCTACCGCGTGGAGGGAGACCCGACCGAAGGCGCCCTGCTCACGGCGGCGGCGAAGGCCGGCATCCCCCCCTCGCAGGCGGCCGAACAACTGCCGCGCATCGACGTCATCCCCTTCGAGTCGGCGCGCCAGTACATGGCCACGCTGCACGACCCCGGCGACGGCGGGCCCCGGCGCCTCTACGTCAAAGGCTCGATCGAGAGCATCTGCACCGAGTGCGGCCTGGCCGTCGGAGCCGACGGCGAACCCGCCCTTCTGCCCCCCGGCGCCGTTCATCGCACCGTGGAGCAGATGGCGGCCGACGGCCTGCGGGTGCTGGCCTTCGCCCGCAAGAGCCTGCCCCCGGCGACGACCCGCATCACCCACGCGGACCTCGCCGAAGGGCTGGAATTTTTGGGCCTGCAGGGCATGATCGATCCGCCGCGCCCGGAGGCGCTCGAGGCCGTCCACGCCTGCCAGCGGGCCGGCATCCTGGTCAAGATGATCACGGGGGACCACGCCGGGACCGCGGCCGCCATCGGCCGGCGGCTGGGGCTCTGCGGGCAGGCCTGCGCCGTCCACACCGGCGAGGTCGTCACCGGGCGGCAGATAGCGGAGCTTGCAGCGGATCAACTGCCGCAGGTCGCGGAAACCACCGCCGTGTTCGCGCGGGTCTCCCCGGAGCAGAAGCTCCGGCTGGTGGAGGCGCTCCAGCAGCGGGCGCACGTGGTCGCCATGACCGGGGACGGGGTCAACGACGCCCCGGCGTTGAAGAAGGCCGATATCGGGATCGCCATGGGCATCAACGGGACCGAGGTCTCGAAAGAAGCGGCCGACATGCTGCTGACGGACGACAACTTCGCGACGATCAGGGCCGCGGTGGAGGAGGGCCGCGGGGTCTTCGACAATCTCACCAAGTTCATCACCTGGACGCTTCCGACCAACGGCGGCGAGGCGCTGGTCCTGGTCACGGCCATCTTCTTCGCGCTGGAGCTGGCCATCACGCCGCTGCAGATCCTCTGGATCAATATGACGACCGCCGTGCTGCTGGGGTTGATGCTGGCCTTCGAGCCCAAGGAGCCGGGCATCATGGAGCGCGCCCCGCGGGAGCCGGACACCCCGATTCTGACGCGGGTGCTCATCGGCCGAATCGTTTTGACCAGCATCCTGCTGACGGTCGCCGGGTTCGGGCTTTTCGAACTGAAACTGGCGCAGGGGGCGCCCCTGGAGCTGGCACGCACGCTGACGGTGAACCTGTTCGTCTTCGGCGAGATGGCCTACCTGTTCAACTGCCGTTCGCTCACCCGCCCCGTGCGGGAGCTGGGGTTTTTCTCGAACCGCTGGTTCTGGGGGGGCATCCTCATCATGACGGCGCTGCAGATCCTCTACACCTATTCGCCCCTCTTCAACCGCATTTTCGGCAGCCGGCCGATGGGGGTGCTCGACTGGGCGGCGGTGCTGGCCTGCAGCGCATCGATCAGCGCGGTCATCGGCGTGGAGAAATCGCTGCGCCGCCGCGCGGAGATCCGCCGGCGAAGCGGCGCCGCCCCGATCCGGCCTTCCCCCGGCTAGCCTCCCGCCGGAGGGGGCGGATGGCCCCTCAGGGCATCGGCGCCGCGATGCCGATGCCGGCCGCTCGCATCGTCTCCAGCGCCGCGGCCGTGGTCGCGGGGGTGATCCCGCGGCACAGCGACGCCACCACGGCGACGCGGTAGCCGGCCGCGGCGGCGTCCAGCGCCGTCGCCTTCACGCAGTAGTCGGTGGCGAGGCCGTAGATGATGAGCTCCCGCAGGCCGCGGCGCTGCAGCAGCCCGTCCAATTCGGTCGCGGCCCCGCCGTCGTCCTTGAACCCCGAATAGCTGTCGAACCTGCGATCCGTTCCCTTCTGCACGACCGCCTCGAAGAGCGGCTCCGCGAGCAGCAGTGCGGCTCCTGCGGTGCCCTGGATGCAGTGCGGCGGCCAGAGCACCTGGCTGCGGTTCCCGATCGCGATCAACTCGAACGGCTTCCTGCCGGGATGATTCGTAAAAAAAGAGACGTGGTCCGGCGGATGCCAGTCCTGGACGGCGAACACCGCATGGCCCTGGCGCTTGTAGGCCGCGGTGGCCCGGCGAACCTGGTCGATGAAAGCACGATCGGTTCCCGGGACGGCCAGCGCACCGTGCTTCCAGGTGGTGAAATCGGCCTGCACATCAGCGACGATGACCCCTTTGCTCTCCATGCCCCCTCCTTTCACGCATGCAATGGCGCCGCGCAGCACGTTTCGTGCGGGAACGCCCCGCATTTTGGAAGCGGCCGGCCTTCGGGCCGCCCGCCCGCAGCCGCAGCGCTGCCGCGGCCCCGGAGGCGTCTCCGCCCTTACGTTTTGGCGAAGGCGCAAAAACCCAGCCGTCTGCGTTGCGCTACACCCCGTGGCCGCTGCTGCCCCGCCGTGGCGGGATGCGCCGCAGCGGCCACGGAAGCCGCGCGCCCTGATCTCGGGCGGTTAACAACGTCGTCTGCGTCAGGGGCGCTTTAAGAGCCCGTCGAGCCTCTCAAAGAGAAAATAGGTACGATGCCCGGCAGCACAACGCCCCGGCCGCAGCCGCGGCCGGCGGCGCGCACGGTTTTTCGATTGCATCCACCCGATTCATCTCCTATAGTGTGCATGCCTCGTCGCCGCCAGGCGCAGCAGACATCGTGCCGTGCCGCAGGTGCCCGCATGACTATTTCGACCACCCATCGGATTCGAGCCTCCGCCCGCGCCGCCAAAGCCTTTTTCGTAACCGGCCTCTGGCAGTTGAACCTGGAAGAGCTGCCCCGGGGCAAGGCGCTGGGGGTGAGGCTTATGCGGGCGGTGATGGTCGCCGTGGCCGAGTTCTTCAAAGACCAGTGCATGCTGCGGGCCTCGGCGCTCACCTTCTACACGCTGCTCTCGATCGTGCCGGTGTTTGCCGTCATTTTCGGGATCGCCAAAGGCTTCGGGCTCGAGCGCCTGCTGGAGAAGGAGCTGATGGAGCAGCTCGCCGGCCAGGAGCAGGCCCTGGAGCGCATCCTCGCCTTCTCCCGGCGGCTGCTGGAGAACACCCGGGGCGGGGTGATGGCCGGCGTGGGCGTGGCGATGATGCTCTGGTCGGCGGTCAAGGTGCTGGGCAACATCGAGTCGGCCTTCAACGCGATGTGGGACGTCAAAAAGGCGCGCTCGTGGTGGCGGAAGTTCAGCGACTACATGGCCCTCATGGTCTTCAGCCCGATCCTGCTGATCGTGGCCGGCAGCGCGACGGTCTTCATCCGCACCCAGATCGACGACGTCTCCGCCCGGTTCGCCCTGACGGACTGGCTGGCCCCGCTGGTGCTCGCGGGCTTCAGGCTCACCCCGCTCCTGCTCGTCTGGATGCTCTTCACCCTGCTCTACCTGGTCATGCCGAACACGCGCGTTTCGTTCAAGGCGGCCTTGGCCGGGGGCATCGCGGGCGGCAGCATCTTCCAGCTGGTGCAATGGGCCTACATCGCCTTCCAGGTCGGCGTGGCCAACTTCAACGCCATCTACGGCAGCTTCGCCGCCCTGCCGCTTTTCATCGTCTGGGTGCAAACGAGCTGGACGCTGGTGCTCTTCGGGGCCGAGCTGTGCTTCGCCTTCGAACATGCCGGCACCTATTGCAGCGCCGCGGGATGCCCCGAGCTCGCCCCCGGCGAGCGCAAACTGCTGGCCCTGCGCATCGCGCGCCGGGTGATTCAGGATTTCGCCGCCGGCCGCGAGCCGCCGACCGTCGCCCAGATCGCCCGGGGTCTGAAAATGCCGGCCCGCAGGGTCGAACCGCTGGCGGCGGAGCTCGCGCGGTGCGGGGTCTTGACGGAGACCCGCAGCCGCAAAAAGAGGCAGCCGGCGTTTCAGCCCGCCACCGACATCCACCGGCTGACCCTCCAGAAGATCATCGACGCCTACGAGGGCGCCGCCGGGGAGGACGGGGTCTCCCCGGCCCGGTCGCAGGAGGCGCGCGACCTGGAGGAGGCCCTGCGCGCCCTCAGTCTCGCCGCCGCGCGCTCCCCGGCCAACCGGCCGCTGGTCGAACCGGCAGCCAAGCTCTAGCGGATGGGCCCCAGCGCCGGTGGCAATAGCCGGGAAGCAGCGCTTGGCAGCGGTCTCGAAATTGAATTGACACGTTCTGTAAAATCACCCCTGCCCCTCTTTGCCAAAGAGGGGGGGATCCCTCCCTTTCGGAAAAGGGAGGCGAGGCGTTCAGAGCAAGAAAGCCTCAGCCGTTTGGTGAGCGCCGCTTCGCGCGGCGGGTCGGCGGCGCGGCCAGGGGGTCGTCCGGCCAGGGGTGCCTGGGATAGCGGCCTTTCAAGTCCTTTTTCACCTCGGGGTAGCCCCGCTGCCAGAAGCCGGCCAGGTCCGCGGTCACCTGCACGGGCCGGCCCGCCGGCGAGAGCAGATGCAGCAGCACCGGCCGGCCGGCGCCGAGCCGCGGCGTGTCGGCGCAGCCGAACATCTCCTGCAGGCGCACGGCCAGGACCGGGGATTCGCCCGAGTAGTCCAGGCGTATGCGGGAGCCGCTCGGCACCGTCAGGTGGGTGGGGGCGAGCGACCCCAGCTCCCGCCGCTGGCGCCAGGACAAAAGCGCCCCCAGGGCCGCGCCCAGGTCCACGCGTCTCAGATCCGGCAGGCGGGCGAGCCCGACGAGGTGCGGGGCCAGCCAGGACTCAAGCGAGGCGGCCAGCTCGCTGTCCGAGACATCCGGCCATTGCTCCCCGGCGGCGGCCCGGCGCAGATAAAGCACCCGTTCCTGCCAGCTTCGCAGCTCCCGGGTCCAGGGCAGGCAGGTGATGCCTTCCGCGCGGATCCCCTGGATCAATGCCGCCGCCACCGCGCCGGGGTCCGCTGCGGCCAGCGGCTCGGATTTGAGAAGCAAGGCACCTAAGCTCAATTGCCGCTCGGCGACCACCGCCCGGCGACGGGCGTCCCAGGCGACCACCTCCCGCTGCAGGGTGCGGCCGGCGTGCTGGTCGAGCAGGGTCTCCCGATCGTAGGCGGCGGCGAGAAAGATGCGCGCCTCGCGCCGTTCGCCGTCGAGCTCGGCGGCGACGATCCACTCCGCGGCCGCCAGGGGCTCCAACGAGGCGAAAAAGGCGCCGCGGCCGTTGGCCAGCCGGTAGCGGCCCGCGCTGCCGGCGCGCCGCCGGCCGATCCGCTCCGGGTAGGCCCAGGCGAGCAGACGGCCGATGGGCTCGCGGGTTTCCCCGGCCGGCGCCAGACGCACGCCGGCCGCACGGCGCAGCGCATCCGCCTGGCGCAGGGCCCGGCGGCAGGCGCTGCGATCCGCCTCACCCTCCAGGGCCGGAAGCGGCTTGCCCGCGCGCATGCCGCGCAGGAGCTCCAGGCGCAGCCGCAGGTCCGAATCCTGGCGGCCGGGGGCAAAGCGCATGAAATCCCTTTCGCTCAGGATCGCGGCCAGGTCGCAGGCCGCTGCGCCGCAGCCCTCCTCGGCCGCGGCAACCACCATGCGGGCCAGCCGCGGGTGCATGGGAAGCTCCGCCATCCGCCGGCCGATGGGGGTGATCTTTTTTTCATCGTCCAGCGCCCCGAGATCGGCCAGCAGCTGCTGGGCCCGGTTGAATGCGGCCTCCGGCGGCGGGTCGAGCCACCTCAGGCGTCCGGGCCCATCCACCCCCCAAAGGGAAAGGTCGAGCGCCAGCGGGGCCAAGTCCGCCTGCAGCACCTCCGGCGCGTTGCGCTGCACCAGGCCCGCATGGGCCCCCTCGGCCCACAGCCGGATGCAGACGCCGGGGCCGGTGCGGCCGGCCCGGCCCCGGCGCTGATCGGCGGACTCGCGCGACACCGGCAGGGTCACCAGGCGGGTCATCCCGCTCGCTGCATCGAAGCGGGGCGCGCGCGCAAGCCCGCTGTCGATCACCATGCGCACCCCCTCGATGGTGAGGCTGGTCTCGGCGATGGCGGTGGCGAGCACGACCTTGCGCCGGCCCGGCGGCGCCGGCGCGACGGCCCGCTCCTGGTCTTCGCGGGCCATGCTGCCGAAAAGCGGCGCAACGACCCACTCCGGCCCCAGCGCCGAGGAGCGGAGCAGGGAGGCCACCCGGCGGATCTCCGGGGCCCCCGGCAGGAAGGCCAGGATGCCGCCCTCCCCGGCAGCGGCGGCGGCGAGGACCGCTGCGGCCACCTCGCGTTCGACCGGCCGGTCGCCGCGGCGCGCGACATAGCGGGTTTCGACCGCAAACTGCCGGCCCTCGCAGGCGACGACCGGCACGCCGCCGAGCAGCTCGGCGACCGGGCCGGTCTCCAGGGTGGCGGACATCGCCAGGAGTTTGAGCCCCGTGTTCAGCGCGCCCCGGATCTCCAGACAGAGCGCCAGGCCCAGGTCGGCCTGCAGGTGCCGCTCGTGGAACTCGTCGAATATCACCAGCCCCGCGTCCGCCAGGGCCGGGTCGCGCTGGACCATGCGCGTCAGCACCCCGTCGGTCACCACCTCGATCCGCGTCTGCGGGCCCACGCAGGAGTCCATCCGCACGCGGTAGCCCACCGTCCGGCCGACCGGCTCACCTATAAGCCCGGCCATGTAAGCCGCCGCCATGCGCGCCGCCAGCCGGCGCGGCTCGAGCATGAGAATGCGCCGGCCGCCGAGCCAGGGTTCCCCCAGAAGGGCCAGGGGCACCCGCGTGGTCTTGCCGGAGCCCGGCGGCGCGTGCAGGACCGCGCCCGCGTGCGCCCCCAGGGCGGCTTTCAGCGCATCGATCTTCGCTGCTACCGGAACGGGGGTCATGGGCGCCAGTGTAGCAGCTGCCGGCGCATCCGGCGAGCCCATTTTGACGGCTGCGTAAAAACTCCGCTGGCTGCGCTGCGCATCATCCCGTAGGGGCCCCGCCGGGGCGGGACCGCGATCGGGTCGCGGCTGGCAGCCGCTCCCACGAATCTGAACTTTCGCGCTGCCGCACCATTCGCGCCGGCGTCGTGCAGTGCTCGTCATCAAGGTCGATGCGTTTGCCGCAGGGGATTTTTCCCGATTGACAGGGGTGCATTTTTACTTTATGGATTTTCAGTGGAGTAGTCGACTCTATTGGATCCCGCGCAGTCAGCAACTGATCGGGATTCATATTTATTTCTATCTATACGATTTAATTACGTTTAAAACCAAGGAAAGGAGGTGACGACAGGCACGCCGGGCCTTTATCATCGAGGCTTTCTCCGAAAACCAGCTTCCAGATGAAAGGAGCGTTTGCATGAACAGAAAAACCGTTTTTTGGTTCACCGCGATTGCCGTAGCGTTGATTTTCGGGGTTTCGGCCGCCGCCATCGCCGCAGTCAAGCTCAAGTGGGGCGCAACGAGCGTGCGCTCGGGCCTCTATGCCAACACCGTCGCCCTGGGCGGGGTCGTTAACAAGGCTTTGCCGAACGATCTGCAGGTAACCGTGGTCGAGACCGGCGGCTTCGTCGAGAACCTGGCCCGGATCCAGAAGAAATCCATTCAGTTGGGGCCCGCGGACGCCTCGGCCGCCTACGCCGCGTATAAGGGCATCATCGACTACAAGGGCAAGGAGATGCCGGACCTGCGCTCCCTGTGGGGCGGGTATGTCACCCCCATTCACATCGTCACCGCCAAGAAGAGCGGCGTCACCACCCTCGAGGGGCTGAACGGGCTCTCCTTCGCGATGAACCCGGGGACCACCTCCGGCCGCGTGATCGAGCTCTACTTCGACGCGCTCGGCATCAAACCCAACTACAAAATGATGGGCCTCGCCGCCAGCGTGGACGCGATGAAGGCCGGGGTGGTCGACGGCTGGTTCAAGGCGGGGTTCAAGGACGCCGCGATCATGGACCTCGAGTCCACCATGGACATCAACATCATCCCGATCACCAAGGAGTCGATCGACAAGATGAACCAGAAGTACCCCCGGCACGGTTTGAGCATGAGCGTCCCGGCCGGCCTCTTCAAGGCCCTGGCCAAGGAGCAGCTGAGCTTCGCCTACGTGGTCAGCGACTTCGTGCACAGGGAGGTTCCGGACGACGTGGTCTACAAGATCGTCAAGGCGGTCTACGAACACCGCAACGAAATCGTCGGCTCCCTGAGCACCCTCAAGGAGGGCCGCTTCGCCGACATGTACCAGATGGCGATCGACTTCAACCTGGGCGTCCCCTTCCACCCCGGCGCCGCCAAGTTCTACCAGGAGACGTTGAAGGTCACGTTGCCGGCCGATTTGATCGCGCCCAAATGAGACCTGAGATGAGGCCGACTCGCCCGCGCGGCAAAAACACGCCCGCGGACTCCCCGGGCCGCCTTCCGCCGGCCCGGGGCGGCCTCCTGCCACCTACCCACTGGACCTCAAGAAAGGGGGAGCACATGAAGATACGCGTCGCCATCCGCCTGCTGGCGGTCTGCACCGCCGTTTTCTTTCTCGCCGCCGCATGCGCGGGCACTGCCGTTTCCAAAGCCGGCAATGCCAAAGTGGCCATCGACCCGCCCAGCGGCAAAAAGGGCACGGCCGTAAGCGTCGTCGGAACGGGGTTTAAACCCGGGGAAGTTGTCGATGTCACCCTGGATCTGGGCGGCGGCCTTCTCGTGGGGCTCGGCACGGAAAAAGTCGAGGCGATCACGGCCGACGCCGCCGGAGCCTTCAAGGTGGCCTCCGGCATACCGGCCGTGGCCAAGCCCGGCACCTACAAGGTGACCGTGGACGGAAACAAGGGCAGCGTCGCCAAAGCCGATCTGATCGTCGTACCGTAGCAGCCCGGGGCACGGCCGGCCTGCCGCGGCGGCCGTGCCCGCATTTTGCAGCCATCGACAGCTGCCGACCGTCGGGTGCGCCGGCAACCGGCCGCAGGCCGCCGCCGCGGACCGACCGCAATCCGGCGAAGCGCTCCCGAAAAGGCACGATCCTGCTCCGAAAAAGGTGATCCATGCGAAAACTCAAAGGTGGTTGGCTGATCCTGCTTAATCTGCTCGTGGGGGGCTGGAGCGTATTCCTGCTCGTCACTGCACTCTACATGGCCCTGCATCCGCTCATCATGGGCGCCATCTCCCTGATCTTCGGGTTGGCGATCGTGTTCCTGGTCTACCCGGTCCACCCCCGCGGGATGGAGCGCGGGGGCGGCCTGGGAGCGCTGGTGTTCGGCACGAAAAGCGCGCCCGCGGTGCTCGATCTGGCCCTGATCGTCGCCAGCGTCGGCCCCTGCATCTACATCCTGGCCGAGTGGGAGACCATCGTCCGCTCGCCGGGCATGTACGAGACCTACCAGCTGGTCATCGGCGGGGCCCTCGTCCTCTGCCTGCTCGAGGGCACGCGGCGGGCGCTGGGCAACTCGATCCCGATCCTGGTGCTCTTCTTCCTGCTCTATGCGCTCGGCGGCGATTACGTGCCCGGCAGGTTCGGCCACGCGGGATTCGACATGGAGGAGATCCTCTACCAGCTCTACCTGATGAGCGAGGGCATCTGGGGGCTGCTGACCGACATGACGAGCCGCCTGATCGCGCTCTTCGTCCTCTTCGGCCCGGTGCTCTTCGCAACCGGGGTGGGCAAGTCCTTCATGGACATCAGCATGCTGCTCGGGGGCCGCTTCCGCGGGGGCGCCGGCCACGTGGCGGTGATCTCGAGCTCCTTCTTCGGGATGCTCTCCGGCTCATCGGTCGCCAACGCCGCCACGACCGGCTCCTTCACCATCCCGACCATGAAGCGGCTGGGGTTCCCGTCCCACCTGGCGGCCGGCATCGAGGCCTCGGCCTCCTCGGGCGGGCAGATCATGCCCCCGATCATGGGGGCCGGCTGCTTCATCATGGCCGAGTTCCTGAACATCTCCTACACCAAGGTGATGATCGCGGGCCTCGTGCCGGCCCTGATCTACTTCTTCGGCATCTCGGCCGGGATCTGGGTCGAGGCCGGCCGGCACAACCTTGGCAAGCTGCCCCAGGAGCTGATGCCCAAGGTCAAGGAGGTCTTCGGCTTCAAGCAGGTGCTGACCTTCGCCCTGCCGGTGGGGACCCTGATCGTGCTCTTGGCCATGTTCCTGCCGCCGCAGATGTGCGCCGCCTGGGCGCTGGTGGTGGCGATGGTGATCTACCTGGTGTTGAACACCGCCACCCCCTTCATCGAAAGGCTGAAGGTGATCTGGGACGGCTACTTCCAGGCGGTGGTCACGGCGCTCGCCTGGCTGATGGTGATGATGAGCTGCGTCCAGATGGCCGTGACGATGATCTCGCTGACCGGCTTCGGCGTGAAGGTCTCCCAGCTCATCATCGAGCTGGCCGGAACGAGCCTGACGCTGGCGATCATCGCCACCATGCTGACCGCGCTCATCCTCGGCATGGGGATGACGACGACCGCAGCCTACGTCATCGCGGCCGCGGTGCTGGTGCCGGCCATGCAGGGGCTGGGGCTGCCGGCCCTGGCGAGCCACCTCTTCATCTTCTACTTCGCGATCAAGTCCGGGTTGACCCCCCCGGTCTGCATCACGGTCTTCACCACTGCGGCCATCGCCAACAGCCCCTGGCTCAAAACCGCATGGGACTCCATGAAACTCGGCATCGGCGGCTACATCATCCCCTTCTATTTCCTCTTCATGCCCGGCTATCTGTGGGAGGGCAGCCTCTGGTGGATCCTCTACCTGATCTTCTCGGGCACGGTGGCCATGTTCGCCCTCGAGGCGGGCGTCATGGGATTTCTGACCAAAAATTCGACGCTGCTGGAGCGGATCGTCTACATCGCCGCCGGGCTGCTCATTTTGGGCAATCTTGAGTACAGCATCGCGGGATTGCTGCTGTTCGGCGGCGGCTATCTGCTCGAGCGCTGGGACCCGCCGATCCCGGTCATCGGCAAACGGCGGGCCAAAGCCCACTGAGCGAACCTGCGTCATCTCCCTTCGGCTAAAAAGAACCGGAAGGCTCTCGGTATCCGCCTTCCGGTTCTTTGTTTGGGGGCTTTCGTTCCCGGCGGGATTTGAACTCCGGCATCAATTTTTGTTGACACCGCTTCGGTCGAGAGTAAAATAGATCCCAGCCTTCCAAGCAGCGCAAGGCGTTTCTCGCTTTCCGAAATGGCAAATTCCGAATTTCAGCCTAAAGGCTTGCCATGGCAGTACTCTCCGCACGCACCGCGCTCATCGGATGGGTCCTCCTAAGCCTCGTCGAGTTCGAGCCGGTTTGCGCACAGCCGCCGCTCCCGCCTGCCCAAAACCCGACGGCTGCCAGCCGTGTCAGCGTGGCCCCCGGGTGGGGCGTGTTTCGGGGCCGAGACGGGCTGGTTCTGTTTCATCCCATCGGCTGGCAGGTCCAGGAGCGGGCGGCCGGAGGCTTCATCGCCTTTCGCCCGGGAGCGGGAGGCAACGCGACGGCCCTGGTCTTTGCCCAGCCGATCGAAAAAATCGAGGGGCAGGCCCAGGGGGTCGCTCAGGAGGTCGGCCGGATTTTCCCGGAGCTCTTCCCGGGGGCCCGGGCCAGTCGCGTCCGGCCCATTTCCGGCAACCCCGAGGTAGCGGTGGCCGCAATCGCCTACACCGCCGGGGGGCAGCCCTTCAAGGGAGCGAGCATGTGCTTCAAGCTGGCCGACCGGGGGGTGGTGTACGTGATGGCGTCGAACCCTGCCACGTGGATCCAGGACGGGCCGGTCATGGAAACCATTCTTAAGAGCTTCTTCTATTCGGCGCCCGGACCGGCGAATGCGGCGGCGCTGCCGGCCATGGTGCCGTGGCGCGACCCGCACGAGGGCGCCTTCACCTGCCCGGTGCCCCAGGGGTGGAACGTCGAAGGCGGGCTGCAGCGCTTCAGCGCCATCGACTTCAGGCCCGAGCTGCTGGCGACCCGACCGGATCGCAAGGTCCTCGTCCGTTTGGGCGACGCGGCGATCCCGCCGTTGAGCCTGCCGGGCCCGATGTTGCTCGGCGCGGGCTTCCCGGAAGGCAGCTGGTACAGCCCGGACGGCGTCACGCGCAGACTGGTGCTGCGCTACCTGCCGGGCGCCAGGTTTCTCACGGACTACTATCTGCCGCAGCGCGTCGGCGGACTCGGCAACGTCCAAATAAAGGAGATGCCCGAACTCTCACGGCAGGAACAGGCCAAGGGCGCCCGGATGGGCATCGCCTCCGGCGTGGATACCGCAGAGGTCTATTTCGATGCCCAAACCGAAAACGGGCTCCGCAAAGGGTACGGGTTCATCCAAACGGTGTGCATGCCGATCCCGGGCTCTCAGGGCGAAGGGCTGTGGTTCGTCAGCCGCATCTTCGGCTACCTGGCCGACCCGCCGCTCGAGCCGCTCGCCGGGGCCGTGCTGAACCGCATGGCGGCAGGCTACCAAACGGATGCCGCCTGGGAGGCCATGCAGCTGCGGACAGCGGCCAAGGTTTCCAAAATCTGGAGCGATACCCGCCGCGACATCAGCGATATGATTACCAGCACCTTTCAGGAGCGTGCGAAATCACAGGACCGGATGCACGACAAGTGGACCAAGGCGTTCCGAGGAGAGGTCGTCGTCGAGGACCCCAACACCCACCAGCGCTACACGGTGCCCTCCGGCAGCAATTACTACTGGCGCATCGGAGCAGGCGCGGAGTTCATCGGCACCCAGACCTCCGATCCCGTCCAACTTCCGAACCACTGGGTCCAGCAGATGCGAATCGTGGATTGAGAAAACGACCGGCAGCCTGACACCGCTTTCGGACAGGGAGGGTTCCATGCCATTCGTGAAACATATGCGGGGGGTTATGGCTTTGGCGGGCATCGTTGGCATCGTGGGGTTCGCATTTTTGACCTACGCCCAGTGGGGCCCGCCTGCGGGGCAGCCGACCTATCCGCCTCAGCCCTACCCGCCGCCGGCCGGCCAGCAGGCGGCGCCGCCCCAGCAGCCGTATCCGGGCCAAGCCCCGTCCTACCCGCCCCAACCGCCCCAGTACCCGCCGCCGCAACATTCCTACGGGGCACCGGGCGGGACGCAGAGCTTCAGCGATGCGCTCGGCCGCTTCCGCATGAGTCTGCCCCAGGGGACCGTATCGGTGGGGGCCACCTACAACTTCAGCCTGCCGGCAGCCATGTGCCAGGTCAACGTCATGTCGGTCGCCCAGAACCAGATGTTTCAGATGCAGCAGCAGAACTTTCCGAACATGCTCAAACAGATGGGGGCCAAGATCGACGCGGAGCAGCC
>JALOOU010000109.1 GCA_025454255.1 Desulfobacterales bacterium | reverse complement strand
CGCGGTCCACGGTTTCGAGGGCCGGGCGCTGACGGTGATCCCCGGCCGCAGCGCCTGCCTGCGCTGCCTGCACCGGGGGGAGGCCCCCGAAGCCGGCAGATTCCCGGTGATCGGTGTGACCCCGGCCATCATCGGGGCGATCCAAGCCGCAGAAGCCGTCAAGTACCTCACGGGCATCGGGGAACTGCTGGCGGGCCGGCTGGTCGTTTATGACGGTTTGCGGGCGAGATGGAGCGAGTTCAAGGTCAACAAAAACCCCGAGTGCGACCATTGCGGCCGACCGTCGGAAAGGAACAGCCCATGAGCGTCATGGTGAACATTCACAAGACCCACCGCCAGTTCACGGCGGGCCTGGAGGCCGTTCCGGCCGACGGCGAGACCGTCGGCGAGTGCCTCAGCAGCCTGATCGAACGCTACCCGCAGATGAAAACGGCGCTCTGGGACGCAAAGGGCCGCCTCAAGAACCAGATCGAGATCTACGTGAACATGGAAAGCGCCTATCCGGACGAACTCAGGAAGCGGGTGAACCCCGGAGACCAGATCCACATCACCGTCATGCTGGCGGGCGGCTGACCAATCTGTCCCGCGGCGGGAAGCGGCGCTCAGCGCCATCCGGTCGCCGCCCTTCAGGCGCAGGGCTTCCGCGACCGAGAGGCGGCAGGTCCGCTCGGCCTGCCCCGGGTCGGCGGTCTTCAGATAAAGCTGCGGGACGCAGAATGACCAGCTCGTGCCGCCGGGTCGGCCTCCAGTCGCGGTTTTTGGGGGCCAGCGTGCCGCCGCCCGCGACTGCATCCCCGGCCGCGCCCCAGAGCCTGCAGGCCTCGGGCGGCTGGACGCCGAGCGCCAGCAGGAGCGCGACGCCAGTGCCCTCGCCGCCTCGCCGCAAGGCCTTACCCGGTAGAGCCCGAAGCGTTCATCATTTGCCTTCGGCAGGCCGGCCGCTCGCATGCGCAGGGCGGTTGCCGGGCATCTGCCCAGGCAGGCCTCGCAGGCGGCGCAGCGATCCGGGTCGAAGACGGGCCGGAACCCGGAATTGAACGCCCGCCCGGGTTTCGGCGGCTTTAAAACGCGGGACACCGCCTCGCAGGGCCTGAGGAGCTCGACCCGCGCGTAGAATTCGGGGATATCCATGCCGCCGTGAGGCCCCCGGCGGGCATAGGGCCCCTTCCTGCCCCGAGGGGCAGGCTCCCATCAACCGCCCGGCCGCGTTGGGTCGAGCCCCTTGCGCTTTCGATAGGTCCCCTCCAGTTTGATCATCCGCCGGCCCATGCGGTCCAGGTGGTCTTTCATCGCGGCGGCGGCGGCGTCCGGCTGCCCCGCCAGGACGGCGGCGACGATCCCGGCATGCTCCTCGGTCCGGTGGATGATCGCCTGCACCGGCTTGACCTCCAGGATGACGTCGGCCGTGAGGCGGAAGAGGGAAGTGGCCACGGCCTGAAGCAGGCGGTTGGCGCTCATCTCGGCGAGGAGGTGGTGGACCATGAGGCGGTTGGATATGAAATCGGCGTGGGACGCTCCGGCGGATCGCTCGGCCGCGAGCGCCGTCTTCAGGCGCTCCGCGCCGCGGGCGTCGGCATGGGCGGCGGCGAGCCGCGCGATCTCGCACTCGATCAGCATGCGCGTGCGGATCAGTTCGGCCACCGAGAGCTTGTTGTAGAGAAACAGGTCGAGGAAGGCGTTGTTCAGGTGGTCGAAGGAAAGACCGGTGACGTAGGCCCCGCCCGCGGGCCCCTGCAGGATTCTCACCAGCCCCTTGATCTCGAGCTCCCGCAGCGCCTCGCGGACCACGACGCGGCTTACCTGGAACTGCCGGGTCAGTTCCCGTTCCGTGGGCAGGCGTTCGCCGGGATTGAACCGGCCGGAGAGGATCGCGGCCTTGAGCTGGTTCACGATCTCGACAGCGATGCGGTTCTGCTTGACGGGAATGAAGGTCATGACGCCCAGCTCCGAAACCGGTTGCGGCCGAATGCGCTTGACAGACCGGATGGTATTTGTATAACGTTAGTCCAAACTGGAGTCAACACCATATCGGAGAATGAGGTCCACGGTTGGCCGGTTCACGGTTGGAGAAAAACAAAAAAGGGAGGTGGCGTCATGCGTAGACTGTGTGCGGGGTTGCTCGTCGCGGCCGTGGTCGGCCTTCTGGGGTCGGCAGAGCTTTCGGCCCAGGAGATCAAGGGGCCCATCAAGATCGTCGTGCCGTACCCGGCCGGGGGCGGCTCGGACGTGGCGGCGCGGCTGGTCGCCGACAAGATGAAGGACTCCCTCGGCCAGCCGGTGATCGTGGAGAACAAGCCCGGCGCCGGCGGCCGCATCGGCACGGAGTACGCCAAGGGCCAGCCTGCGGACGGCGCCACGATGCTGGTGGTGAACCCGGCGCTGTTCGTCGTGGCGCCGGTGGTGTTCTCCAAGCTCGCCTATGACCCGGACGCCGATTTCGCCCCGGTGTCGCTCATCACGACCTACCAGTTCTGCGTCTCGGTGCCGCCCGGCTCGGCGGTGAAGGACGTGCCGGGCCTGATCGACTGGATCAAGAAGAACCCGAACCAGGCCAACTACGGGTCGCCGGCGGCCGGCAGCCTGCCGCATTTCTTCGGGCTCATGATCGGCAGGGCCGCCGGGGTCGAGATGGTGCACTCCTCCTACAACGGTTCGGGCCCGCTGGTGACCGCCCTGATCGGGAACCAGATCCCCATCGGCGTGGATGCCTACGACGCCCAGTCCGCCTACCATCCGGAAAAGATCCGCATCCTCGCCACGGCCGGCACGGCGCGCAAGCGGCCGGACATCCCGACCTTCAAGGAGCAGGGGTATCCCGACATCGAGGGCACCGGCTGGAACGGGATCGTCGTTCCGGCCAAGACGCCCAAGCCGGTGATCGACAAGCTGAGCGCGGCCATCGTCACGGCCGTCCGATCCCCCGATGTGGTGGAGAAGATCCAGGGTCTGGGCAACGACGCCGTGGGCACCAGCCCCGAGGAGTTCGCCGCCGTCCTCAAGAAGGACCGCGAGCGCTGGGTGCCGATCATCAAGGCGTCCGGATTCAAGGCGGAGTGACCAACGGGGCCTGGCATCCGGCTGCGCACCGGGGTGCAGGGCGAAAGGCGTTGTTCGGGCGTCTGCGCCCCGCTGATGTCCCGGTGAAAAACTCGAGGGGATGGTCATGCGCATTTCGCACCCCAAGGATTTCCTGACCGGCGCGATGTTCATTCTGTCCGGCGGGGCCGCCATGGCGATGTCCGCCGGCCTGACGATCGGCAGCGCCGCGAGGATGGGGCCGGGGTATTTCCCTTTCGCACTCGGCGCGTTTCTGGCCGCCCTGGGAGCGATCCTCCTGCTGCGGAGCCTGATCGCGGCCAGGAAGGCGCAGGCGTGGCCCGTCCTGCACCTCAAGCCGCTTG
This sequence comes from Desulfobacterales bacterium, assembly GCA_025454255.1. Taxonomy (GTDB): domain Bacteria; phylum Desulfobacterota; class Desulfobacteria; order Desulfobacterales; family SpSt-501; genus SpSt-501. Next base: position 6,235 of record JALOOU010000109.1, on the reverse strand, counting down.
CGATCGTGCTGCTGTCGGTGGTCCTCTTCAGCCAGGGGCTGAGGCCTTTGGGCCTGGTGGCGTCGACGGTCGGCCTCGTGGTGCTGGCCAGCACGGCGAGCCACGAGTTCCGCTGGAAGGAAGCGTTCTTGAATGCCGTCGTCCTGGTCGTCGTCGTGCTGGCGGTGTTCGTCTATTTCCTCGAGTTCCAGATACCGGTCTGGCCGCAGCTCGCCTCCGGGCGCATCTGAACGACAGGCGTGGGGGGCCCAATGGAGCTGCTGTCCAACCTGGCGCTCGGATTCCAGACCGCCGTTTCGCCGCTGAACCTGCTCTACTGCCTGGTGGGGGCCCTGATCGGCACCCTGATCGGGGTGCTTCCGGGCATCGGGCCGGTTCAGACCATCGCCATCCTGCTGCCCACCACCTTCGCCCTGCCGCCGGTGTCCGCTTTGATCATGCTGGCCGGCATCTACTACGGCGCCCAGTACGGCGGGTCGACCACCTCGATTCTGGTCAACGTGCCGGGCGAGGCGTCCGCGGTGGTGACCTGCATCGACGGGCACCAGATGGCACGCCAGGGGCGGGCGGGCGCTGCGCTGAGCATCGCGGCCCTGGGCTCGTTCGCGGCCGGAACGTTCGCCACCTTCGTCCTGGCCGTTCTGGCGGTGCCGCTGTCCGAGTTCGCCTTCAAATTCGGGCCGGCCGAATACTTCTCGCTCATGGTGTTCGGGCTGATCGGCTCGGTCGTGCTGGCCTCGGGGTCGATGCTCAAGGCGGTGGGGATGATCGTGCTGGGACTTCTGCTGGGAATGATCGGCACCGATGTCACCAGCGGCGCACACCGCTTCACGTTCGGCATCCCGGAGCTGGCCGACGGCATCGGCTTCGTCTCCCTCGCCATGGGGCTTTTCGGCATCTGCGACATCATCAACAGCCTGGAGAAGCGCGAAACGCGCGACATTCTCAAGGGCAGACTCACCGGGTTCTGGCTTTCCCGGTCGGACATCAGGGCCTCCGCGCCGGCCGTACTGCGCGGGACCCTGTGCGGGTCGCTGCTGGGGATCCTGCCGGGCGGCGGAGCGATTCTCTCATCCTTCACGGCCTACATGCTCGAAAAGAAAAGCTCGCGGAGCCCCGAGAGCTTCGGCCAGGGCAACATCTGCGGCGTGGCTGCCCCGGAATCGGCCAACAACGCCGCGGCGCAGACATCCTTTATTCCGCTACTGACCCTCGGGATACCGCCCAACGTGGTGCTGGCGATGATGGCCGGCGCCATGATGATCCACGGCATTCAACCGGGCCCGCGGGTCATTGCCAGCAATCCCGAGCTGTTTTGGGGGGTCATCGTTTCGATGTGGGTGGGCAATCTCATCCTGGTGCTCCTGAACCTGCCCCTGGTGGGGCTGTGGGTGCGGCTGCTCTCGGTGCCCTTCCGCCTGCTCTATCCCGCGATTCTGCTGTTCTGCTGCATCGGGCTTTACAGCGTGAACAACAACACCTTCGATATCGGCCTGACGGCCCTGTGCGGGCTGCTGGGCTACGTGTTCCACAAGTTGGAATGCGAGCCGGCGCCCCTGATCCTGGGCTTCATCCTGGGGCCCATGATGGAAGAGAACCTGCGGCGGGGCATGCTGCTGTCGCGCGGGGATCCGGCGGTGTTCTTCACGCGGCCCCTGTCGCTCGCGTTTCTGCTCATGGCCGCGGTCCTGCTGATCCTGGTGGCCCTGCCGTCGATCCGCCGCAGCCGGGAATCGGCATTTAAAGAAGGCTAGAGATAACGGCCCTGGCGGGCCCGGAACCGGATTCAAGCGCGCAGCGCCATGCCACGGCGATGGACATTGAAAGGCGCAAATCCCCCTTCGCCCCCTTTGGCAAAAGGGGGTCGGGGGGATTTTTGAGCGACGCCATCGGCAATCATCACAGTTCATGGAGAACCGGTCATGACCTATCCCACCATCTTTCCCACCGGGGCGACGATCTACGATCCGGCCCGCTGCTGGAACGGGTACACCGTGTTCCAGGCCAAGGAGGTCGGCGCGCTGCTGATCGACATGAACGGCGGCGAGGTGCAGCTCTGGAAGGAACTGCACGGAATGCCCAACCGCATCCTGCCCGGAGGCCATCTGATGGGCAGCAGCGGCGAGCGCAGCACGGCCTTCGGCAGCCAGGACGGCATCGATCTGATCCAGGTGGACTGGGACGGCAACATCGTCTGGCGCTTCAACCGATATGAATTCATCGAGGACCCGGGCGAGGAACCCCAGTGGATGGCCCGGCAGCACCACGACTACCAGCGCGAAGGCAGCCCCGTGGGCTACTACGCTCCGGGCCTGGAGCCTCTGACGGATCGCGGCCGCACCCTGGTTCTATCCCACAAGAACGTCCGCAACGCGGCCATCTGCGACAAGCCGCTCCTGGACGACACCCTCATCGAGGTCAACTGGGAGGGCGAGGTCGTCTGGGAATGGGTGTGCAGCGAGCATTTCGAAGAGCTGGGCTTCCGCGAGGACGCCCGAAACCTGCTCTTCCGCAACCCCAACTGGCTCCAGTCGGGCGGCGGCGCGGGCGACTGGATGCACATCAACTCCATGTCGCTCCTGGGGCCCAACCGCTGGTTCGACGCCGGCGACCGGCGTTTTCACCCGGACAACATCATCTGGTGCGCGCGGGAGTCCAACATCACGGCCGTCGTCGACCGGCAGACCGGCCGGATCGTCTGGCGGCTCGGGCCGAACTACGACGAGACCCCCGAGCTGCGGCGGTTGGGATGGATCATCGGCCAGCATCACGCCCACATGATCCCCCGCGGTCTTCCGGGCCAAGGCAACATCCTGGTCTTCGACAACGGCGGCTGGGCCGGATACGGCTCGCCCAACCCCGGCGCGCCCACCGGCTTCCGCAACGCGCTGCGCGACTACTCGCGGGTGCTGGAGATCGATCCGACCACGCTTGGGGTCGTGTGGCAGTACACGCCGGTCGAGGCCGGGCTGCCGTTCCCCGTGGACGCCAACCGCTTCTACAGCCCCTTCATCAGCTCGGCCCAGCGCCTGCCGAACGGCAACACCCTGATCACGGAAGGCTCGGGCGGCCGGATCATCGAGGTCACCGCGGGGCACGAGATCGTCTGGGAGTACATCAGCCCCTACTGGGGCAAGATGTTGAGGATCAACATGATCTACCGCGCCTACCGGGTGCCGTATGAGTGGGTGCCGCAGGCCGAGCAACCGCAGGAGCGGGCGATCGAGCGCATCGACGTGACCCGCTTCCGCGTGCCGGGGGCTTCGCCGGGCGGCGCGCGGCGGGTGGTGGCCGTGGCGGGGGTGCTGCCGTACCGCCCGGACGCCGCCCTGTGCGTGCGCACCGATGCGGGCGGCGAAACCGCCAAGGAGATCTCCGGATGAGCATCCTGCTGTTTACCGCCACCGGATGCGCGCGCTGCGCGATCGCGAAGAAATTCATGGCTGAAAAAGGGCTGGCCTGCGACGAGCACGACGCGATCGGGGCGGGCAAAGAGCGGTTCGGCCAATTTTACCGCGCGCATCGCGGCGCCGTCTTCCGCGGGAAGGAGGGGATCGAGTTTCCCGTGCTGGCCCAGGGCGGCGAGATCCGCCAGGGCGTGGCGGCGGTGCTCGCCTGGCTGCAGTGCGGGAGCAGACTTGACGGGTTTATCTGCCGCAGCGAGTCGTCGAAGGGCTGGGTCGGCGGCCTGCACGTCTCCCGGGGGGATCCCGGCGAAGCCGAACGCCTGGCGGGCGTGCTCGGCGTTCTGAAGCGCAACGGGTTGAAGCTGCAGCTGGACACCGACGGCCGGAACCCGGCGGTTCTCGAGCGGCTGCTCCGGCAGGGCATCGGCGACCGGGTGGTGATGGACCTCAAGGGCCCGCAGGCGCTCTACCCGGCGCTGGTCGGGGCGCCGGTCGACCCGCAGGACGTCGAGCGCAGCATGGTCCTGGCGGCCGGGTTTCCCGAGTTCCGTTATGAGACGACGGTGGCGCCGGTCCCGGCCATGGAAGAGGGCCGGGAGGGCTGCCGATACCTAAGCCCGGAGGAAATCGCCGCAACCGCCCGCTGGCTGAAGGAGGCCACCGGCAGCTACCGCCAGCCTTATTTTTTGCGCATTTTCGACCCTCGGGCCACCGCGGACGACAGGCTCGGCTCGGTTGCAGCGCTGTCACCCGGCGAACTGATCCGCCACCGCACGGCGGCCCGCAACTATCAGGTTTTGACCGAAGTCCAAACCATCTCCACATGACCCCGCCGCCCGCATCCTTTAGGCGCTTGACAGGAATCGGCAATTAGACTACCAGGAAATGCCTCGATCATGCTGGGCTCGGACCATGAACACCCGTTTTGCCTTAATCCGCAGGGAAGCCGACGCGTTGCGTGCCAAGGGGCTTCATAAAGAAGCCCGGGACCTCTACGGCAGTTTCGTTGCCTCCTCCGTTGACATCAGCCCCGGCGTCAAATCCGCCATCGAAGCCGAGCTCAGGCAAATCCAGTCGGTGATCCGCGCCGGCCGTATCGACGAAACTCCGGGCCGTTCGCCCGGGCGAGACGGCCGGGCCGGCGGTGGTCCGATTCCGCAGGCGCCCGGAATCGAAACCGGTCTGCGATCGCCCGGCGAAAAACCGTCCCAGACCGCTGCCGGCGCCCCGGAAAAGGCCGGCGTCGGATGCGCGGACTGGCTGGACGGCATGGCCGATCTGTATTCATTCATCGCCAGCGAAACGGACCGCGCATCCCTGCCCGATGAGGAGGCGGAAGATTCGGATGAATTGAAAAAATTCAGGCTGCCGTCGGGGCGCCGGCCGTCCCGGAAAAGCGTTTTTCAACGGGGCCCCGCCTTGAGAACCTGTCTGCTGGGCCTGGCAGCGATCGCGGTTCTGGCGGCAAGCGTCTTCGGCGGTCTCCAGCTATTAACCAGCGAGCGCCGGCGCGAAGCGACCCAGCAGCCAGCGGCGATTGCCCGCGGCAAGATCCCATCCCCCCCGGGGCCTGCGGCCGCCTCGGTTGCGCTCGGCCTGCGTCCAGAGGAGCGGACCGCTGCGCGGTTCGAGCCGGCCCGCGGGACGGGGGAGGGCCCGGCGCCAGTAGATGCCGCCGCTGGAGCGGAAGCGGGGCCGGGCCGCCTGCCGACCAGCGGAGACCCCCCCCTGCGCGAGAGCAGCTATCCGGTCATTGCGGATGCCGAGCCCGGGGGGATTTCCTCTGCGGGCGAACCGGACCCGGGGGCTGCGATCGATTTCGTGCTCAGGAAACGCAGGCCCGATTTTTAAACGGGCTCACGGATGCAGGTTTTTTTCAGCACCCTTAACATGCCAGGCCTCTCAAGGAGCGCACCATGCCGGTTGCCGACTACCGCACCTATTGCCAGATGATCGACCGGGCGCTGGCGGGCCGATTCGCCTACCCGGCGTTCAACGTCACTTCCATGGCCACCGCCAGCGCCGTGCTGCGCGGACTGGCCGAGTCCAAGAGCGACGGCATCATACAAGTGTCGACCGGGGGCGGGGCCTTCGCCTCGGGTTCCATGCTCAAGGACATGGCCCTGGGAGCCACCGCCATCGCCGAGTATGTGCAGCGGGTCGCCGATCGCTACCCGGTTTACGTGGCCCTGCACACGGACCACTGCCAGGCGGACAAGCTGGAGCAGTTCGTGAACCCCCTCATCGCCGAAACCGAGCGCCGGCGCGACCGGGGCTTGCCCAACCTTTTCAACAGCCATATGTTCGACGGCAGCGCCCTGCCGCTCAAGGAGAACCTCGACATCGCGGTCCCGTTGCTCGAACGCTGCCGGAAGAGCGAGATCATTCTGGAGATCGAGGCCGGGGTGGTGGGCGGCGAGGAGGACGGGATCAAGGCCGAAGCCTCGGCCAAGCTTTACACGACGCCCGCGGACACCCTGGAGGTCGCGCGGCGGCTGAACGCGGTCGAGGGAGCGCGCTACCTGCTGGCCGCCACCTTCGGCAACGTGCACGGGGTCTACAAGCCGGGCCAGGTGAAGCTCAAGCCCTCCATCCTGAAGGACTGCCAGGATGCGGTGGCGAAGGCTTACGGCGACGCGGCGCGCTTCGCGCTGGTCTTCCACGGCGGGTCGGGCTCGACCGTGGCGGAGATCCGCGAGGCGGTGGACTACGGCGTCGTCAAGATGAACATCGACACGGACACCCAGTACGCCTTCACCCGCCCGATCGCCGATCACATGCTGAAGAACTACGACGGCGTCCTCAAGGTGGACGGCGAGGTCGGCAGC
>JALOOU010000108.1 GCA_025454255.1 Desulfobacterales bacterium | reverse complement strand
GCACGTGACCTTCTCAGTCCTGGAAGGACTGAAAAAGTTCAACCTCGAGCACAACTTCGTGGTCAAGAACATCTACGAGTACTATGCCAAGTGGATCCGAGAGGGCAAACTCAAGGTCAACTCCGACTGGAACAAGGATCTAAAGATCAAGTTCACCGTTCAGGACCCGTGCCAGATTGTGAGGAAAAGCTACGGGGACCCGATCGCCGAGGACCTGCGCTACGTGGTTAAAGCGGTGGTGGGCGAAGAGAACTTCATCGACATGCAGCCCAACCGCTCCAACAACTACTGCTGCGGCGGCGGCGGTGGGTTCCTGCAGTCCGGGTACAAGGAGCAGCGCCTGGCCTACGGCAAGCTGAAGGACGAGCAGATCAAGGCCACCGGCGCGGATTACTGCATCGCGGGCTGCCACAACTGCCACGCCCAGATCCATGAACTGAGCGAGCACTACGGCGGCGGCTACCCCGTTGTGCACTTGTGGACGCTGATCTGCCTCTCGCTGGGGGTCCTCGGGCCCAACGAGCGCACCTATCTGGGCGATGATCTGCGCGAGGTCAACGTCTTTCACCCCGAGACCGCCAAATGATGTCGGCCTTGGCCGGACCAACCCACCGGCCGCTCTGAGAGAACCCCGGCACGTTCTGTGCCGGGGTTCAGTCTTCGTCCGAATGAAGCTCGCCCTCGGGAATGGGCTCCCCCGGCCGCCAGTTTTCGAACTGGCCGGGAGTGATCGAACCGTCGGCCGCCACATTAACCTCCGTCCAGACAACGCGCAGGTTGCACTGCTCCCAATGTTCCCCATGGGTTTTCCAGTGTTCGGCAAGGACGCCTTCGGCATCGGTTCGCGTGGGGTGAACCGAGACCACCCGCTTCAGCGGGTGCTCCAGATCATGGTCGTCGAAAATGAGCGCATACATAACCACCGCTCCTTGCCCCGCCCGGGGCGCTTGGCTATTGTGGGATCGTGAAAACCGCCTTCACCACCAACGGGAACAGCATTGAAGAGAGCATCGAGCCGGCGTTCGGTCGCTGCCGCAATTTTCTCATTGTCGATTCCGACTCCGGCGAGGTTGCGGTGGTGCCCAACCCCGGCGCGGACCTTGCGGGCGGTGCCGGAGTCAAGGCGGCCGAAACGCTCGCCGGGCTGGGAATCAACACGCTCGTCACGGGCAGTTTAGGGCACAACGCGGGGCCGCTGTTGCACGCCGCCGGCATATCGGTCGTCACCGGCCGATCCGGCAGGATCAGCGCGCATCTCACCGCGTCCCACGGGGAGCTGGAAACGCCCCGGCCCCGTGCGGACAAGGCCGGGACCGGTTCCGCCACTCCTTCGGGCGCCGCCCGCCGCCGCAGCCCTGCCGGTTTCTGTTTCTGCCAAAATTGCGGGTACCGCACCGATGACGACACCGGGGCCCCCTGCTTCAAGCTCAAATGTCCTGCCTGCGCGACTCCAATGGAACGCCGATACGACTAAATCGACGTATTCGCTGCGTCTCCGGCTCAGGGGTGCTCCGCGGCGGCCCCCCCCTTCCCCCCCGCACAAAGTTCATGAACCTCCTGCTCCCCGTTTGGGTCTTAGGATCGGCCATTCCGCTAACGGACGCTCACCGGTACTCCCTCATACGGCGTCCGCTTGGTTGACCTGCGCTGCTTCGGGTCCCGCATCGTTTTCAGGATCTCGATGCTGCTCTTGTAGCCTTTGGCGAGCCGCGCCATGTCCAACGCCATCCCCGCCATCTGGGCCACGGCCTGAACGAGATTGACATCGTCCAGCGTGAACTCCCAGGGTTCGGCCGTGTAGACCCGCAGCGACCCGATCACCTGACCGTGGATGGCGACGGGAACCGACAGAATGGAGGCGATGCCCTCTTTCTTGGCCTCCCTGGGGTACTGGATGCGCGGGTCGTCGCCGACGTCGTAGATGGCGACCGGTCCCGTCTCGAGCGATGCCGCAATGGATTTGAGGGCACTGAGCGGCCCTTTGGCAAGGTAGTCCCGGCTGAGGCCGTTTGCGGCGGCAAGCTCCAATTCATGATTTTTGCGGTTGACCAGAAACAGGGCGGCGCCCTTGGCCTTGAGCGCTGTTTTGACCGCCTCCACGGTGGTTACCGCCACATCCTCGGGGTCTTTGCTCATCGAGATGGCCTCGGTCACCTTGAGCAGGGTTTGGTAGTGCATCCGATGGGTTTCCATGTCCTCCTCCTTTCGGTTTCAGGGTTGGGGGCACTCCCGGCCCGCGTTGGCGATGATGCGCCAATTTCGACCGCCTTGCGGTCTCGAGGTAAGAAAGGCAGGATGATCCGCTGAGCGTTTCACACTTGAGATCGCAGTGCTACTCTGAGGGCCGATGTCTGTTTCCCGAATGCCGCGGAGAGTAGGAAAGAAGAGCAGGCGAAGCATCAGCTCCGGCGGGAATGCCGGCCCACGTCGCATGCAAGGCGAGATAGAGCGCTGCTATCGGCAGCCAGGCTTCAAGGACAAAAGCAGGCAACCTCTATGCCACGTTGGGGGGTGCATATTTAATTATTTAGATCTCAGTCGGTTAACCATTTTTCGGGGGCATTTTCGAGGAAATGACAATTGCATTATGCAATGTTGCTAAGCTTGTCGTCGTGCAAAGTGCCCGAACGCCGCATCGAACACATTCCCGGGCTTCACGCGTGCCCTAGCTTTTTAGAACCCTTTTCAGATCGACGCCGTACTTGCGCATGCGGTTCCACACCGTGACGCGGTTGACTCCGAGCAGCCGTGCCGCCTGCGACTGGTTGCCGTTGGTTCGGCGCAGGGCATCGATCAGCGCCGCTTTTTCTGCGGGATTTTCGAGCGGCGGCGGTCCGCAGTCCCTTGCACCCCCTCCCAGTTGCGGGGGCAGGTGCTCGATGTCCAGCTTGCCCCCCTCGGCGACGACGAAGGCGAACTCCAGGGCGCTTTTCAGCTCGCGAATGTTTCCCGGCCAGGCGTAGTCCATGAACTGCTGCAGGGCGGCCGGGGTCAGCCCTCCGATCGGCTTCCCGGTCGACCGCCGCAGCCGCTGGATGAAATGCTGGACCAGCAGCGGGATGTCCTCCCTGCGCTCGCGCAGCGGGGGCAGCTGGATGGGGATCACGTTGATGCGAAAGAAGAGGTCCTCGCGGAACTGCTTCAGGGTGATCAAATCGGCGATGTTCTTGTTGGTGGCCGAGATGATGCGCACGTCGACGCGGATCGGCCGGTGGTCGCCCACGCGCTCCACCTGTTTGTTCTCGAGCACGCGCAAGAGCTTCACCTGGACCGATTGGGAGATGTCGCCGATTTCGTCGAGGAAGATATCCCCGCCGTCGGCCGCCTCGAACCGCCCCTGGCGGTGACGATAGGCGCCGGTGAAGGCCCCTTTGATGTGGCCGAAGAGCTCGCTTTCCAGCAGGGATGCATTCAAAGCTGCGCAGTTGAGCTTGACGAATGGGCCGTCGCGGCGCACGCCGCGCTCGTGGATCGCCTCGGCCACCAACTCTTTCCCGGTGCCGCTCTCGCCGTAGATCATCACCGGGGCGTCGCTTTGGGCGGCCTTGTCCACCAGCTGGATCACCTTGCGCATCGGCGTTGAGGCGCCGATGATGCCGTGGTAGTCGCCGCCGTCGGTCAGCTTGCGCGACAGGGATTCCACTTTCTGGTCGAGGCGCTCCAATTCGCTGATGTCGGACATGGTTTCGACCGCCCCCAAAATTCTGCCGGCCTCATCCTTCAAAATGGATGCTTTTTTGATCGTATTGAGATAAGTCCCGTTCTTACGGGCGATGGTGCACCGGACCCGGCGCATCTCCTCCTGCCCCGGGTCGAAGAGGGCGCACCACTGCGACCCGCTTTCCTGAAAACGATGGCGACAGGCATCGCACTCCATCATGGTGCACGATTGCCCGACGACCTCTGCGGCGGCATACCCCGTCAGTTCCTCGAAGGCACGGTTCACGAGAATGATCTTGCCCTCTGGGCTGATCAGGACCAGTGCGTCGCTCATCGTGTTGATGATCTGCTCCCAGTATTGGCTATCTTTCAGGGTTTGCATCTATTCCCTCGTCCCGAAATCCCTTTGGCCTTGGAAAAAGGCGTGGTGTTGAAATGATTAATCACATATTTAAATAACATGGTCGCCTTTTTAACACCAGGGTTGCTTGTTTCTAAATAGTTCAATGATTTCTATGTTAAAATAATGTTAGAACAAGAAAAAATTGGCATAATGCTTGCTTAACACAGCATACTGTCGAAGTTGATGTCAAAAAAATCAAATGGGATCATCAACGTGAAGGCTGCTTGCAGCCTGCCGGAACAGCCCGGGCTCTCTCGGCTTTCCGGCAAAGAACCGGTTGCAGATCAGTGGGCCGCAATTGAGGTGACGCGCACTGCTGCAGCCCCTTCAACGGAGGTCAGCATGCGATTGAGCAGAATTAGCCCCGCCCTGCTTGCACTCCTGTGGGTGCTGGTGAACGCAGTGGTTCCGCTCGCGAGAGCCGCTGCGCCGGGATCCGGCGATCATCAGGCCCCGGGACGCGAGATGGCCCAGCAGGCCACGCGCGAGGCCAAGCGCTGGATCACCTCGGATCACTCCAAGCACGAGGCGCTCAAACAGCCGTTCGCCTCCGGGCCCGAAGTGACCAAGGCTTGCCTCTCCTGCCACACCGAGGCGGCCGCCCAGATCCACAAGAGCATCCACTGGACCTGGGTCGACCCGGCCTCCCCCAAGGACAAGCCGATGGGCAAGGGGGCGCTCACGGTCAACAATTTCTGAGTGAGCATCCAAAGCAACGAGGCTCGTTGCACCAGCTGCCACATCGGCTACGGGTGGAAAGACAAGAACTTTGATTTCAAGGACGCAAGCAAGGTGGACTGCCTCGTCTGCCACGAGCAGACCGGCACCTACAAGAAATTCCCGGCCGGGGCGGGCAACCCCGTGAAGGAACCCACCCTGTTCCCGGGCGACGGCATCACCTACCTTCCGCCCGAGTGGAACAAGGTGGCCCAGAGCGTGGGGCGACCCACCCGCGACAACTGCGGCGTGTGCCATTTTTACGGCGGCGGGGGGGACATGGTAAAGCACGGGGATCTGGACTCCTCCATGCACAAGCCGAACAAGGCCCTGGACGTGCACATGGCGGTCGATGGGCGCAACTTCGACTGCACCCGCTGCCACACGACGAACTCCCATCAGGTGGCCGGCCGCATCTATTCCACCCCCGCCGCCACCGCCCGTACCACCCTCGCCCAGGACGACCTGACGCCGCGGATCACCTGCGAGTCCTGTCATACGGCCACCCCGCACAAGCCGGGGGTCAAGGCCAACGACCACACCGACAAGGTGTCCTGCCAGAGCTGCCATATCCCGGAATTCGCCCGCGCCCTGCCCACCAAAATGCGTTGGGACTGGTCCACCGCCGGTAAAATGAAAGACGGAAAACCTTATAAAGAGAAGGGCCCGCTCGGTACGCCGGTCTACGACACCCAGAAGGGCAACTTCGTCTGGGAGAAAAATGTGCGGCCCGCCTACTTCTGGTACAACGGCACCATCGACGCCGTGTCGCTGAAAGACCCGATCGACCCGACTAAGCCTGTGGCGCTCAATTGGCCGGTGGGCAGCCCCCAGGACCCCAACGCCCGGATCGCCCCTTTTAAGATCCATACCGGCAAACAGCCCTACGACACGGTCCACAAGACCATGCTGGTGCCCCACCTCTTCGGGCCGCCGGACTCCGACGCCTACTGGCGAAAATACGACTGGCAGCTGGCGCTCGCGAGCGGTATGCAAAAGGCGGGTTTGCCTTACAGCGGCCAGTTCGATTTCGTGGAGACGAGCTACGTCTATCCGACCACCCACATGGTGGCTCCCAAGGAGAAATCGGTCAGCTGCAACGAATGCCACTCGCGGGAGAACGGCCGCATGGCAGGCATCAAAGGGGTCTACCTGCCGGGCCGCGACGGCAACCGGGTGATCGAGGTTCTGGGCTGGGCGGCGGTGCTCGGCTCGCTGGCGGGGGTACTGCTGCACGCGCTCGGCCGTGCGGTCAGCCGCCGCCGGAAGGAGGGTTGATCGATGAGCGCGAACGCAACCGACTGCAAAATGGTGAACATCTATCTCTACACCCGCTACGAGCGCTTCTGGCACTGGCTGCAGAGCGCGCTGATCATGATCCTGCTCGTGACCGGGTTCGAGACCAACGGCATTTACACCCTGCTTGGTTTCAAGGCCGCCGCCGAGATCCATAATTTCGTCGGCATCACCTGGTTGATCGCCTTCGCCTTCTTCGTCTTCTGGGTCTTCACCACCGGCGAGTGGCGCCAGTACATTCCGACCACCAAGAAGATGCTGCTGGTCGTGCGCTATTACGTCTACGGTATCTTCAGGGGCGAGCCCCATCCGGTGCCCAAGCGCCGCGAGGCCAAGCACAACCCCCTGCAGCGGCTGGTCTACCTGAGCCTGGCGGCCTTTCTGCTGCCGATCCAGATGCTGAGCGGTCTGCTCTACTGGAGCTACAACTCATGGGGCGAGTGGGGGCTGGGCTGGCTGTCGCTGCCGGTGGTGGCGGGGGTGCACCTGGCGGGGGGCTTCGCCATTCTCTCCTTTCTCATCGTTCACATCTACATGATCACCACCGGCCACAGCCTGGGGGCCCACACCCGGGCGATGATCTGCGGCTGGGAGGAGGTCGAGGAGCGCGAGTCCGTCGAGGAGTGGGAGATCAAGCCCCGGGGCCGGAGCACGCCGGGGGAGGCCTGATACCCGCTCGCGCAAGTTCTCTTTTGACAAAAAAGGCTGCCGGGGAGTGAATCCGCGGCGGCCTTTTCTACGGTCGGTGACCGCCCCCGGTCTGGGGCAGGGTCGGGGTGGCTCCAGTTGAAAGCGTGAAGCCCTGGGAGAGGCGTTTGAGACGGCCGAGCAGCTCGCTTGCCTGCGCCGGGGCCGGCCGGGGCGGCAGCTGGGCGAGGACCCCCAGCCCCTCGCTCTCCTCGTGGAACCGCTCCGCCGGCAGCTCGCTGATCACTGCCGTGAAGATCATGGCGTTGATCGACAGCAGCCGGCGGACCAGCTCCAGCCCCTCCATGTCGGGCAGCGACGCGTCGACGATCACGGCCAGCGGCGTGTGGGCCGCGGCGCCTGCGAGCGCCGCCGCGCCGGTATGGGCCCAGCCGACCTCGATCACGGGGTCCGCGGCAAGCGCGTCGGCAAACTCTTGCAGCCGGCTGCGCTCCGCGGCGGCGATCAGAATTCGATTCATCATGGCTCCTTCCCCGATTCAGCAAGAAAGATCGGCTGGCATTTTGTGCTCCATCGTAAGATACGAGCGTGACAATTACGATGAGGCTTGATTGGACGGCGCCTCTAATTTGTGGCCCTGTTGCTCCGGATGCATTTTCGCCCCTATCATTTCGGGCTGCGGCCGCAGCAGGAGCCGGGCCCCGCGCAGCCGGCGGCCTCGTACGGCCGACTGCCGCAGCAGCCATGGTCCCCGGGGCCGGGCATTGCGTGCCGTGCGCCGCCCGTTAGCGTACTGGTGGGCGACATGAGCTTTTCCACCTGCCGGCTTTTGCAAACCGGGCAGGTGAGCGGGTCGGCTGCGCTCAACACCAGAAGCTCTCCGCGGTGGCCGCACCGGCGGCAGTGGATTTCAAAGATGGGCATAGCTGGGCCTCTTTTCGTCGGATGTTTCGGTCGATACGGCTGACGCCTCCGTCAACGGTGAGCGGCCGGACCGCCTGCCTGTCCGCCGCCGCAGGTGAACTCCTGGCTGAAGGCCGGCAGCTTCCCTTCCGCGAACGCCTTGACGGCGTCGCCCACCGTGCGGGCCTGCCCGCAGTGGTAAACATCGATGCCCATCTGCCGGAACCCCATGAGCGGGCGCATGCCCATGCCGCCCGCAAGCAGCACGCGCACACGATTCTGGGCGAGATAGCTCACCGGGGCCATGCAGCCACCCTGCTCGTGGGGCATGTTGGGGATGGCGGTAACCTCCTTGATCCGGCTCTCCTCCAGTTCCACCAATGTGTATAGGTCGCAATGGCCGAAATGGGCCCCGATGGCGGCGTCGAGCCCGCCGGGGGGCATGGAGGGGATGGCGATTAGGGTGTTCATGATGGACTCCTTTCTGAGATGGATGAAATTGGCCGTTGCCAGGCAGCGCCTGCGATCGGCTCACGTTGCTTTGGTTGTTCGGACAATGTCAGAACCCGTCCCCAAATGCTGCGAACCGCAGCCGAGAGCCCCTGTGGGGTGAACTCGGTCACCGTCTGCCGTCGGACCATGGCTTCGGTGGCGGCGTCATCGTAGGGCAGGGCGCCGAGGAAATCAGTTTTCTCGACTTCGCACCAGCGCCGCAAGGCCTCGGTGTTCTCAGGGTTCAGATCGGCTTTGTTCACTATCACGCCGGCCGGGAGTTTGAAATGGCGGCAGAGGCTGGCCACCCGCTCGAGATCGTGGATGCCCGAGGGGGTGGGCTCGGTCACCAGAATGGCGGCGTCGGCACCGGTGAGGGAGCTGATGACCGGGCAGCCGATGCCCGGTGACCCGTCGGCAACGATCAGCGAGCGGCCGGTCCGTTCGGCCACGTCGCGCGCTTTTTCGCGCAGGAGTGCCACGAGCCGTCCGGAGTTCTCGGCGCCCGGGAAGAGCTGGGCGTGGACCATGGGGCCGAAGCGCGTGCGGGAGATGAACCAGCGGCCGCAGTGCCGCTCCGGAAATCGGATGGCCTGCACCGGGCAGAAGTGAACGCAGACCTTGCAGCCCTCGCACTTAAGCGGGTCGATCGCGAAACGTCCCGAGGCCTCGGCCACGGCGCCGTAGCGGCAGAGTTCACGGCAGTGGCCGCAGCCGTCGCAGCGGTCGGCGTCGATGACGGCTTCATGGCCGGAGAAGAACTCCTGCCGCTCCTCGATCTCGGGCTGGAGGACCAGGTGCAGGTCCGGGGCGTCCACGTCCAGGTCGCAGATGACCGGGTCCGCGGCAAGATGCGCGAAGGCGGCCGTAAGGGAGGTTTTGCCGGTGCCCCCCTTGCCGCTGATGATGACGATTTCAGGCATGAACCGTTACCTCCCGGGCGGATTCGCCGGCTGTCCATGAATCGATTGCAGCTGCCAGCTCGGTGAACACCTGCCGCATGTCGGGCAGGGCCTCGGCGAGAACCCTGCCGCGCGAATAGGCCTCCGCCAGGCGTCGGTCGAAGGGGATTTCGGCCAGGATGGGCAGACCTTCACTCCGGCAGTAGTCGTACACCGAGCGGTCCCCCAGCCCGGCGCGGTTGATGATGACCGCCATGGGTTTTTTCAAGGGGCTGAAGGCCTGATGGGCCAAGCGGAAGTCATGGTCGCCGAAAGGGGTCGGCTCGGTGACGAGCACGATGGCATCGCTCGGCAGCACCGCGTTGATGGCCGGGCAGCTCGTGCCGGGCGGGGCGTCGATGATGACGTCGGCCGAACGGTCCGCGGTCAAGGCGGCGAGCTTTGCCATCGCCGCTCGCATCAAGGGCGGGCTCATGGCCTCGCCGACCCGCAGCCGCCCCATGAAAAAATCGATTCGGCCGTCCACTCGGCCCCAGCTGACCTCCCCCAGTTGGCGGCTGCCGGCACCCAACGCCTTCTCCGGGCACACGGCGATGCACCCGCCGCAGCCGTGGCACATCTCCGGGAAGGTCAACAGCACCGACCCCAGGAC
>JALOOU010000042.1 GCA_025454255.1 Desulfobacterales bacterium | reverse complement strand
CCAGCTCATCCGCAAGTTCATGCAGAACTACTTCTTCAACCCCGCCGACTACCCCCCGGTGGCGCCGGCGACCGGCCCCGGGGACGACGAGTTTCTCTTCCGCCAGGGGCCGACTCGGGGCCTGGGCGCGGTCCGCTTCCACGACTACGGCCCGAGCTTCGCGCAAAACGGCCACCTGACCAACGTGGCGGCCTTCAGCCGCCAGATCGCGCATTTCAAGGAGATGCTCGCCCAGGCCGGCCCCGACAAGGCCCAGGACATGGACCCCTCGTTTGCGCTGCCGCTGGGGGAGATGTTCGCGATCGTGGTTTACGGGCAGCTCATCCTGGAGCAGGCCGCGCTGGAGCGCATCGAGGAGGAGATCGTCAACCAGATTTTCGATTTCATGGTGCGCGATTTCGCGCAGTTTGCGCTGCAGATCTACGGCATGCACACCGCCCGGGACGACCAGCGGGCCTTCTGCCGGGAGATCATGCTGATCCAGCCCGTCGCGGCCGCCGCGCAGGCCGACCAGATCTGGCGGCAGCGGGTGTTGGCTTTGAACGGCGAGTACCGCATGAACGACTGACCCCCGGCCGCCCCGTCGCCGGCGCAGTCCGCTGCGCGCGGCCGGGCGTCAGGAGTGCGTGTCGGTCCCATTGCACCGCGCCTCGAGCTCCGCCCAGCGATCGTAGAGCCGTGCGACCTTCGTCCGGGCCTCTTCGAGTTGCGCGTAAACCGCGCCCAGCCGCGCCGCGTCGCTGGCGATGGCCGAGTCCTCGAGCGCCAGCTGCAGCTGCGCGGCCTCCGCCTCCGCCTTCTCGATGGATTTCTCCATGCGGTTGAGTTCGGTCTGCTCCCGGTAGGGCAGCCGCGAGGGTCCGGCCTTGGCGGGCTTGGGGCGCTTTTCGACGAGGACGCCGCCGGCCGCCGTTTCGGTCTGCCACGCGCGCCACTGGTCGTGGTCCGCGAAAAACCGGGCCCCGCCCCGGCCGTCGAGGCAGAGCAGCCGGTCGCTCAGGTTGTCCAGCAGCAGCCGGTCGTGGGTGATGAGCACGATCGCCCCGCGGAACTGCAGCAGGCTCTCCTCGAGCATGTCGAGCGTGGGGATGTCGATGTCGTTGGTGGGCTCGTCGAGCAGCAGGATGTCCGCCGGCTGCAGCATCAGCCGGGCGATGAGCAGGCGGGAGGTCTCCCCGCCGGATAGCCGCCCCACGGGCAGGGGCAGCTGCGCCGGGGCGAAGAGAAACCGCTTGGCCCAGGCGACGACGTGCAGCTGCCGGCCCTGGAAGACCACCGCGTCCCCGGACGGGCAGAGGGCCTCTTTGAGCGTGCGATCGGGGTCTATCTGCTCGCGCTTCTGGTCGAAGACCACGATCTTGACCCCCTCCGCGCGCACGATCGATCCGGCCTCCGGCTCGAGCTCGCCGCTTAAAACCTGCAGCAGACTGCTCTTGCCCGAGCCGTTGGGGCCCAGCACCCCGAGGCGGTAGCCCGGGGAGAGGGTGAGGTCGATGCCCGCGAAGAGCCGGCGGCCCCCGCGGGAAAGCGCGATCCCGGAGGCCTGCAGCAGCCGGCGGGTCCTGCGGCCGGTGGCGTCGAAGGCGATGCGCGCGCGCCGCTCGAGACCGGTGCGCGCCCGGACCGCACTCAGCTGCTCCCAGAGCTGGTGGGCGCTGTCGATGCGGTGCTTGGCCTTGGTCCGGCGAGCCTTGGGGCCGCGGCGCAGCCACTCGATCTCCCGCCGGAGCTTGTTGGACAGCGCGGCCTCCTGGCGGTTCTGAGTCTGGACGAAAGCGGCGCGTTTCTCGAGAAAGACGGAGTAGCTGCCCTCCACCCGCAGATGGCCCTCCGGGTAGAGCCGGTTCAGCTCGACGATGCGGTTGGCCGCATTTTCGAGAAAGGCGCGGTCGTGGCTGACCAACACGAAAGCAAACGGCGCCTTTTTCAGCAGCCCCTCCAGCCATAAAATTCCCGCGAGGTCCAGGTGGTTCGTGGGCTCGTCGAGTAGCAGCAGGTCGGGTTCGCCGATCAACTCCCGGGCGATCGCAAGCCGTTTGCGCCAGCCGCCCGAGAGCGTGCCGACGGGACGGTCCAGCTCTTGGAACCCCATACGCTGCGCAATCTCGCGCATGCGCTGGGGCCCCTCCGCGCGCCCCGCAACGGCAGCGGCCAGGGCCTGCGCGATGCTCTGCACCGGGTCGAACTCCTCCGCCTGGGGCAGGTAGGCGAGCCGCAGGCCCCGCTTGCGCGTGATCTCGCCGGCGTCGGGCGCCTCCAGCCCGGCGAGGATCCTGAGAAGGGTGGACTTGCCGGAGCCGTTGGGGCCGATCAAACCCAAGCGCTCGCCCTCGAAAAAGCCGAGGGTTAGCGCCGTGAACAGGGGGGTGACGGTGTAGGACTTGCTGAGGCTGTTCAACTGAACGAGGATGTCGGGTGCCGTGGGCAATTCTGGAACCTCTGCAGCGTGTCGACCGGGCGGTGAAATCCGGTCCCCCTTCTATCATCGCCGTGTCGAATTGGCAATTTGGGCCGGCTCTCGTCGCCACCGCGCTTTTTTCCCCCGCGGCTCGAGGTCTTGATCGTAAAGCGGACGAGGCGCCTTCCACCCCTGCAGCGCGGAGCGCCTGCTGTCTTTTTGCTTTTTGAAAAGGGGGTTTTTCGAGGCGTTGCACGCCGCCTGCGCCGGCGGTTCGCCGGCAAGCAAGCTCGGATTTTGTGGGAGCGTCTTCCCGCCGCGATCCGATCGCGGCAAGATGCCGCTCTCACAGAAAAAAGATTAGCTTACATGAAAGGAGGTTTGTCCTGATGCGCCTGGAGCGCCGGATGAATCTCCGGGTTTCGCAAAAAGCATAAAAACATGGACGTCCCCTAAATTTTGCGTCCCCTAAATTTTGCATCCCCTAAATTTTGGGTCGTCACCTGAATTGGGTAGGCACCGCGACGGCGTCCGGGTCAGCGGTCGATGGCGATGGAGGCCAGGACCTCCCGGGCCGTGGGGCGCCAGGCCGCGGCCATGCCGAGCGGGCAGTTGAAGTTGCCCACCAGCGTCGTCTGCGGCGCGACCCGAATGAAAAACAGGATGTTGAACACCGAGGTGTCCAGCGCCATGCTCTCGAACTCGAAGACCACGGCCGGCCTGCCGGAGACGGTGCTCTGGGAGGCCGTCGCCCCGCGAATCGCGGGGTCCGACTGCAGGCGGCGGAGGGTGCGCTCCCGGAGGAGGGCCGGCTCCTCCGCCTCCGGGCTGAGGTCGAAGACGATGCTCGCTGCGCTCTGCGCATCGGAAAACGCTCGTGTCGTTTTGCGGCTCGCGCTGCCGTATTTCAGGACGAACATCTCGGCTGTCATCGGCGCGAAGGATTCGGGGATCGCCGCGCGGATGCCGGGGTAGAGCTGCTGCGGCTTCAGGCGGATTCCCGTTGCGGCCTCTGCCGCCCGCGCGGTGGGCGCCAGAGCCAGGCAAAGAGCCAGCGCGACCGCGATCAGACGCGGATATCGTTTTACGCAGCGCACGGTTTACCCCTGGCTTTCGATGTCGTACAAGAACAGCGCCATGATCTCCCCGAACGACTCCGCCTGTTCCACCCGGGGCCGGATGCGCTCGGCCGCGGCCGGGTACCAGCCGGGGCGCGCCGTCGCGGGGGAGAGCCGCTCCAGCACCAGGCGCTTGAATTCGGGCAGGCCGATCGCGCGCGTGCCCTCCACGGCGAAGTCGATCGTGGCCGTGCGGCCCTTGATCAACGGATGGTAGCCCCACAGCCGGGTCCCCCAGCCCGTGCGGTAAGCCTCGCGGACGCGGACCTCGGTCCCGGCCGCGTCGATGAAGCGCGCTCCGGCATAGAGCCCGATCAGGTCCGTGGAGGCCAGATGGAAGCTGCGCGCATCGGCATAGGCGTAGATGCGCGGGTCGTTTTTGAAAAGTTTGACCGCGGGGTATGCGAGGTCCATCCTATGGCTGCTCCCAATCCGGCAGGTTGTAGCCGACCGCCCGTCCGCCGTAGGAGCCGACGATCGCCTTGGGCCAGGTGGGGGTGCCGTACCAGACCTGGCCGAGTGGGCCGGCGCCCCGCAGGCCGCCGTAGCTCTGGCCGTGGGCCAGGCGCATGTGCTCGGCGTGGCTCGAGAAGGTCTTGATGTTCCAGAACTGGTTGCCCAGCGGCTTTAACTGCGGGTAGCGCTCCATCATTTTTTGCGAGATGAGCCAGTGGTGCTTCGAGCCGCTGGCGAGCTGCGTGATGCCTTTTTTGGCCCAGTAGGCTTTGGTGGCGTTCCAGGAGTGCGACCCGCCCACCTTCAAGCCGCCTTTCAAAGCGAGCTTGCCGCCGGCGAAAAAGAGCGATTTGACGAGTGCGACATCGGAGATTGCCAGGGCGCTGTTGCCCAATCCCGCCAGCCAGCGCCCCTCCTTGAAGGCGCGGTAGGCGTCGCGGCCGGAACCGTAAACAGGGATGATGCTCTTCCAGTCGAAGCGCTCCGGGGTCGGCTCCTCATCGTAGCCGGGGAAGCCGTAGCCCCAGGTGTCGAACGCCCAGCCGTAGTAGTAGGCATCCGCGCCGTAGTCCGCCCAGTCGTCCCCGCCGCCTCCCCGCGGATGGTCCACCACCCAAATGGTCGGCAGCAGAATGCAGTAATCAATGCCCAGCTCCTTCTGCATCGCCTGCAGGTCCTCGGGCTGCGCGCCGGAGGGGTCCACGAAGCGCAGGGGATTGTTGCGGTTGGCGGCATAGGCGCTCTCCGCGGGGTACCAAACCGGGTCCGCCTGCCACCAGCG
Source organism: Desulfobacterales bacterium (assembly GCA_025454255.1). GTDB lineage: Bacteria > Desulfobacterota > Desulfobacteria > Desulfobacterales > SpSt-501 > SpSt-501. The sequence continues at coordinate 23,621 of JALOOU010000042.1, read as the reverse complement.
GGCGATGGCCGGTTCGTAGCTGCGGAAATGCGACCCGTAGACATCCAGCCGCGGCAGCTGCTCCAGGCCGTTGTAGCGATAGGCATCCCCGTTGGCGGGCGCGGCGATGAAATCGCCCTCCATCGCCATGCCGTGGGGGTAGTAGTGGTGCTCCTGGAGCACCTCGCCCGCCGCCGGGTCGGCGGCGATCGCCCCGTCGCCGTTCGTGTCGCTGAAGACGATGCGCGTGTTGCCGCGGTGGTCGCGCAGCACATACTCGTGGCGGCCGGCCGCGGCGCGGTAGCGGCCCTCCTCGTGGTAGACCACCAGGGCGCCGCCGCGCACCTCGATGCCGCCCAGGTAGTCTACGGTGCTGACCTTGCCGTTGGTGGTCTGCTTCATGCGCAGCTTGGTGCCGAAGCTGTCGTAGGTGAAGCGCAGGCTGTGGCCGCCGCTGGCGATCTGCGCGGGCAGGCCGAGGGCGGTGTAGGCGACGGTGAGGTCGCGGCCGATATCGCGCACCATGTTGCCGCGGGCGTCGTAGAGGTAGCCCCCGCCCGCGCCGGTGAAGCCTCTGGCCGTAGAGGCGGCCTCGCTGACGGAGCTCAGGCGTCCGTTCTGGTAGCTGAAGGCGAGGTCGTCGATGAGCCCGAAGGCCGCGCCGGCGCCGCTGCCGCCGGTGAGTCCGCGGCGGGCCAGGTTTAAAATGTTGCCCTGCTCGTCGTAGGGGCCGATCTGGACGTCGTAGCGGCTGAAATGGGTCCAGAGCCCCGGCGCCGTCCCGCCGACCGTCTTCTCGCCGTAGACCGCGTCGGTCAGCCGGTCGAGCCCGTCGTAGCGGAAGCCGTAGGCGGGGATGGCGGGCCGGTCCATGACGCGCCAGCGCAGGCCGGCGACGTTGCCGTTGTACTGCGGCTCAGCGCCGAGCGGGCCCACCCCGGCGGTGTAGACGATCTCCTCGGCGAAGAGGTCGTTTTCCGGGTTCAGGCAGGGGGTAGGGGTCGGGCCGCTGCCGCCCGCCTTTTTCGCGCCCGGATCCCGGGGGTCCGGAAACTGATCGGCGCATTCGCGCAGGTCGTTGATGTGCGTGAGCCAGCCGCGCAGGTTGTAGCCGTAGTCGATCGACTGCAGCGCGCCGCCGGGCCGTACGCCCAAGCGCTTGCGGGCGACCCAGTCGCGCTCGTCGTAGGCGAGGGCGCTGATATGCTCACGCGGGCCGCCGCCGACGGTCATGTAGATGTCCGTGAGGCGCCCGGCGTGGTCGTAGTCGTATTCCTTGATGATCGTAAGGTCTCCGTATGGCCCGGTGTGCTGCCGCTCGCTGCGCACCAGGAGGTCGCGCAGATCGTAGCGGAAGAGCGTGTCGTCCTGCCCGCCCAGGTGGTTCACGACCGTTTCGCGCTGCAGGCGGCCGAAGCCGTCGTAGGCGTAGCTGGTCGCGATCGAGCCCTGGAGCTCCCCCTGCGTTTCCGAGACGACGCTCGTGACCTTGCCCTTCGCGGGCCCCGGCGCGGCGCCGTAGGCGACGGTAGTCGTCAGCAGCCCGTTCACGTAGGTGCGCAGCGGCTGGCCGTGGGCGTTGTAGGCGAAGGTGGTGACGTTGCCTGCCGCATCGACGGTTGCGCTCAGCCGGTCGAGCGTGTTGTATACGAAGCTCACCGTGCCCTCGTGCGGGCTGGTGCGCCCGGCCGGCAGCCCGTCCGCGTGGTAGGTGAGCACGACCCCGCCGCCGCCCGGCAGGATGATCTCGACCGGATCGCCGCGGTGATTGTAGCGGTAGAGCGTGTCGATGTCCAGTCCGCCGTCGTGGCGCCGGACGAGGACCCGCCGGTCGAGCCGGTCGCTGAATTCCGTCAGCGGGTTGCCGTTCTCGTCGATGGTGACGACCTTCCAGAGCGTGCCGGCCGCGTAGCCGGCGACCTCCCCGGCTCCGTTGACCCCGTAGCGGATCTCCTGCGCCTGCGGCCAGCCCATGATCCGGCCGCGCTTCAGGCGCTCGAGCGGCGCCGGTTCGAACTCCAGCTGCAGGCAGCCGCCGGTGCTCGGGTCGCAGAGGCGAGTGATCCGGCCCTGCGTGTCGTAGGTCAGGCTGGCGACGAAGTCCTGGCCGCTCGGGGTGTAGCCTTCGTAGAGGGTGCGGCGCTCGCGGCCGAAGCCGTCCAGCACGACATGGACCGGCGGCACGGGAATGCCGGAGCCCTGCAGGCTCGTCGTCGTGCGCTGGAAGCTCTCGCCCGGGGCGAGCTGGGTCTGGATGGTGTGGCCGACCAGATCGTCTTTTTCCAGCAGCCCGTTCAGCCGCCGGAAGCCGTCGTAGTCGTAGAAGAGCGTGGTGCCGTCGAAATCGATGCTCTCGCGCAGCAGGCCGCTGCGGTGGTCGCCCGCGTAGTAGCGGTATCGCCAGGTGCGGTCGGCGTAGCGCCGCTGGACCGGCAGATCGTTGCTCCACTCGAGCTCGACCGCGTGCGGGTCGCAGGCGGCGCGGACGGTGGTGGGCTGCCCGTCGGCATAGCTCTCCACCGTGGTTTTGAGGCTCCAGCCGCCGATCGCGCCTTCGGTGCAGCCGCCGGGGTGGCTGCCGAAGCGGTAGTGTTTCCAAGGCAGGATCGCGCCGTCCGGCCACTTGCGGTAGGCGACCTTCGCCCCTCCGCCGGCGCCGCCCTCCACCAGGCTCTCCAGGGCGATGCCCACCATGTTGCGCTCGATCATCGCCTGGTCGAAGAGGTCGTGGGCGTAGCGGAAGGTGGTAACCTGGACGCCGCCCTCGGAGGTGGCGGTGAGTTCGCTCACGGGGTTGTGGTGCCGCTCGGGGGAGTAGACGTAGCTTTTGGTCGTGGTGAAGGCGCCGACGCCGCCGTCGCCGTAGAGGGTGGTGCTGAGCGACTCGAGCAGCAGCCAGCCGGTGATCTTGTTCGCCGGATCGAAAAAGAACTCGACCCCCTCGGGCCAGCCGCCGGCCTTGCGGTGCTGGATGTGCCCGTAGGCGACGCCGCTGCGCCGCTCCAGGCGGAAGCCGTAGTCCAGCTGCTTGAGCTTGGCGCCGGCCGCGTTGAAGAGCTCGGCCCGGGTGAGCAGCCCCTTCACGCTGTGGGCGGTCTCGCGCACGTCATAGTGCAGCACCTCGCGGCCCTGGTCCCCGAAATCGATGCTCACCCTGCGGTAGAAACTGCCGCCGGACTTGCGGGCGTTGGCGAATTCGCCGCTCTGGGGGTGGCGGTAGAGGCTGTCGGGATCGAAGAAATCGTGCAATGGATAGGAGGCCGTGACGCGGTCCATGAACGCGTAGCGGTTCGTGCCGGCAATCGGCTTGCAGACGTCGGCTGCCGTGACACCGAAGCCCCGGCGCAGATATTCGAAATAGCGCGTGAACAGCCCTGGGTCCGCCGGGTCCAAGGCGAAGCCCGTGAGCTCCTCGTAGCGATAGAACTTGGAGCCGGCCACGGAGCCGTCGGCGTCGATGTCGGTGACCCGGCGGATGACCAGGCCGCCGGCGTAAAGGCCCCCGCCGTCGGGGGCGGCGGTCTTGGGGGCATACTCGAAGCGGGTGCGTCCGCCCGTGGGCAGGCGCACCTCCTTCAGCACGCCGGCCTGGATCCGCGCGGGGTGGTAGCCCCGGTCGGCGGGCGATTGGCCGGGGCGGCAGGACGCCACGGGGATCAGGTTCCCGGCGGCGTTGGCGTTTTGGTAGCCGAAGACGTCTTTCTCAAAACTGGCCGGTCCGGGCCGGGGGGTATCGTCGTAGAGGAACTCACGAAAAACGTTGATTTCATCGAAATGCAGCGCAACATCTAAAATGCGCTTGAGCTGCTTGCGGCGCCCCTCGTCCTCGTAGCCGAAGTCGTAGCGCTTGATGAGGCTGCCGTCGGCGCGGTTGATCACCTCGATGTGCGCGAGCACGGTGTTGGTGGCATCGTTCGGGTGCTGCTCCTGGGGGTCGTGCCACAAGTTCTCGTATGTGAAGCGCACGATCTCGCGCGAGCTGCGGATCTCGCGCACGACGGGCACCTGGTACATGCGCCAGGTGATGTCGCCTTCGAACCCGTTCGGCTTGAGGACGCCTTCGGGGCAGTCGGCGATCTTGCATCCCTCGAGTTCCTCGCGCTCGCCGATGAAACCGAAGAGCAGTTCGTAGTCGATCTCGATGCGCCGGCCGGCGGGGGATTCTACGGCGGCCAGCGGAAACTCGCTGTCGTAGGTGAAGAGGCTCTCCTTGGGGTCGGGGCGCGGTCCGCCGTGGGGGGCGTACTGGATGCCCCCGCGGTCGAAATAGTAGCGCACCCCGCGGTTGTCGGTCATCTCCCACACATGCGGCGGGCTCGGCTCGCGCAGCCGCTGCGCGAGCTGAACGTCCTTCTCCTCCAGGTGTCGGACGACGCCGTCCTTTTCGAGGATGAACTCGCCGCTCTGGTCGCCGACCACGAAGGTGAAGTCGTCGGGCGCGACGTCCACCAGCTGGTAGACGGCGGCGTTCTTGTGGTGCATCAGCGTGCCGAAGAGATCATGGCATCCGCCGGCGTTGGGGTTGCACCAGTTGGTGATGGGGTAGCCGTCGAGGGTCATGTTGCAGTATTTTTCGGCATAGTGGCAGGGGGGCACCGTGTTGACGATCCACCCGCCGGCGTGGGATTCGGGGATCTTCAGATAGCTGAGCGTCTGCGCGCTGAACTTGTCGGCGAAGGTCTGGATCCAGTCGTTGTAGGGCGTTAGGTACTGCAGCGTCGCCCACTCGTCGGGGATCTGGTTGACGGTGCGGTGGATCGCGCCGCCGGCCTGCAGGCTCCACTTGAGCCCAACCACCCCGGAGGGTTCGTCGACCTTCACGCCCGAGCCGTCGTAGACCAGCCGGATCGGCAGCTCGATGTCGAGGTCGCGCACCGTGTAGAGCGGCACCACGTAGTTCAGCCTTCCGGTGCTCGCGTCGATGCGCGCAGCGCCGCCGACCGCGACCGACTTCAGGTCGAAGCTGTCCAGGTTCTCGGGGAGATCCTGCGCGCCGGCAAGAACCGCGACGGCGCACACCCCCGCCGCAACAGCCAGAGCCACCAGATTTCGCAATCGCTTCATCGACGAAGCCCCCCTTTCACGATCCGCAGCGGCGGCGACCAAAGCAGCCGACCCCAGAAGTCCGGCCGGCCGATAATCCAAAAATTCGCGCAAAAACGTGCGGATGGTATCACGGCGAAACGCTAAAGTCAATAAAATTTATAATATTAACAATTAGTTAGCATTTTACGTCATTTGGCAGCAGTTGACGTGGATTGACAGCAAATGACCCTATCGGTGCCCTTCTCAGGGTGTGTTTGCCGAAAAAAAAGCTGATGCCCGATACCCCGCGGGCCCGGTTCTGCACAGCGATCATCTGCGGTTGGAATCGTCGTGCGGGGGAGCGCGGGCCGCGGCAAAAGGGGCCGCTGCAGAAGTCTCCGGCGCGCTGAGGAGCGCGGCGCGGGGCGGTCAGATGTTTGCCGCGAGGGCGGCTTCGAGGGCGTCGATACGCCCGGAGTAGAAGTGGTCGGCGCCGGGGACCACCTCGAAGGCGGCGGCCGGGTTCCAGGTGCGCCGGATGCGCTCGATCAACTCCGGCGGTGCGATCTCGTCGCGGCCGCCGGTGACGATGAGGTGCAGGTTCGACAGCGGAGCGGGCGGACCGAAATCGATGAACGCCAGCGGCGGCGACACCATCACCATGCGGCGGAACCCCGCCCCTGCGCTTGCATTGACCCAAGAACCGAAGGAGTAGCCCGCCAGGTCGATCTCCGTCAGCCCGATGCCGGCCATGGCGGAACCCGCGGCCCGCACATCCTCGCGCTCGCAGACCCCCTGGTCGTGGCGCCCTCCGCTGGCGCCGACGCCGCGGAAATTGAAGCGCAGCGTGCTGAACCCCTTGCGCCGGTAGGCTCGGCAAACGGCCATAACGACCGGGTTGTCCATGTCTCCGCCGTAAAGGGGGTGCGGATGGGTGACGACCACCCCGCGCGCGCCGGAGGCTCGCGCCAGCATCCCCTCCAGCCGCAGCTCCCCGCATGCAATCGAAAGGGGGGTTTCCGCCATGTATAAGTTGCCTCCAAAAACAGAGCATCGGCGTTCCCGGACCACGGCGGGTCGGCCTCCGGCTTTGCCTTGATAGGGCAAACTCGCAGCGCAAGCCGCGTTCAGACCACTGCACCCGTTCGGGCCCGAAAAGAAAGCCGCGGGCGGCGCCTATTATCGTCAGCGACCGCAGCCGGCACTTTTATGCTCTTTTAAACCGGTCGTCAAACTGGTATTCAGCCTCACGGCTGCCGATAGAGGCGCATGCCGGCATAAAGATGAGCGGCATGAAGACAAGCGGCCCCAGGGCGGCCGAAAGGTGCCTGTCGGGAAGGGTTCTATGGAGCGAAAATCCAGTTCGAGCGCGCCGCGTTCAGACCCGCACGGGGTTCTGCGGCGCTTTTTCGGGTTCAAGGAGTTCCGGCCCCACCAGCGTGACATTATTCAGACCCTGCTCGAGGGCCGCGACGTCTTCGCCCTCATGCCGACCGGAAGCGGGAAGTCGGTCTGCTATCAGATCCCCTCCGTCCTGCGGGGCGGGGTGGGCATCGTCATCTCGCCCTTGATCGCGCTGATGCAGGACCAGGTGCACGGGCTGAGGCAGAACGGCCTGCGGGCCGACTTCCTCAATTCGAGCCTGTCGGCGGAAGAGGCGCGCGCCGTCATCCAGCGGGTTTCGGCCGGGGCGACCGATATCCTCTACGTGGCGCCCGAGCGGCTGGCGACCGGAGGCTTTCAGCAGCTGCTGAAGCGGATCCCGATCGCGCTTTTCGCGATCGACGAGGCGCATTGCGTCTCCCAGTGGGGGCACGACTTCCGGCCGGAATACCTGCAGATCGCCGCTGTCACCGGCGCCTTTGCGCAGGTGCCGCGGATCGCCCTGACGGCAACCGCCGACGCCCACACGCGCAGGGACATCCTCGCGAAGCTGAATCTCGGCAATGCGGCGCTGTTCGTTTCGAGCTTCGACCGGCCGAACATCGCCTACCGCCTGCGGCTCAAAGAGAACGGCCGGCAGCAGCTCCTGCACTTCATCCGCGACGAGCACCCGGGTGCATCCGGCATCGTCTACGTCAGGACGCGCCGGCGGGCGGACGAGACGGCCCAATGGCTGCGGGCAAGAGGGATCGATGCGCTCGCCTATCACGCCGGCCTGACCCAGCAGGAGCGTCTGGAGAACCAGCGGCGCTTCCTGGACTCCGGCAAGCGGGTCGTCGTGGCGACCATCGCCTTCGGAATGGGGATCGACAAACCCGATGTGCGCTTCGTCGCCCACCTGGACCTGCCCGCGAGCATCGAGTCCTACTACCAGGAGACCGGACGGGCCGGCCGGGACGGCCGGCCGGCGGACGCCTGGATGCTCTACGCGCTCGCCGACGTCGTGGCCATGCGCAAGCTCCAGGAGGCCTCGGTCGGCGACGAGGCCTTCAAGCGCATCCAGGCCCGCAAGCTCGATGCCCTGCTCGGCTTTTGCGAGACGGTCGAATGCCGGCGGGTAGCCCTTTTGCGCTATTTCGACGAGCGCTACCCGCGCCCGTGCATGAACTGCGACAACTGCCTCGACTCCGCGGAAACCTGGGATGCGACCCTTGCCGCCCAAAAGGCGCTCTCCTGCGTCTATCGCACCGGGCAGCGCTTCGGCGCGGCCCATTTGATCGAGGTGCTGGTCGGAAACCCCGGCGAGCGCATCCGGCGGCGCGGGCACGACCGCATCAAGACCTTCGGGGCCGGCAAGGAGCTGTCGGCCAGCCAGTGGCGCTCCGTGTTCCGCCAGCTGGTCTCCGGCGGCTTCCTGGCGGTCGATCTGGGCGAGATCGCGGGATTCAAGCTCAATGAAAAAAGCCGGTCGATCCTCAAAGGCGAGCTGACCGTCCGCTTCCGCAAGGACCCTTTGCGGCCGGCGCCCCGAACGCCGGCCGGCGGGACCCGGGACAGCCGCCCGCCGGCGCCCGATGCCGAGCCGGACCGCACCCTTTTTGAAATCCTGCGGGAGGTCCGGCGCGCGATTTCACTCCAATCGGGGCTTCCGCCCTACTGCGTCTTCCACGACAAAACCCTCAAGGAGATGGCGGCCGTAGCGCCCGTTACCCGCGAACAGCTGCTCGCCATCACCGGGGTCGGAGAAAAAAAGCTAGAGCGGTTCGGGGAGGCGTTCCTGGAGGCCGTCATCCGTTTTCGCAGCTGATGGCGATGCCGATGGGACCGATCGCGGTCCGGCCATCGGGCGGGTTGGCCCGTTTCGCTCCGGAGCCGCCCGCCGGGCTGGCCCACCGCTGAGACGGCTGACGGTATTTTGTTGCCGGCGCCGCGTGCGAACCGGTGCCGCGCCCAACCGCCCGGCGGCGGATCAGTGGCCGTTGGCGTTGTTGGGGAACTCCCGCCACTTCACGCCCTGGCCGCCGCAGAGGTCCGTCAGGAAGCGGTTGCCGAACACCTGCAGGCCTTCGGCCTGGCGGATGCGGTTGACCATGCCGTAGGCGATGTCGCCTGCCATCTGGAGGATGGAGTAGGTATCCCCGTTGATACCGACCCGGGCCTCGGGCGGAATGAACCTCTTCACGAACGCCAGCCCGTAGAGCATGCCGATCACCTGGTCCTGGCTGAGCGGAGCGGGGAAGTCGTCGCAGGCAAGTCCGTCGATCGCCCCGGTGTAGTCGGATTGGGTCGCCCCGACCTGCCAATGGTCGGGTTGATCGGCGGGGAAGCGCTCGTGGAAATCACCGGGGATGTCATCGCGGATGAACCAGCCCGAGGCCCCGCTCAGATCCGGCTGCCAGTTGCACGGGCCGCCGCAGGCATCCAGGCGGATGCGCCAGAGGCGGTTGGCGGTCATGTCCAGCCGCCGGTAGGCCTGCAGCGCGAGAAAGAGCTCGTTGAGACTCCTCTTCTGCGCCTGGAGCTGGCCGCTGCGGCCGAGCAGCTCGTATTCGGTGGCGAGCAGCGCGATGCTGCGGCCCAGATTCAGCGGCATGTCGCCGTTGCGGAAGTAGTTGGGCCGTCCGTTGCCCCCGGGCGGGGTGTGGGTCATGACCAGCTGGGCCATCGGCAGGCCATAGCCGGCATAGGAATAGCGCCGCTTCTGGTCGTCCCAGGTGCCGATGCCGTCGCCGGTGAGATTGCCCTCGGCGTCCATGGCGTTGCGCACGAAGTGCTCCCGCAGGGAGTGCCGCGACGACCAGTAGCGCTGGAGCAGCAGCCGCGGCCGGGAGTTCGAGCTGAAAGGCGGGTCCTCGCAGCGCGGCCCGTCGCCGTAGCCGCGATCGATCGCGCTCGGGCCGGGCGGGCGGCGCCCGCTCTCGGCCGCCGCAGGCGGCGTCGCGGGGATCAGCGCTTCGAGCTGCGCCAGGGTTCCGCCGAATTCGGAAATGTCGAACGGCGTCGCCGACCTGGCGGCGTTGGTTTGGGCCGGCGCCGGCGGCGCGGAGAGAAGCGCCCCCGCCGCCGCGCACATCAGCAGTTTGCAGCAGGTGGAAAAGGACATGCCCCCTCCTTGTCGCCTCGGCATCATTCTGCCCGATTGTCCCCATGCCGATTTCCGGAGGGGAAATCAATAAGATTCCGCCTGCCCACGCCCGCGTCGATCCGTCGTTTTGGCAAACCCGCGCCCTGCGGCAGCCCAATTCTCCAACTGCGCGCAAATGCGCAAAAGATTCACCACGGCGGATCATGGGGTGCGGTGCGTGCTGGGGGCGCAACCGAGGGCGCTGTCGCCGCCGGCGCCGATGCGATCTGGGAGGAGAGGGGTCGGGCGCGCGCGATGGCCGCAAGGCGCTCGTCTGCGCGCGGCCTGCGGGGTCGGGCGGCGGGGATCGCGGCAGATGCGGCGGGAACGCAGGGGGCTACTCGGGATAGGCCTCGATCGGGCCGCCCAGGTTTTCGATCCGGAGGCGGAAGCCTTCTATCTGCTTGGGCAGACGCGCGGCGGCGTCCGGGTCGCTGATGTAGACCACGATCACCTCCCGCCCGGCGGAGTCGGCGCCGATGCCCACGCCCTCGACGTGCTCGATGGCCATCAAACCGGCTTCGTGCGCCTGCTTTACCTCTTCAATGGTCTTTGGTTGCATGGATGCTGCGCCCTCGGTCGAAGGAGAGGCCCCTGCCTTGGCGAAGGGCATCCCGGGCCACCCCCGGTGAGGCATCATCTCCCATCGCGGGAAAAAAAACAAGCGCCCTCCGCTGCAGGCGTCTCGGTGCCGTCGGTGGGTGTCGGCCGACACCGAGACCTGTTGCTTCGAGGATGCGGCGGGCGATCAGGCCCGGATCGCGATGTCCAGCGCGCTCAACACCCGCGGGATCTTGTTCGCGAAGGTCATGCCGCCGCCGCCGGCAAACAGGAGCCCGACCGGGTTTCGCCGGGCGTCCCAGGTCCAGATCAGCGAGCCGGAGTCCCCGCCGGCCGAGAAATCCCCACCCACACCGCGGATGCCGATCTGGTCGGAGAAGAGCGCAACCTTGCCGCCGCCGTAGTTGACCCGGATGGTGGCGCTGCAGTCGGTGACGACCCCCCGCCGCAGCTGCGTCGTCCGTCCGGTCTTGCCGACCGCCATATTGCGCTGACAGGCGACCGGTGTGCTCGAAATACGGAAATAGACCGGAGTGGACCCGGAGAGGTACATAAGGTAGGGATACTTCACCAGGTTGGACCAGCACCAGCCCGTGGCGCAGTCGACATAATTGACCCCGCCGCTGAAGTTGATATTCACCCACCGCTCCAGGATGGCGATCCTGTCCGCGGGGTTCTTCCCCCCGTCGTAGGGTCCCGGTTGCAGGATGTTGTCGTTGAGGCTGGCATTGTTGGAGTTCGCCAGGACGTGGTTGTTGCTGAGCATCAGCACCCGGTTGCTGCGCGGCGAGCTCCGGCCCCGGGCGAAGCACCCGATGGTTCCGGCGGTGATCTTGTAGTGGCCGACCGAAATCCCGGCCGGTGCGGGACGCATCTTCATCCGGTGCGGCTGGGAGTCGATCACCCCCGTCACGACGACGTTCACCGGCACATCCTCCAGGTCGAGCGAGGCGATGCCCGCCGATGAGGCGACCACGCTTTTGGCCTGCTCGGCCGCCATCGGCTCGACGACGTAGAGCGTCAGCGCCATCTCGCCGGGAAGGCCGCCGGAGTCGGCGCCGGCCTCCGACAAGCCCACTCCCTGGATGTTGCCCATTCCGGAAAGCTCCTCGGAGACGACATAGCCCTCCGCCAGGTCCTCCATCATCTGTTGCTTGATGGCCGCGACGATGCCCTCCTTCACATCGAGAAGCTGGGCGCTCACGTCATGTGGAAACGCGCCTTCGTTGGTTGTTCCCTCCTCCCCGCATCCGGCCTTTTCGCCGGGCTCGTCGATATTGTCCATTTGCTCCTCCGCCTCTTCTGAGACGGAAGTGGCGGCCATTTTGGGATCTTCCACTTTGTCCGATGGGCTCTCCTTGCCAGGCCCGCCGCCTGTCGAACTGCGTTTCGTAACCATACCTCCTCCTTTCTCGGCATCAGCCCTTGGGGTGGTCTCTGAGTTCACGACGCAATCCAGGCCGTTGCCTTGGATTCTGCTCTCCGAGCGCATCGCGAGGCGTCAAGGCGTCCTCCATCACCATTGTCCGGCTCCTCCGCAGCGTTGATCAAAAACCGCAACCGGCTGCTTGTCCTACTCCTTGTCCTACTCGGGGATGGGCGCCACCAACCGTCTGATCTCCGCAAATTTGCCTCGATTCGCGGTGTAGAAGGCGGCGCCGTCCAGCCCAGTTTTTTTCAACATCAGCCCTGCGCCGACCAGATTGGAAAGAGCTCGTCTTACTCGGGCGGCGCGGCTGGCGATCTCCTCTTCCAGGAGCCACCATTCGAGAATGCCCCGTTCGGAGTCTTTTGCGGCGGGATGCTCCAGCACGTACTTCAGGATGAGTTTTTCGGTTTTCGAGAGCCGCATGGCCGCGCTGCCTTGTTGTCCTGAGCGCTTGGAAGCACTAAGCGTGCCGCGGATCACTCGCGCGATCGGCAGCGATGGCAGGCAGGGGATAGGCAATCAAATCTATCGGTTGGAATCCGGAAAGAAGATTGCGGCATGCGCAGGCTTCGCGTCGGGGTGGGGGGGCACTGTGTCGTTTCAGGCCGACGGGAGCCGGGCAGAGCGGGTGAACTCCTTGAAAGGGTTCGACAAATGTCTATGTTCGTTTCAGCCTGGCGCCCGGCGCAGATTTATCCTATCAGTGCTGTTGGAATTTGTAGTTGTCGGCCGAAACCCCATATTTTCTCATCAGCTCCCAGAAGGCCCGTCTGTTCTTGTTGGCGCTTTGCGCCGCACGGGTGATGTTTCCTTGGTGGTTCTGCAGAAGGTCGGCGATGTAGGTCCGGATAAATCGGCCTTTGGCTTCCTGGAAGGACATGACCTTGCCGTTTGCGGGTGCCGGAGAGGGAAGGTCGATATCGGTGTCGCGCAGCGTAACCGTTTTCGAAAGGATGACGGCGCGCTGGATGATGTTCTCGAGCTCCCGGACATTGCCGGGCCAGTCATGGGCCGCCAGTTTTCGATGGGCCTCGGGCGACAGGTCCCGGAATCCCTTGCGATGCTCGAGCGCATATTTTTCCAGGAAGTGACGCGCCAGCAGCGAGATGTCCTGCTCTCTGCGGCGCAGAGGGGGCAAGGCCAGAGGAATGACGTTGAGGCGGTAATACAGGTCCTGCCGAAAGCGGCCTTGCCGAATCTGCTGGCCCAGATCGGTGTTGCTGGCTGCGATCAGCCGAACGTCGGCGCGGCGGACTTTACTGCTGCCGAGCTGCTTGTACTCCTTCTCCTGGATAAACCGCAAAAGCTTGACCTGGGCGCGGGGCGGGAGGCAGTCGATTTCGTCGAGAAACAAGGTGCCGCCCTCTGCCTCTTGAATCAACCCGGGTTGATCCGTTTCGGCCCCGGTGTAAGCGCCGCGGAGATGGCCGAAGAGCTCATTTTCGACTAAATCGACCGGCAGGGCGCCGCAGCTGGCGGCGATAAACGGCTTTTGGGCACGCCGGCTCAGATGATGGATAGCGCGGGCGCACAGTTCCTTGCCGGACCCGCTTTCACCCGTGATAAGGACCCCGGCATCGCACCTGGCGACAACGGGGATCGTTTCGATCTGCTTCAAAAATTCAGGGTCCCGGCCGATGATGCGGCCCAGGCCCATCTTGCGTGCCGTGTCGCGCCAGATGGGCGTTTCGCTTTCCCCATATGGTGTAATCCCCCGCAGGAGGGCCGCCACCTCATTTTTTTCGAGGGGCTGGCCCAGCAGCTCGTCGAAACCCGACGCGACTACGGCGGAGATGGCCTCGATCGTGCCGTCAGCGCACACCGCCCAGGTTGCGGGGGGGCGAGCCTGGTTCTTCGCCCACTGCGCCAGGCAGCGCGCGTGTTCAAGCTCTTCGAGGGCAAAGCAGGCCACCAGCAGGTGCGGGTTACCCGCGGCGATCCGTTTGGCCGTCGCGTGAACGTCTTTGGAATTTAGCGGTGCCTCGAGCGGGTAGCGAAGAATGGTCGCTGCATCGGGGAGGGATGAAAATATGGCCTCCACGTCGACGCCGGCGCGAGACCCTGGAAAGATCACAACGGCGCAGGTGAGGGACTGCTTTCCTTCCATGGCAGCCTCGATTCTTCGGAGCGCGCAACAGCCCGCTGCCGGGTGCAACGGTACTCGTCGTGGGGAGGCTGCCGTCGATCGGGTCGGCAGGATCAGCGCCGCGTGGTTGCAAGCGAGGCCAAGGAGTGGGGGCCGGGCAAAAGGAACGCAGCCTATTGCATGAGGGTAAGACTAGATCAGCCCGCCCTTCCTGTCAAGTGGGTCGGATTTTTTTGCGGGCGCCTCCGAAAGACGGGTCCGGGCGGGCAGGCCCCAGGGCATACGGGAAAAACAGCATTCGCAACGGGATGGGCGGATCTGCCGTTTGCTCCGGGGATGCCGTCATCATCGGCGCCGTCATCGCTTGCGTGGCCTCAACGTTTCAAACGGCCCAGGGCATCGGCCAGGGGGTTGTGGAACGGCGGGGCGGCCGGCTTGGTTCCCTTGGGTGCCGCAGTTGCGCCGGCGGAGGGCGCCGGCGGAGCCTTCCGGCCGGTTGGCGCGGGTGCGGGCCTGTCCGGCTTTTTCCCGCTGCGCAGCGAGAGGCTGATGCGATTGCGGGCAAGGTCGACCTCCAGCACCGTGACCGTGACCCGTTGTTGCGGCTTGACCACCTCGGCCGGGTCCTTGACGAAGCGGTCGGCCAGTTCGCTGACATGCACGAGGCCGTCCTGGTGCACGCCCACATCCACGAACGCCCCGAAGCGCGTGACATTGGTGACAATCCCCGGCAGCCGCATGCCCGGCCGCAGGTCCTCCGGGGCGGCGACGTTTTCGGCAAAGGCGAAGGCCTCGAAGCGCCGCCGCGGGTCGCGGCCGGGCTTGGCCAGCTCGTTGAGGATATCGGTGAGGGTGGGCAGGCCGACGCGCTCGCTGACATAGCGCGCCGGATCGATGCGGCTGCGCAGCGCGGCCGCCTGCATCAGGTCCTCGACCGTGCAGCCGAGGTCGGCCGCCATGGCGTCCACGATGGGGTAGCTTTCGGGGTGGACGGCGCTGGCATCCAAGGGGACGGCGCCGCCGGGGATGCGCAGAAAACCGGCGGCCTGCTCAAACGCCCTGGGCCCCAGGCGCGGCACGGCCGTCAGGTCCCGGCGCGTGGCGAAAGGCCCCTTTTCGTTGCGCACGGCCACGATGTTGCGGGCCAGCTGCGGCCCCAGCCCCGAGACGTAGGTGAGCAGCTGCACGCTCGCCCGGTTCAGATCCACGCCCACGGCGTTGACGCAGCTGACCACCACGTCGTCCAGGGCGGCCTTGAGCGCCGCCGAATCCACGTCGTGCTGGTACTGGCCCACGCCGATGGACTTGGGGTCGATCTTGACCAGCTCGGCCAGGGGGTCCATCAGGCGCCGCCCGATGGATACGGCTCCGCGCACGGTCACATCCTGATCCGGGAACTCCTCGCGGGCCGCCTCCGAAGCCGAGTAGACCGAGGCGCCGCTCTCGTTCACCATGACCACGAGGATGCTCTCGGGCAGGCCCAGGCCGCGCACGAACGCCTCGGTTTCGCGGCCGGCGGTGCCGTTGCCGACGGCGATGGCCTCGATCCGGAACTGCTCGCACCACCGGCGCAGGCTCTCCCGGGCCTTTTCGGCCTGCCCCGGCCCGGTGTGGGGGTGGACCGTGCCGTGGTGCAGCAGCTTGCCCTGACGGTCCAGGCAGACCACCTTGCAGCCGGTGCGAAACCCCGGGTCGATGCCCATCACCCGCTTGGCCCCTAGTGGCGGAGCCAGCAGCAGCTCGCGCAGGTTGGCGGCGAAGACCCGGATGGCCTCCGCGTCGGCGCGCTCCTTGAGGCTCAAGCGCAGCTCGGTTTCAAGCGACCGCGACAGGAGGCGCTTGTAGCTGTCCGCCGCGGCCGCGGCGACCCGCTCGCTGTCGGCCCCCGCGCCTTTGACGAAAAGCTCGTGCAGTATGGCCAGGGCCTCCTCCGCAGGCGGCAGGATGCTCAGCGAGAGCACCTCCTCGCGCTCCCCCCGTCGCATGGCCAGCACCCGGTGGGAGGGTGCGGTGGCCGCCGGCTCTTGGCTGTCGAAATAATCGTTGAATTTGATCCCCTCGGCCTCTTTGCCCGCCGTCACCGTGCTGCGGATCACCGCTTTTTCCTGGAACAGCGCCCGCAGCCGGCCGCGGGCGGCCTCGTTCTCGTTGATCATCTCGGCCAGGATATGGCCGGCGCCCTCCAGAGCCTCCTCCACCGAGGCCACCGTCTTCTGCGGATCGACGAAGGCGATCGCCGCCTGCTGCGGGTCGATCCCCTGTTGGGCCATGAGGGAGAGCGCCAGGGGCTCGAGCCCTTTTTCGCGCGCCAGCCCCGCCTTGGTGCGGCGCTTGGGCCTGAAGGGCAGGTAGATGTCCTCCATCACCGACAGGTTCTCGGCCGCCTGCAGCCGCGCGCGCAGATCCTCGGTGAGGTGCCCGTGCTTTTCCAGGCTCTCCAGGATAACCTCGCGCCGGCGGTCGAGCTCCGCCAACTGGCCGAGCCGGTCGCGGATGGCCGTGATCTGGACTTCGTCCAGACTGCCCGTGGCCTCCTTGCGGTAGCGGGCGATGAAAGGGACCGTGGCCTCCTGGGAAAGCAAATCGGCCACGGCCTGCGCCTGCCGGGGCTCGATGCCGAGCTCGGCGCCGACCACTGCGATGTGCTGCGGGGGGTGCGTCATGATCTTACCTGTCCGAGAGGGTCGGGATGACGAACGACCGAATGGGTAAAGGGCTGCATCGGGTCCGGATCACAGCGCGCCGGATCCCAGCTTCAACTGGCGTTCGAGCTCGCGCGCGGTCGCTTGGGGGGATGACGCCCGCCGCGATAGAACCCGATAGGCGCAGGGAATGATCACCAGCGTGAGCGACGTGGCGACGAGCACGCCGGCGATCACCACCACGCCGATGACCGTGCGCGCTTCGGAGCCCGCCCCGGAGGAGAGCACCAGGGGCAGGGCCCCGACCACGGTCGTGACCCCGGTCATCAGAATCGGACGCAGCCGCTTGCTCGACGCCTGGATGATCGCCTCCTCGAACGGTGCCCCGGCATCGCGCAGCTGGTTGGCGAACTCGACGATCAGGATGCCGTTCTTGGCGGCAAGGCCCACCAGCATGATCATGCCGATCTGGCTGTAGATGTTCAGACTGTGCCCGGTGAGGTAGAGCCCGAAAAGGGCCCCGGCGACCGCCAACGGCACCGTGAGCATGATCACCAGCGGGTGGACGTAGCTCTCGTAGAGCGCGGCCATCGCCAGGTAGGCGACCACCAGGGCCAGGAGGAAAATGAAATAGACCGAACGGCCGGAGGTGACGTAATCGAGCGACTCCCCCTTGTAGTTGATGATGACTCCCGGCGGCAGCTCGGTTTTCACCAGGTTTTCGAGGTAGGCTAGAGCCTGGCCCAGCCGGTAGCCCTCGGCCAGGCCGGCTTCGATGGTGATGCTGCGGATGCGGTTGGTGCGGTTGAGCGCGGCGGAATCCGCGAACTCCTCTACGTGCAACAGGTTGGCGAGGGGAATCAGCCGGCCGCTGCGTTCGGAGCGCACCTGGATGTGGGCGAGATCCGCGGGGCTGCGCACCATCTCATCCTCGCCCTCCACCAGCACGTCGTACTCTTCCCCGTCCTCGATGAAGGTCGTGACGCGGCGGGAGCCGAGTTTGCTCTCCAGGATGCGGCTGATGGCCTCGACCGACACCCCCAGGTCCCCGGCCCGGTCCCGGTCGATGACCACCTGGAGCTGGGGCTTGGTCTCTTTGTAGTCGTGATCGAGGTCGATCAACTTCGGGTTTTCAGCCGCTTTGGCGAGCAGCCGGTCGCGCCACTGGGCCAGCTCCGCGTAGCTCGGCCCGCCGATCACGAACTGAACCGGCTTGCGCACGCCTCCGGCCAGACCTTGGCGCATGACCGGAAAGGCCCGCACGCCGGTCAGGTCCGCAAGCCGCCGGCGGACCTCGGACATGTAGTCCCAGGCGGAGCGCCGCCCGGTGTCCCAGTGGCTGAGCACGACGATGCCGATGCCGTTGTTGAAGACCTCCGGGGCGCCGAGCGCCCGCGGCGCCCGGATGAGCAGGCGCTGGAACTCCCCGGATTCCGCCAGCGGCATGAGCCGCCGCTCGATCTCGTTCATGTGCTCCTGCATGTAGGCGAAGGAGGAGCCCTCCGGCGCGTTGACCAGGATGAAGAAGGCCCCTCGGTCCTCTTTGGGGGCGACCTCGGAGGGTAGCTCCCGAAACAGCCAACCGGCGGCGGCGGCTGTCGCTGCGCACACCGCCAGCATCGCCCAGGGCGCGCTTAGCGACGCGCGCAGAATGCGCTCGTAGCCGCGGCGCAGGCCGTCGAAGGCACGGTCCACGCCCCGGCTGAAGCCCCCGCGCGCTGGGCTGTCGGAGAGCACCTTGGATGCGATCATGGGCGAGAGCGTCAGGGCGACCAGGCTCGAGAAGCACACCGCCGCCGACATGGCGATGGCGAACTCGGCGAACAGCCGCCCCACGTCGCCCTCCAGAAAGGTGATGGGCACGAACACCGCCACCAGGACGACCGTCGTGGCGATGACCGCAAAACCGACCTGCCGGGTCCCCTTGAAGGCGGCCGCCAGCCGTTTTTCTCCCAGCTGGATGCGGCGGTAGATGTTCTCCAGCACGACGATGGCGTCGTCCACCACCAAGCCGATCGCCAGCACCAGCGCCAGCAGGGTCAACAGGTTGATCGTGAAGTCGAAGGATAGCAGCACGATGAAGGTGGCCACCAGGGATACGGGAACCGCTACGGCCGGCACCAGCGTGGCGCGCAGGCTGCCCAGGAACAGGAATATGACCAGGACCACCAGCGCGGTCGTGATGAAGAGGGTCCCGTAGACCGCGTGGATGGCGCTTTCGATGAACACGGAAGAGTCGTAGCTCTGGGCCACGCGCATGCCCTGCGGGAGGTCGCGGTTGACCGCGGCGGCTTCGGCCTTCGCCAGGCGGGCCACGGCCAGGGTGTTGGCCTTGGACTGTTTGATGATGCCGATGCCGACCATCGGCACCCCGTTGCCGCGCAGCATGTTGCGGCGCTCCACCGGGCCCGTTTCCACGCGGGCCACGTCGCGCAGCCGGACCAGGTAGCCGTCCGCGCTGCGCGCCAGGACGAGGTTCTCGAAATCCGCGACGCTTTGGAACCCGCGCTGAATGCGCACCCGGAAATCCCTCGTCAGGGACTCGATGTTTCCCGCCGGTAGCTCGATGTTCTCCGCACGCAGGGCGTTTTCCACATCGGTGACGGTGAGGTTGCGCGCGGCGAGTTGGTTGCGCTCGACCCAGATCCGCATCGAATACTCCAGGCCGCCTCCGAGCCGGACCCGGGCGACCCCGTCCAGGCTCGAAAAGCGGTCGACGAGGTAGCGGCGGGCGTAGTCGCTGAGCTCCATGACGGACATGCCGTCGCCGGCCAGGTTGAACCAGATGATGACATCGGCGTCCGCGTCGGCTTTCTGGATCTCGGGCGGGTCGGCCTCGGCCGGAAGGCTGCCGAAGACCCCGGCGACACGGTCGCGGATGTCGTTGGCGGCGGCGTCGATGTCCCGGTCGATTTGGAAGGTGACCGTGATCTGCGAGCGGCCGTCGATGCTGCGCGACTCGAGGCTGCGGATGCCCTGCACGCCGGCGATCCGGTCCTCAATCAGCTTGGTGATCCGGGTTTCGACCACCGCCGCCGAGGCTCCGGGATAGACGGTTTCGATGGAGACCACCGGCGGGTCGATGTCGGGGTACTCCCGCAGCGGCAGGCGCATGAAGGCGACGATGCCGAAGACGATCAGCAGCAGGCTGATCACCGCGGCGAGGACCGGACGCTTGACGGAGGCATCGGAGAGAAGCATGGGCTCTTAAATCAGCTGGCGGGCAGTGCGCAAGTCGTCGACCGTCGCCTCACAAGGCCGCGGCCGGACCCGGCGGCAGGGGTTCGGTTTGCATGACGACCACCCGGCTCCCCGGGCGCAGCTGATCGGTGCCGCGCACGACGACCCGCTCGCCCTGCGCGAGGCCGTTGAGGATTTCGACCACGCCCGGCCGCCTCCCCCCGGTGGTGACCTCGCGGCGCTCCACCGAAGCGCTGGCCCCCGGGTCGACGACCCAGACGAAGGTGCGGCGTTGGAACGGCACGATCGCCTCCTCCGGGACCACCAGGGATCGGCGCTCGTTTTTGAGAAGGGTCACGGTCAAGAGCATCCCGGGCTTCAGGGCCCGATCGGGGTTGGGGACCAGCGCGCGCACCACCACCGAGCGGGTGGCCGGGTCGACGCGCGTGTCGATGCCGGCCACGGTGCCCTCGAAGGTGCGGCCGCCCAGGATGCGACTGGTTGCGCTCACGGCGGCGCCGGGCGCGAGCAGGGGGATATAGGTTTCGGGGACCGCGAAATCGAGTTTGATCCGGCTGACGTCGTCGATGGTGGTGATGAGGTCCCCGGGCTGCACGAGCGCGCCCACGCTGATCTTTCTGAGGCCGAGGACCCCGCTGAAGGGCGCCCGGATCGAGCGGTCCTGGAGGCGGGCCTCCAGCTCTTTGATCCGCTGCTGGGTGATCCGCAAGAGCGTCTTGCGCTGGTCGTAGGCCTGGCGGGAGACGGACTGGTTCTGCAGCAGGCTCTCCAGGCGGTTGAGCTCGCGCTGATGCTCGGTGAGCTGCTCCACGGCGGCATCGCGTGCGGCCTGCACCTCCTGCTGGGAGAGGGTTGCGATCGGGTCGCCCTTGCGCACGAACTGATTGTCCTCGAAATGGAGCGCCACGACCCGCTCGGTGACCGTCGCGGAGATCGCAGCCGACTCGTTGGCGAAAACGGTCCCCAAGGCCTCGATGCGGTCGAACATCACAACGTAGACGACCGGAGCCGCCGTCACCGTCACGGGCCGATCGGCGCTCTGGGCCAAGACCGAAGGCGGCGGTTGTCCAGAGCGCAGGGCAAGCGCAGCGGCAACCCCCGTCAGCAGAATCGTCAGGATCAGAGCGGCGCGCAATTTCATGGCGTTTCCGTAAAGCATGTGCTTGCACCGGCCGATCTTACCGCATAAATCTCCGGCGGTACCGATTTGCCGAGGCGACGAACTTTAGACAACGTTTGTATCGATCGCAGGTGTGTCAAGGCTGGTGAAACCGGAAGGCAAGGGCTCGACTCGATACCGCACTTCACAGGGGGCAGGCCTGCTGCATGCGATCCACCGCCTCCCGCTCCCCCAAAACGACCAGCCGGTCCTCGGCCATCAGCCGCTCGTGAGCGCCGGGGGAGACGATGCGCTCCTGCCCTCGGCGGATGCCGACCACCGTGACGTTGAATTGCTGGCGGAATTCAACTCCGCCAGCGTTTTTCCCAACACCGCGGAATCGCACGGGATGAGCACCTCATCGACCACGAACCGCTCGGGGCTGCGGGGAGGGGAGGCGTCCTGCACCTGATCGAGCAGCGCCTCGGCATGCTTCAGGTCCGCATTCGAGTCCATCACCACGAGCCGGTCGCCGGGGTAGACGACAAAGATCGGGTCGGGGTCGCAGAAGACGTGCCCAGCCCGACCCCGGCGAGCAGCGCCGCCGTCTTGGCGGCGATGGCCGCCGATGCGATCAGGGCCGATTCGCCCTCAAGCGGCTGCGAGCCGAAGGTCGTCAGCCCCACCAGAGCCAAAATGGCCGCGATGTCCTGGACGATCAAAACCCCACAGCAATGCGCCCGTGCAGGGAGCCGATATCTCTTTTGTCCGAATTCATCCCCAAGGCCAAGGCGATCAGCAGGCCGATGACGGAAGTGAAGACGATTTGCCCCAGGCCCGTGGCCAGCGCCACCGGTCCGGTGGTGCGGATCAGGTCCAGGTCGAGGCGCAGCCCCTTGATGAACAGCAGCAGGGCGATCCCGATCCGGGCGAGGAGCTTGATCTGCGCGTGGCTTTGAATGAGTCCCAGACAGGCCGGGCCGGCCACGATGCCGGTGGCCAGAAACATGATGATCAGCGGCTGGCGCAGCTTCTGGCCGAGGGCCCCGATGGCCGCCGCCAGCCCCAGGATGGCGGCAATCACATAGAAGGTGTTGCCGAAAATCATCGGTCGTCCGCAAAAAGAGGGGGCAACCCCGTTGCCCCCTCTTGGCTGTCGCCGCAGCGGCGTGCTGCCGTTGCGGCGCATGTTGTTGAAACCGGTTTCACAACCCTGCCCAACGGCCGGGGGCCCGCACTGGCGGGACGGCTGGCCTATCGGGCGCGCTCACATCCCGTGGTCGGTTGCTGCGCTTTCGAATCGGCCTGCACTTTATATCCTTACCGCAAGCGTGATCCAAGGCCGTGAAACCATCGCTAACGTCAATCGGCCTTCACCGCGACCGCCTCGGATGCCTCCGCACCCGGCTCGGCTCTGGCCACCAGTTTTTCGGACTCCTCGCGCTGCGCCCGTTGCTCCTTGCCGTCCTCATCGCCGCCGGCGATGATGTCGATCGAGCTGACGGCAAACACCGAGGCCAGGCCGACAACGGCCATGACGGTCAACGGATCGGCTTCGGCGCGCGGTGCAGGGGTTGCGGCCGCCAAGGCGGCTATCGTCAGGGCGATGATCAGAATTCGGGGTTTCATGGCTTTCTCCTCGAGCCGCCGCGTCATTCAGCCCGGAGCAGAAATGGTCAAACGATCGAGTTTATCTTAAACGTTGAGCGCCGTTGGCAGACAATCGGCAGTCGGATGCCGTTTCGGGTTTTTTCGGCGACGCTCGACCGCTGAATGGGTGTAGGCTCGGTTTTACTGGGTCAGGTCTTGAACCGGATGGTCATGGTGGAAGCCGCGGGAAGCAGCCCAGTCTTCTGCCCGGTCCGACGACCTGTAGAATGGGCACCAAAAAAAAAGTGTCAAGTCCGCCTGCGCGGCGTCTGCGTCGCGCAGCCGACATCGCTTCGTCGGTATTCGAACGCGGCGGGGAGAGCGCATGCCCGTCAATCGGCAAGGTACAGCGTGCGGTATGAGATTTTTCCCTCCCGGTAGGCGTACAGCCGGAAGCTCGCTTGCCGGCCCCAAAACCCCGCAACCGGCGGGGCGGCGAATACCGGGATGCCGTCTAACCAGTGCAGCTCATCGCGGTGGAAGTGGCCGGTGATGAGGGCCGCCACGTTGCGGGCCCGCAGGAGCTCCGCCAAGGCCGTGCGGCCGGCCGGGCTCCAGGCCTGGGCGCCGGCATACTCGTAGTAATCCTCGACCGCCGGCCGGTGGTGGAAAAAGAGAATCGGTTTTCCGGGGAAGCTCTTCAGCGCGGCGCGGATCTCCTCAACCGGGTCGTAGCCCTTCACGGCGAAGCCCAAGGCCAAGGGCTCGGTGTAGGCGAAGATGAAGGCGACGTCGTGGTAGAGGGCCGCGTGGATCAACGGGCCGACCCGCTGGGCGTAGGCCGCCGCCGTCTCCTCGCGGGTGCCCGCAAGAATGTCGTGGTTGCCCGGCAGCAGGTGCAGCGGCGCCTTGAGGCGCCTGAGCTCGCCGAGCCCGGCTGCCACGAGGTCGGCATCCGTGATGTTGTCTGCGAAGATGTCGCCCGTGTGCACCACGCAGGCGATGGGAAAAGGCAGGCGGTTGATCCGGTCCACCAGCTTCCGCGTGCGCTCCAGATGGTCCCGCTCACCGATGTGGGTGTCTGTGATCTGGACGAAGAAAAACCCCGCCTCCTGCCGGCCGCCATCGGCAGGGGCGGGAAACAAAGACCCCGACACCAGCAGGATGAATGTCAGGAGCCAACCCCGCATGAACCGTTTGGGGGAGCAATCGGCCATTCAAACGGCTCCCAGCAGGCGTCCGTCCCGTTCCCGCTCGATGCGGACCTCGGCCACCGAGCATTTCAGTGCGTCGGGCCCTGCAAACAGGATCGGAAGATAGTTCGACGATATCCCCTTGAGCAGGCCGGTGGCAGGGTCCCGGCGCCCTTCGACGGCAACGCTCACGCGCTCGCCGACAAAGGCGCGGTGGAAGCGGCTGCGCTTTTCTTCGCCGAGCTGCCGCAGCCGGCGGCAGCGCGCCGTGATCGCGTGCGCCGGAACGCGCTCGGGCAGCTCGCAGGC
>JALOOU010000041.1 GCA_025454255.1 Desulfobacterales bacterium | reverse complement strand
ACGGTGACCGCCGACGACCTGGCCGGGCAGGTGGAGTTCTGGTCCAAGGCGGGCTACGACTTCATCCCCATCACCGTCAGCATGATGTCGCCGGGCAAGGTCACCGAGGAGTCCCGGATCACCCGGGTGCTCAAGGAGATGGTCCTGGCCGAGAAGCCCGGCACGACCGACCCCAAGGCCTGGAACCTGGAGCTGACGAGCTTCATCCACGAGCGGCCGGATGTGGAGCGGTTTCCCTGGGAGGCCGCGGCCGACATCGACTTCAGCAAACTGCACGCGGTCAAGGCGCTGCTGCCGGAGGGGATGAAGGTGATCGCCATCTCCGGCAAGATCTTCACGCTGACCTGGATGCTGATGGGGTTCAACAATTTCGCCCTCAAGCTGGTGCTGGACGAATCCTTTGTGGCCGAGGTCTTCGAGCGGGTGGCGACCATCCAGTTCAAGGCGCTCGAGACGATCTTCGCCATGGACCATGTGGCCGGCGTCTGGGTGGTGGACGATATCGCCTTCGGCACCGGCCCCATGATCTCGCCGGCGGCCCTCAGGAAGCACGTCTTCAGCTGGTACCGGAAAGTGGGCGAGCGGTGCCACGAGAACAACCGCCTCTTCCTGATGCACTCGGACGGCGACCTCAGCGTGCTCATGGAGGATCTGATCGCCATGGGTTTGGACGTGATCCAGCCCATCGACCCCTCCTGCATGGACATGGCCAAGGTCAAGAAACAGTGGGGCGATCGCATCTGCCTCATCGGCAACGTATCCAACGAGCTGCTGCGCAGCGCCTCGACATCAGAGATCGAGGCGCGCGTGAAAGCGCTGCTGCGCGACGCGGCGCCCGGCGGCGGCTTTGCATTGGGCTCGGGCAATTCGGTGCCCGACTGGGCCAAGTACGAAAACTACCTGGCGATGCGGGCGGCCTGCCTGAAGCACGGCGGCTACCCCATCGCGATCCCATAAGGAGGATGGACAGCGATGGCCGATCATCTGAACACGATCAGGGACGCCGTCATCGGCGGCAAGCACGGCGAAATCAAGGGGCTCGTCCAGCAGGCGCTGGATGCGGGGCTCGACCCCGGTGCGATCATCAACGACGCCCTCATCGCGGCCATGGACGTCGTGGGCAAGGACTTCGGCGCCGGCAAGATCTTCGTTCCGGAGATGCTGGTCTCGGCCGTCACCATGAAGGCCGGGCTCGACGTGGTCAAACCGCGCCTGGCCGGCGGCGAACGCCAGTCCCGTGGCACCATCGTCATGGCGACGGTCAAGGGCGACCTGCACGACATCGGCAAGAACCTGGTCTCGATGATGCTCGAAGGCGCCGGGTTCAAGGTCATGGACCTCGGCGTGGACCTGAGCGTCGAGAAGCTGATCGACCAGGTGAAGTCGATTCAACCCGACATCCTGGGGCTATCGGCGCTGCTCACCACGACCATGCCGGAAATGCAGAAGGTGATCGGCGAGCTTAAAACCCAGGGCCTGCGCGGCACGGTCAAGGTGCTGGTGGGCGGGGCGCCGGTGGACCGGGCCTTTGCGGAGAAAATCGGCGCCGACGGCTACGGCGCCAACGCGGCCGAGGCGGTCGAGCTGGCCCGGCGCTTCGCCGCCGCAAAAGCGTAGCGGCCAGGTGGCGCCCGGACGAACCCGTTTTAGCCAAATCATAGGAGATGCCGCATGACGACCCGCAAAGAACGCATCCTCATGGCCATGCGGGGGGAGACCCCGGAGGTGATGCCCTACACCCCGCGCTTCGACCTCTGGTACAACGCCAACGCCTACCGGGGCACTCTCCCCAAGCGCCACCAGGGGCGCACGGCCGATGAGATCGCCCGAGCCGAGGGGTGGGCGCTGCACAAGGTGATCCCGGAGCTCCTGGAGGTGGTCGACCCCCAGGAGAACGTGACCCGCGGCATCGGGCTCTACAGCCTCAAGGAGAACGGCTACCGGATCCGCTTCTCGCCCAACGTCAAACTGGAGGTCCACAAGACCCGCCGGGGCGATGAGGAGGCCACGCGGGTGGAGTACCACACCCCCAAGGGAGTCGTCAGCACCACGGAGGTCATCAACGAGGAGATGCGCAACGCCGGGGTCTCCATCACCTGGGTGCAGGAGCACGGCATCAAGCGTCCCGAGGACTACGAGATCTGGGCCTACATCTTCGAGAACATCACCGTGGCCCCGGACTACGACCGCTACCGCGCCTGGCAGCAGCGCATCGGGGAGGACGGCGTGGCCGTGATGATGGGGACCTTCTCGGCCTCGCCCATCCATCACATCCAGCGCGATTTTCTGGACGCGACCGAGTTCTTTTTGCATTACAACGACCACCAGAAGCCGATGCGCCGATTGGCCGAAGCCATCGGCCTGGTCTACGAGCAGATCCTCAGGGTGGTCGCCGATTCGCCCGCCGAGGTGGTCCTCTGGGGGGCCAACTACGACGACATGATCACCTACCCCCCCTATTTCGAGAAGGAGCTCACGCCCTGGCTGCGCAAGGCATCCGCGTACCTGGCGTCCAAGGGCAAGCGGGTCATGTGCCACTGCGACGGGGAAAACCAGAACCTGATCGACCTCATCGCCGACTCCGGCATGCACGTGGCCGAGGCGGTGTGCTGCGCCCCCATGACCAAGCTGCCGATCGAGGCCTACTACGAGCGCTGGTGCCGTGCGGGCAAACAGACCCTCATGGGGGGGCTGATCCAATCGCTGCTCTCGCCGGCGACGGCCAGCGTCGATGAGCTGAACGGCTACCTTGACCACTTGTTCAAAGCCGTGTCCCCCGGCAACCGCTTCATTCTCTCGGTGGCCGACACCACCCCGCCCAACGCCGACTTCGACCGGCTGGCCCTGATCGGGGAGCGGGTCGAAAAAGAGGGCCGGCTGCCGCTCGAGGCGGGGTCGGCGCGCCCCCTGACCGAGGCCCGGTTGAAGGCGGCCGCCGAGCGCAGCGTTCCGAAGGCGGTTTCCGACGAGCAGTTCCAGGCCGTGCATGCGGATGTGCTCGCTGGAAACGACGCCGACATCAAGGTGCACGTCCGCGAACTGTTGGACCTGGGGGTGAATGCAAAGGAGATCCTCAACCGGGGCATGCTCACCGCCATGGAGGTGATCGGCGGCCGATTCCGCGACGGCACGGTTTTCATCCCCGAGGTGCTTTTGTCCGCGCGCGCGATGAACGAGGCGCTGGTCGTGCTCGAGCCGTACCTGGCGAAGGAAAAGAAGGATGCGAGCGGCAAAATCCTCATCGGCACGGTGCGCGGAGACCTGCACGACATCGGCAAGAACATGGTGGCCACCATGCTGCGCGGTGTGGGCTTCGAGGTGGTCGACCTGGGGATCAACATCGGCGCAGCGGATTTCGTTGCCAACATCGAGAAGCACCGGCCGGACATCCTGGGGATGTCGGCCCTGCTCACCACCACCATGCCGGAGATGAAAAAGGTGATCGACCTGCTCGCGGCCCGCGGGCTGCGGGAAACGGTGAAGGTCATGGTGGGCGGGGCCCCGGTCAACGAGAAATTCGCGCGCGACATCGGGGCCGACGGATACGGTGCGGACGCAGGGTCCACGGTGGACGTGGCGAAGAGACTGCTGCGCCGCTGAGCGGGAAGAGGGCCACCAACGGATAGGAGCAGAGCGATGCTGATTGTCGGGGAGCTGATCAATGCCAGCCGCAAGGCCGTGCGGGAGCTTATCGAGACGAAAAACGCCGAGGCGCTTGTCGCGCTGGCCCGGGAGCAGCAGGCGCACGGGGCGGATTACATCGACGTCAACGCGGGGGTCTTCGTCGGCCGGGAGCCCGAACTGCTCACCTGGCTGGTCGCCTCGGTGCAGGGCTCCCTGGAGGCCCCCTGCTGCATCGACAGCCCGGACCCCAAGGCGATAGCCGCGGCGCTCGCCGTGCATAAGGGCACGGCGCTGATCAACTCCATCTCGCTCGAGAAGGAGCGCTACGACGCGCTGCTGCCCCTCGTGGCCGAGTCGCGGAGCAACGTGGTGGCCTTGTGCATGAGCGACGAGGGCATGCCCGAGACCGCCGACCAGCGCTTGGGAATCGCCGACCGGCTGGTCAATGGGCTGGTCAAAAGCGGGGTGCCCCTGGGCAACATTTACGTCGATCCGCTGGTGCAGCCGGTGGCGACCAACAACGCCTTCGGGGTGGAGTTTCTGCAGGCCATCGAGCGCATCACGCAGGCATTTCCGGGCGTGCACACGATGTGCGGTCTCTCGAACATCTCCTTTGGGCTGCCCGAGCGCAGGTTCATCAACCAGACCTTCATGGTGATGGCCATCGCCCGGGGGCTGGACGGCGCGATCGTCAACCCCTTGGATCAGCGCATGATGGCGTGCATCACCACGGCCGAAACGCTGATGGGGCGCGACGCGTACTGCATGGGTTACCTGAAGGCGTTTCGGGCCGGGAAGCTGGCCGCCGCCTAAGAGCGAAAAGCGGTCGGCCGGTCGGCCCGTATATCCCGTGCGGGCCGGCGGATGAGTGTCGACCGGCAGACGGCGAACCGTCCATAGACCCGGCCGCCGGGGAGCGAGGCGGTCCGGACTCTAACGCAACCCGCTGCAGGTTTTTTTGAGCCGGCACCCGGCGTTATCACGGTCGGTGCACGGGGATCACATAAGGGCCCTCCGGGACCACGGCGACGTGGTTGTCCCGGTGGGCCTTTACGCTTTCCATGACGGCGGCTTCGATGGCGGCGACGGGGTCGACGAAAATATCGTCAAGATCGGAAGGCCGCAGGCCGGTGGTGTAGAGCTGGACCCTTCCCTTGCGCAGAGCTTTGATCAGCATCTGCGTCTGCCACTCGTCGATCCGCGCGAGGTTCCGCGCCAACACATCGGCCATGAACCTCTCGGGCCCCAGCCGACAGAGCGTGCGCTGCGCCTCCACGAACTCGGGGCTTCCCATTCCCTCGGAGCATTCGCTCGCGATGACGATGGTGCCGCCCGGCTCGAGCAGGTCCAAGACGCCGACCATCCCCTTGATGGTCTGGTAGAATGTCTTGTCGAGCGGGTAGCCGGCGGCGGAGGTGACCACCGTGTGAAAGCGCCGATCCACGGGCACCTCCGCATAGCGGCGCATGAAGGCCACCGCCTCGGCGTGGCTGGCCGCGATCTCCCCGAAGTTCACGAAGCCGATCCGCCGCTGCTCGTCGATGGCGACGTTCAGGGCGAAGAGCTCCCCCACGGCAGCGACCATCTCCATCTGCTCGTGGTGGACCGGGTTGCCCGCGATGACGCAGTTGGCGGCAAGCGGGTGGTCCATGATTCCCCCGGCGTGGAGCCGGAAGATGGTGTCGCAGTGGGCCACCCCCGGGACGACGAGCTTGCGGCCGCCCGAGTAGCCGGCCATGAAGTGCGGCTCCACCAATCCCACCGCAATGCGCAGGTCCGCCTGGACAAACCTCCGATCGATCCGAATGGGGATGCCGGAGCCGGTGCGGCCGAGATCCGCATGGGCCGCGCGGTCCCTGGCGAAATGGTTGGCGATGGGGATCGACCGAAAGATGCGGTCCGAACCGATGACCTCGCGCAGCTCATCGCCCTCGTTGGGCCGGTGCAGACCGGTCGCGACCAGGATGAGGATGTTCTCCCGGGCGATGCCGCCGGTGAGGAGCGCTTCGATGAGCGGCGGCAGCAGCACGGCGTGGGGCACCGGGCGGGTGATGTCGCACACCAGGATGCAGGCCGTTTGGCGGGCGCGGGCGAGCTGTTGGAGCGGCGGGCACGCGCACGGGCGACGGAAGGCCTCCGCGAGCTTCATTGCCGGGTCCTCCAGGCGCGGCATGGGCCGCTTGCGCACCGCCACCACCTCGAGTTCGTCCGGCAAGCGAAGCGTCAGACAACCTCGGCCATACAAGATGTCCGTCTCCATGGAGACTCCTTTTCGCATCGACCCCCTGCAATCGCGTGCCTTCTCCCGGTCGCAGCGCGCCGTATCGCCGCTGGTCGACGTGGTGAATTCCGCCTGATCGTACTACAGCCCGGCATGAGGTTTCAATGACTGCGTTGCAGGAAATCGCGCTTGATCTGCCACGCTAACCGCGCTCGGATGTACAAGGGCGCCGCTCTCCCCACTCCTCTTCATGGCTGTGACGCCCGCTGCGCGCATCGGAGCGTGTAACGCTTTGCCTCGTCCACGTCTCACTACAAATTAACAACCGCATCCGCTCTTTGGGTCGCGGCCCTTGACGTTTCTCACCCGTCACTCCTTCATAGCGGCGCCGCATTGGGAATTTTTACCGGAATCGCTCGGCAACCCGGGATTCGGAAAAGGGGGTGTCTATGTCGACAGCTCGAAGTGTGGTGGCACTGGACTTCGGTTTCGCCGACGGCTCGGACGCATCGCGCATCGGCCATGCCGTGCGGCGCAGCGGGATGCTCTTTGCCGATCGCGCCAAGGAGCGGATCGCGATCAAGGGCCCGGGATCCATTGAAATCGAGCGCAGCCCGGCGCTGGAGCGGCTGCAACGCTTTACGCTCGAAATTGCGTTTGAAGCGGACCGGATAGGCAAGCCGCAGCGGGTGGTGCAGGGCGATGCCTTGCCGGTGTCGATCCGGATAGAGAAGGACGGCACGATCACGGCGGCCGTGCAGACCGAGCACGGCTGGGAGTCCGTCACCTCCGGTGAACGCAAGATCGCCGCCAAGGAAGAAGTGCGGCTGCGGGCGATCTACGACGAGGGCCGCGGGCTGCGCCTCGAAATCAACGACCACAACGTCGGCAGCGGCCCCGTCAAGGGCCGGCTGAAGCGCACGGGCACCGGCGGCGTCCTGATCGGCGCCGGCGGCGACGGCCGATCGGAACAGTTCACCGGCAGCGTGGGCCGCATCCGGATCCGCGACGGCGCCATCGACGCCGCCGGGCTCTCCATGCGCGAACGGCGCGCCGTGGAGCTCGCGGCGCAACTGAAGAAGGGGCTGCGCTACCCGGGCGCGGTTTTCGTCGAACCGGACCCCGACGCGGTCGACCATCGGTTCGACGTCATCAAGGGCATTTTGCGGGCAGCTGGCGTCCTGGACGTTTCGCAGCTGTCGCGGCTGACGATCGATCGTCGGACCGTCATCCAGCCCAACACGATGATGATCGCCCCGCGCAAGCTCACGATCACCCCGACGGACTGGGGCTCGATTGCAAACGGCATTGCCGCGGCGGACGACCGGAAGGCAGTACTCAACACGGCGATTGCATTGCCCAACCGCCACAGCCGCGCGGTGCTGGAGGGCGCGGTCGGCGCAGCGGCCGCTGCCGGCGAGGCGCGCGAGGGCGGCAATGCCGCGATGGTTGCCGCGCGTGCCTTGGACCCCGCGCTGAGGGTCGAGCGGCCCGGAGCGGGTTTCACGCTGGCGGACAGCCCCCGCTCGGCGACCCCTGCGGCGCAAACGGCTGCCATGGCGCTGACGGGGACAACGACACGGACCGGTGCGGCATCCCTTGCCGGCATCCGCGCGGCGGCGCTGCTCGACAGCCGGACGATCGGCGAGGTGGTGCGGCCCAGCCGCGGGATCGAGGTGCTGGATCCCGACCTCTTCCGGAGCCTTGAACGCGACGCACCCGCGCAGTGGCCGGTGCAGTCGGCGCCGATGCATGCGCTGAGGTCGATGGTCGCCATTCCAATCAACTCCTCGGTGATCATCGCCGGTGTGCTCGACCTGACCCACCAGCAGCTGGTCATCGAGCCGAGCGTCGCGGCCCTCTACATCATCGCCGAGGAGATCGTCGGTGCGCCCCATGCGGCGATCACGTGGCGACGGCCGGGCGGCTCGACCCCCGGGATGGCGAACGACCCTTCCAAGGATGGACGCTCCTTCTCGGGGGTTCATACGGCCGAGGGCTCCCGCAACGGGCTGCGCGGCGGCGATGGTCTCGACGGTGCGCCGGGGCAGGCGGGTGCAAACGGCCTCGACGCCCCGAGCCTGGAGGTCTGGGCCAAGAAGCTCACCGCGATGCCCGACATCGACCTCAACGGCGAGGATGGCATCAAGGGCGGCCGCGGCCAACGCGGCGGCCGGGGCGGCAACGGCGCGCGCGGCGCCGGCGGCGAATGGTGGTGGTTCTTCGGCGTCCACTGTTGGAAGAGCCCGGGGCACGGCGGCAACGGGGGCGACGGCGGGGATGGGGG
Organism: Desulfobacterales bacterium; assembly: GCA_025454255.1. GTDB lineage: Bacteria > Desulfobacterota > Desulfobacteria > Desulfobacterales > SpSt-501 > SpSt-501. The sequence goes on along the minus strand of JALOOU010000041.1, from coordinate 23,497 downwards.
GCGCGGGGGCCCTGGCGGCGACGGCGCGCGCGGAGGCAACATCAGCATCGGCGTGCTGGAGGGAACGCTCGCCGCCTCCGTCACGGCGCGCGCCTTCAAGATCAAAAACCAGGGCGGCCAGCCGGGCCGCGGCGGCGACGGCGGGTCCGGCGGGAGCGGCGGCCTCGGCGGCACCCATGGAAACGACTACGTCGACGGCGAGGAGGTGTGCGGCAACGGCGTGGACGGCACCCGCGGAGCGCAGGGGCAACCGGGCGCGGTGGGCGCGGACGGCCGCCCCGGCCAAGACGGCACGCTGAACTTCTTCGAGTTCACCGCGGAGAGCTGGGACGAACAGCTGACCCGGCCGTGGCTCTACGAACTCACCCCGGTACAGGTCTTCCCGGGCCATACGCTGACCCTCACGGGTACGCGCTTTGCCGACACCGATCGCGTCATCCTCGATGCCTACACGCTCGTACCGACGATCCTCGCCGACGAGAGCATCTCGGTGACCGTGCCGACCGGCATCAGCGGAGGCCAGAAGGACATTTACGTGCGGCGGTTCGACGGAGCGCAGAGCAATCGGCTGCGGGTGTGGGTGAAGCCCCAGCTGGCGGCCGTGACCGACCCCGTGGCGCCGGGCGGGCCGCTGACCTTGAGGGGCTTGGCGTTCGCAGCCGGCGCCAGCGTCCTATACGACGGCGCCGTCGTTGCCGCCGACGCCGTCACGCGGACAACGGTCGCCTTCACCGTGCCCCCGGTCGGCCCGGGAGTCTCCGCCGAGCGCAGCGCCACCTTCGCAGTGCGCAACCCGGATGGGATGACGAGCAACGTGCGCACGGTCGCGATCCCGCGCATCATCGACTCGGGCCTCAAGGTCGATGTGCACGGGCTGGCGTTCCCGAACTTCGACGTCGGCTCGCCCTCATGGGGCACGTTCGAGAACACCTTCGGCGCGTTCGAAGTGTGGCACGAGCTGCTCGACCCGGTCTTCGGCCATCCGATCCTGACGACCGCTTTCTACATCTTCTACCACGAGTTCCTGAAGGGAGAGGGCGCCGGCGGCCTCGCGACGGGCTTCTGCACGTCGCTGTCGGCGAAGGTGCTCGATGAGTTCTGGACCGGCAGCACCGACACGTTCACGCGGATCCGGTTGACGGGTGCGATGCGCGACGAACTGACGGCCATCCACGGCCGGCTGCTGAGCCGCGAGTCGCTGATCGACTTTCACGACCAGGGCCGCAACGGCACCGCCAACGTCGCGGCGAGCTTCCGCCGCATCGAACAGAATCTGCGCGACGGCGGCGACCGCGAGTCGTGCCTGATGCTCTTCTTCGTGCCGAGCGGTGCGGCCTGGGACGGGGGCTATTTCGACCGCCTCGGCGACAGCCACTGCATCGTACCCTACCGGATCGTTTACCCTCTCGGCCACGACGGCACATCGATCAACGGCGTCACGCTGTACTGCTGGGACTGCAACCACCCCTTCGATCCCGCCAACGACGCCGCTCGCAACTGCCGGCTCGTGTTCCGCCAGACCGACGGCGAGATCCGGTTCGACTATTTCGACGGCGGCAGCGCGACAAAATTCCGCAGCGAGGACGGCATCACCCTGGCGACGATGACCAACGGCAAGTACCTGCTGTCGGACCACGACATGCCCTTCAGCGGACCCTTCGGGTTGCGAAGGTTCATCATCGACTTTCTCCTGTCGCCCGCCGATCTGCTGGTGGAAAACGCCGCCGGGCAGCGCACGGGGTTGTTGGGGACCTCCATCGTGGCCGAGATCCCGGACAGCCACCCCTGCTACCTGGTGAGGGGGGCCTACCTGCTCCCGGCCGACGAGGCGCTGACGCGGCGCATCACCGGCAACGCGGGCGGAAGCTACACCTATCACTCCATCGCACCGAATGGGGTGTCGCTGTCGCTGGAAAACGTCGCCACCGCCGCCGGCCAGGTAGACGTGCTCGCTGCCAACCCCGATGGAACCACGCTGCGCTTCACCCCGGCAGCGAGCAAGAGCTTCACGTTGAATCTTGCGCGCGAGGTCGGAGGGCAGGCGCGCGGCGTCACGATTTCCGGCGTGGGCGGCGGGCCGACGACGGCGATGGACTTCAACCTCAGCCCCGACCTATCGGTCGTGCGCGTCAGCAACAGCGACGCGAACCGCACCGTCGACGTCCAGGTCGGCCAAATCGTCAAGGATACCGGCGCGACGGCGCGTCTCAATCGCAACGGCGTGGCGCTGCCCAGCGCCCACGACCTGGTCGTGACGGTCACCGACTGGAACGACCTGGCGCTGACGGTGCGGACGCTGCCTTTCGCATGAGGCGCATAGATCAAACGCACCCTCCCACGCAGCCGATAGGCCTCGGCTGCGTGGGGACTGCCCGGCTTCACCTCCGTCTGTTTTAAATCACCCCACTGCAGTCGTAAATTCCAACGGTGCATACAACTAACTGAAAAATCGTTTGATTTTGATTTTTTCAGGCATCCGCCGCCGGCAGCAGTGGTGGAAAATCCGGCAGCGGGCGGATTGCGGCCTCCGGCGCGAAATTCGGCGTTCCCATAAATTATTATTTATTTCATATGGTTATAGGTATTCGGCCAGGTTTCTGCAGAGTGGTACGGCACTTGCTCATGAGAAAGGGCAGACAGCCAAGTGCATCCACCCACCACGGAAGGAGAAATGTCATGGCCACGAGCGAAAAGGAAAGCCGCAGAGACCGGATCGGCTACGGTTCCACCTACCGCAAAGGGGCGGCTGACGAGCCTGCCCGCGGCGCCGTCAAAACCGTTCTGGGCGGCCAGGCTTGGCTGGTCGAGCCCGACCGCAAGGCCAAGGCGGCCCACCCCTGCGTCTGGATGCAGGCCGGGGCCGTCAAGTTCAAGAACTGCACCCACTTCTTCGATTGCCCCACCTGCAGCTACGACCACGCCATGGGAGCTAAGGCCAAGGCCGGCAAGCAATTGAGCTGGCAGGCATCCATGCGGCTGAGGCCGGAGATGGACCGGGTGTGCCGACACACCCTCACCGGGCGGATTGCGCAGCGGGCCTGCGCCTACAACTATGAGTGCGCCGCCTGCGATTTCGACCAGTTTTTCGAGGATGTCTGGTCCGCGCGCAGCGTGGAGCGCACCCCGGCCGAACTCCAGCGCATCCGCGGGTTCGACCTGCCGCTCGGCCACGCCTTCCACGACGGCCATACCTGGGCCCGCATCGAAAGCGGCGGGATGATCCGCATCGGCATGGACGATTTCGCCCAAAAGCTCTTCGGCGCTGCGGACGGCTACGAGCTGCCGCTGATGGGCAAGGAGCTGAACCCCGGCCGGCCTTCCTGGGGCCTCACGCGCGGCGGGCGCGCAGCCCAGGTGCTCGCCCCGCTGGGAGGGGTGATCCTGGAGGTCAACCAGGGGGTGCGCGAGGCGCCCGCCTTGGTCAACCGCGAACCCTACGGCGGAGGATGGCTCTTTCTGGTGCGGACCCCGGATGCCAAGGAGGCGCTGAAGCCCCTGATGAAGGATCAGGCGTCGGAGGCGTGGCTGCGCGCCGAGGTGGAGCAGCTCGAGCATGTGATCGAGGCGGTTGCCGGGCCGCTCGCCGCCGACGGCGGCACGCTCGCCGGCGACATTTTCGGAAATCTGCCGGGCCTCGATTGGGAGCAGCTGGCGCATCGGTTTCTGAAAACCTGATGGCCGCCACAACCGTTCGGATCGGAAAACAGCGAAGGAGCGCGACGATGGGCACTCAAACACCACAGGCGGCCATCCGCGGCGGCGCCCGCTGCATCTGGATGCAGGCGGGGGTGGTGGCGCGAAAAATCTGCCGGCGGGATTTCGCCTGCCGGGATTGCGCCTTCGACCTGGCCCTGCGCCGGGTCGTGCGGGAGAACGAGACGCGCAAGCGTCAGGGCCGGCCGCCGGCCGCCGGGCGGCGTGCGGCCATCGTCGCCTGGCAGGAAAGGCTGAACCGCCTGCCCCTCCGGCGGAGGCCCTGCCTGCACCACCTCAAGGGCCGCATCGGCTTCCGCGCCTGCACCGGCGATTATCTATGCGGCAGCTGCGACTTCGACCAGTTTTTCAACGACCAGTACGCGGTGTTCGCCGCAGTGCAGCCGGTGAGCGCCCTCAACATCCACGGGGTGCGGCTGCCCCAGGGCGTCTATCTGCACCCGGGCCACTGCTGGGTCGGCCTCGAGGAGGAGGAGACGGTGCGGATCGGCCTGGACGACTTCAGCCTGCGGGTGTTCGCTCCCCTCGACCGCGTGGACGCCCCGCTCATCGGCAAGCGGTTGCGCCAGAATCAGCCTGCCATCGGCCTGCACCGGGGCGAACGGCACGCCTGGGCCCTGGCCCCGGTCGACGGGGTGGTCACCGAGGTCAACCCGCGCCTGCGGGAAGAGGGGCTCCCGGCAGGCGGCGGCGATGCCGATCGCTGGGTGCTGCGGGCCCACGCGCCGGAGCTGAGAAAGAACCTGCGCGGTTTGATGATCGGCGCGCAGGCCTCCGCCTTCCTGCACACTGAGATCGAGCGGCTCTTCCGGATGGTGGAGGAGACGGCAGGCCCCCTCGCGGCCGACGGCGGCGAGCTCGGCAGCGACATCTACGGCCACCTGCCCCGGCTCGGCTGGGATGAGTTGGCGGCGGCTTTTCTCCGGGCGTAGCGCAGGGCATGCAAACCAGAAAAGGCGGGGCCGCATGCGGCCCCGCCTTTTCCTTGCCGCAGACAGACAACCGTATCAGCCGATTTTGAACTTATTTCTGCTGCATCCGGCCAGCGCGATCAGGCCTGCGCCCAACAGCAGCATCGTGGCGGGTTCAGGCACGGGAACAGCGCTTGTTTTCGGTCGCTCTTCTTTGGACTCCGTTATGGGAGCATAAAGAGCCATAGCGATTGGCGCCTCGCTCTCTTTATTCGAGCCGAAAGCGCCGTCCCCCAGAACGTCGACAACGGGATAAGGCAGGTACTTTTCGACACGGGGGTGCTCCGGATTCTCCTTGCCGGGTTTTTCCGACTCAGGCTTGACGCCGAACTTGGAAAAATCGAAGTCGGGCCGCGCGCCAGGAGGTACTGATTGGCTGGCGGCCTTTTTTTTGCCTCCGCCTCCGCCTCCGAAAAATGAAAACAATCCTGCGTGTCCCAAATCGGCAAGGCCAACGACCAGCAGACTGCACAGCAAACTCAATAAGATTTTTTTCATTCCGCAACACCTCATTTCGTTTTAACGTATTTTATTGAACGCAGCGGCTACATGTATGCAATTCTCATGCAAGCAAGGTTGTTCTGCTAATACTCCAATAGTTGCAATGTGTTAAGATCGGTCGACAGGGGGGCGTGCTCTTTAAGGAGAAAAATCCTATACAACGGTCGGCAATAAAATTCCCAGACCTATGGCAGGATAGGAAGAAGATCTGCCACCGAGTCAGAAATTCGGTGAGGGAGAAAACGGCGGGAGTGCGCTTTTGGGTCGGCTGTCCTTTGGGAGATGCAAAACACGACCGTAGCCATCAGGCGTTCAACGGGCGGCCGGTTTGCGCAGTTCATCATCCAGCAGCACCCGGCAGTAGCGGCAGAGGTCGCTTGACTTGCGGTCCACGTCGGCCTCGCTGCGGCAGTAATGCATGAGACAGGCGGGGTCCGGGCAGTGCCGCAGCCGGAACGTGTGCCCCAGCTCGTGCAAGGCCTCCTTGACCGCTCGGACGACACCCTCCTCTCCGCCCGCGCCCGGCCCCGAATGCAGCCGGAAGGTCGACAGCACGCAGGCGCCCCCTCCCATCTGCGCCTCCCCGTAGACGAAGGTCAGGATCGGGATGAAGAGGTCCACCCGGACCAGCGCGATCACTTTATAGGCATCCGCCGGTGCGGACGCCGCCAGCGCCCCAAGGATGGCCGTCGAGAGGTACTGCCGGCGCTCGGGATCGAAGGCGAACGCGAGCTCCGTGAGGATCGGCTCGACCCGCACGGCCGCGCGAAAGAGCCGTTCGATGGCGCGGCCGATCGCAGCCACCATCTCCGGGTCGAAGTCGCCGATCGGCACCATCACGATCGTTCTCGGGGCGGGGGCGTTCAAGCGGGCTTCTGCAGCGCGTAGCGTTTGATCTTGCTGTAAAGCGTCGAGCGGTCGATCTCCAGCGCACGCGCGCTGCGGGCGATGTTCCACTGGTGCTCTTCCAGGACCTGGCGAACATGGGTTTTTTCGGCCGCGGCCAGGCTGCGCGGGCCGGCCGCGGCGGTTTCGCAGCGGAAGATGGGCAGGTCCAGAGGGGTGATCAGGCGGCTCTTGCCCACCACCACGGCGCGCTCGATGGCGTTCTGCATCTCGCGCACGTTGCCCGGCCAGTCGTAGAGCATCATTTCGTCCATGGCCTCGCGCGTGATCCGGTCGACCGGCCGGTGCGTCTCCTGGACGAAGCGGCACAGGAAATGCTCGGCCAGCAGCGGGATGTCCTGCTTGCGCTGCCGCAGGGGCGGCAGGCCAAGGCCGACCACGTTCAGCCGGTAGTAGAGATCTTCGCGGAACCGGCCCTCGCGGATGGCCTGCTCCAGGTTGCGGTTGGTGGCGGCGATCACCCGAAAATCGGCCTCCAGGGGCTGGGTGCCGCCGACCCGGTAGAACACCCGGTCCTCCAGGACCCGAAGCAGGTCGATCTGCATGCGCATGCCGATCTCGCCGATTTCGTCCAGAAACAGGGTGCCGTCGTGAGCCAGCTCCAACCGGCCCTTTTTGGTCTCCCTGGCGTCGGTGAAGGCGCCCTTGACGTGGCCGAACAGCTCGCTCTCCATGAGGTGCTCGGGGATGGCGCCGCAGTTGACGACGACAAACGGCCCCTGGGCGCGACGGCTCTGGCTGTGAATGGCCTTGGCGGCGAGCCCCTTGCCCGTGCCGGTCTCACCGCTGATGAGGACCGTGCTGTCGGTAGCGGCCACATCGCAGATCAGGTCGAAGACCCTCTGCATGGCCGCGGACTGGCCGATCATGTTTTCGAAACGGGTGCGCTCCTTGTACTGCTCCCGCAGGAAAAGATTTTCGCGGCTCTGCTGCTGGTGCCGGATGATCTTTTCGATCAGCACCCCCAGCTCGTTGGGATCGAAGGGCTTGAGCAGGTAGTCGAACGCGCCGTTTTTCATGGCCTCGATGGCCGTGCGGATCGAGCCGTAGGCGGTGATCATGACCACCGCCGAGTCCGGGTCGCTCTCCTTGACCCGACGCAGCACCTCCAAGCCGCTGATCCCCTCCATTTTGATGTCCACCAGCAGGATGTCGAAGCGCCTCTGCCGGCAGCGCTCCAGCCCCTCCTCGCCGCTGGCCGCGGTGGCGACCTCGTGGCCGTCGCGCTCCAGCCAACCGGCGAGCGACTCGCGCATGATGAGCTCGTCATCGACGATCAGTATCCGGCTGTGATTCATGGCGGACTCCTTTGCCTGCCGGCCGGCGGTCTGCGTCGCCGACGGCCGGCAGGCGGATGGTGAAGGTGGTCCCCTCCCCGACAACGGATTGGGCGCTGATCGTGCCCCCGTGCTCCTGGATGATGCCGTAGGCCACCGACAGCCCCAGCCCGACCCCCTGGCCCTTTTTCTTTGTGGTGAAGAAGGGCTCGAACAGCCGCGGCATGTTCGCCGCCGGGACTCCCACCCCGGTGTCCACCACCCGGATCGCCACCGCTTTCAGATCCGGCTCATGGGCGGCCTCGATACGCAGGGTGCCGCCGCCTTTGGCCTCCATGGCCTCGGCCGCGTTCGAGAAGAGGTTCATGAACACCTGCTGCAGCTGATCTTCGGAGCCGATCACCTCCGGCATGCCGGGCTCCAGGCGCCGGTCGACTCCGGCCCCGGCAATCTTGAGCAGGTTGGCATTGATCAGCAGCGTCTGTTCGATGATCTGCGGGATGTTGACGCGCTGTTTTTCCGCGATGGGCTGGCGGGAGAAGGCGAGCAGGTTGGAGACGATCCGGGAGGTGCGCCGCGTCTCGGTCTCCATCAGGTCGAGGTAGCGCCGGAACTGCTCGATCTCCTGGGCGCCGAGCGTCTGCTCGGCGCTGATGCGCTTCATGAGCATCACCAGGTTGAGAATGCCCGCGATGGGGTTGTTGATCTCGTGCACGACCGTGGCGGCAAGCTTGCCGAGCGAGGACATGCGGTCCTGGTGAAGGAGCTTCTCATGGGTCTCCCGCAGCTGGCGGGTGCGGTCCTCCACCATCTGCTCCAGCCGCCGGGTGATCTCCTCCTCCTCGCGGCGGTGCTGCGTGATGTCCCGGCTGATGTGGATGAACTTGGAGACCTTGCCCTCTTTCTCATAAAGAGGGTAGATGCTGACCTCGTAGTAGCGCACCTCTCCGTCCGGCAGGTGCCGCTTCTGGATCCGGCGGATGTGGCGCTGGTTTTGCACGACCAGGCGGAGGGGGCACTCATCTTCGGTTTTGTTGCAGGGATGCTCCGCTCTGCGGTAAATCTGGTAGCATTTGCGGCCGATCACCTGGTCGCGGGAGAGCCCCATCTTCTGCAGGAAGGCTTCGTTGGCCTCGATGATGGACATGTCCGGGGTGATGACCAGGATGAAGTCCTGGATCCCGTTCACCAGGGTCTCCATCTCGCGGGTGCGCTCTCTCAGCTTTTGCTCCTCCCGGCCGATGGCCTGCCAGAAGAGCTGAAACACCGGGTAGGAGAGGATCCGGATCCGGGCCGGACGGGTGGCAAGGATGTTTTCGAACACCCCGGGCTCGGGGGTCAGGATGATGATCAGGTCGATGCCCTGCCGCGCCTCGTAGAGCTGGCGGTAGTCGGTGAAGGTGGCGAGCCCCAGCCGCCCCGCCAGCGCCATGCCCGGGCTCGTCGGCTCCGGGTCGGCGACGGCCACGATCGGGGCGCGGAACTCCTCATGGGCGGAGACGGAGGTGGTCTTCTGGAGGATTTCGGCGCAGAGCTCTCCGCCGCCGACGAGGCCGATGGTGATCACGGAAGAAGAGGTGCTCATCGCGGCATCCCCCGGGGAAGAAAGGTGCGATGTGCGGGCGACCCGGCGGAAGCGGGCGCCGGAAGCGTGACGCGGCGGGGGCGGCCCCGAAGCGCCGCGGCAAACCCAAGAAGAGGGGGCCTGCGGCCGCTTCCAACCTCAAGTTACCACGGGCTCGGGCGGGGGCGCAAGCTTGCTTTTTCGGAACGTTTGTGCAATGGGATTCACACCGTACCCGGCGGCCGATCTCATCCGATCCGGCGCCCGCGGCTCTGAGGGGCGAAGCCGCCGAGCGTGCAGCCGGATCCTTTTTCCTCCCTTGTGCCGTCTCCCCGCAGCTGCTGCCGCCGGGCCGGGAGGAGGCCCTATGCAGGCGGAACGCGAACGGGAGATCTTCCACAGGGCGATCAGCGCCTTCCCCCACGTCTTTGCCGTCATCTCGCCGGACTTCAGGATCCAGGCGGCGCGCTGCCGCTTCACCTCCATGCCGGATGCGGAGATGGTCGGCCGGCTCTGCCACGAGGTGTTTTTCAGCCGTCGTGAGCCCTGCGTCGAATGCGCCGTCAAGACCGTGCGCGAGACGCGCCGGCCGGCATGGAGCCACCGCAGCGACGAGGTGTCGGGGTCCGAGAAGATCAGCTGCCTGTATGCCTATCCCCTGCTCGCCGGCGAAGAGGTCGAGGCCGTGGTGACCCTGGAGCTGGACCTGCCGCCCCGCACCCGGGTCGAGGAGCAGCTGCAGCGGGCCAACGCGCTGTTGCGAAACCTCATCGTCAGTGCGGTGGACGGGGTGATCGCCGCCGACAAGAAGGGCAAGGTCATCATTTTCAACGACGCGGCGGCCGAGATCTTCGGCTACACCGTGGCCGAGGCGCTGGAGCAGCTGGATGTCCGCCGGATCTACCCCGGCGGCCTCGAACGCGAAATCATGCGGCAGCTGCGCAGCGAGGACCACGGCGGCCGCGGCAAACTGCGCTCCTATCAGGTGGAGGTGCTGCACCGCGACGGCGCCCGCATCCCCATCAACCTGAACGCGGCCATCGTCTACGAGGGGGAGCGCGAGGTGGCGACCATCGGCTTTTTCCACGACCTGCGCGAGACCCTGCGCATGAAAAAGGAGCTCGAGAAAACCCAGCTGCAGCTGCTGCAGTCCGAAAAGATGGCCTCGCTCGGCAAGCTCGCCGCCGGGGTGGCGCACCAGCTCAACAACCCCCTGGGGGGGATCACGCTCTTCACCAAGCTGGTGCTGGAGGACTACGATCTCCCGCCGGGGGCGCGGGAGGACCTGGGCCGGGTTTTGGGCGACGCCGAGCGCTGCCGCGAGACGGTCAAGGAACTGCTGGAGTTCACCCGCCAGACCCGCCACCTGATGCGGCCGCACGACATCAACCAGGCCATCTCGCGCACGCTCTTTCTGCTCAAGAGCCAGTCCCTGTTCCACGACATCGAGATCGAGACCGCGCTCGACCCGCAGCTGCCGCCGGCGGTGAGCGACATCCAGCAGTTGAACCACATGTTCATGAACATCATCCTCAATGCCGCGCAGGCCATGGGGGGCAAGGGGCGACTGGCCGTCCGCACCCAGGGCGTGCCGGAGTCCGGCCATGTGCGCATCGAAATCTCGGACTCGGGGCCGGGCATCCCCCCGGAGGTGCTGCCCCACATTTTCGAGCCGTTTTTCACCACCAAGGAGGAAGGGGCTGGGACCGGACTGGGGTTGAGCCTGGTGTACGGCATCGTGGAAAACCACGGCGGCCGGATCAAGGCGTTGAGCGAGCCGGGAGCGGGGGCCACGTTCGTCATCGAAATGCCCATCACGCCCAAAACCGAGGGAGAGCGCACGCGTGGAGACGACTGCCGTTGAATTGACCGTCCTGATCGCCGACGACGAAGAGGATATCCGCGACGGGGCAGAGCGGATTTTAAAGCGGATCGGCTTCCGCGTCATCAAGGCCGCCCGCGGGGACGAGGCGCAGCGGATGGTGGAGGCCATGCGGCCGGACCTGGTGCTTCTGGACCTCAAGATGCCGGGCAAGGACGGGATGGAGGTCCTGCAGTTCATCCGGGAGGTCGACCCGCACATCCTGGTCATCATCATCACCGGGTTCGCCACGGTCGAGACCGCCATCGAAGCCATGAAACGGGGCGCCTACGACTTCATCCCCAAGCCCTTCGAGCCGGACCAGCTGCGCATCGTGGTCAACCGCACCGCTGACAAGGTCCGCCTGACGCGGGAGGCCGAGCACCTCGAGCAGGAGAAACTCCGGACGCTCTCCGATCTGGGCACCGAAAAGAGCCGGATCCACACCATCGTCGAGTCGCTGCCCGACGGGGTGCTGGTGACCAACACCGCCGGGCAGGTGGTGCTCATGAACCCCGCCTGCCGGCAGCTGCTGGGGCTCGGCCCGGAGGCGAAGCCCGGAAACCCGATCGACGCCTACATCTCCAACGATGCCTTCTGCCGCCTGGTCATGGAGATTTCCCAGGGGCGGATCCTGGACTTCGAGGACATCCCCGCCCAGGAGTTCGCCCTGCCCAACGAGAAATTCCTGCGGGCCCGTGCCCAGCCGGTGCTGGGGGAGCGCCGGGAGTGCCTCGGGGCGGTCGTGAACCTGGTGGACATCACTACGCTCAAGATCGTGGACCGGCTCAAGTCCGAGTTCGTCTCCAAGGTGACCCACGAGCTGCGCTCCCCGCTCTCCACGATCCACGAGCAGCTGGCGACCGTGATCGGCGACCTGGTGGACCATGCTCCCGCCCAGGACCAGCACATCCTCACGCGCGCCAAGGAGAAAACCAAGGGTCTGATCTCGCTCATCAACGATCTGTTGGACATGTCGCGGATCGACGAGGGGCTGATCTGCCGCGAGCCGCGGCCGGTGGTGCTGGGGGAGTTGCTGGGCGGTATCGTCGAATTTCTGGGCGCCAAGGCCGAGGCCAAGCATCAGAGCCTGACGCTGAGCCTGCCCGCAGAGCCGCTGCCCGAGCTGCAGGCCGATCCGCTGGCGCTCGAGAGCATTTTCGGAAACCTCATCGCCAACGCCATCAGCTACACCCCCGAGGGCGGACGCATCCGGGTGGAGGCCGACATGGCCGGGGTGAACGTGCGGGTCCGGGTGAGCGACAACGGGCTGGGGATACCGGAGAAGCACCTGCCGCGGATTTTCGAGCGTTTCTACCGGGTCAAGGACGAGCAGACGCGCTACATCACCGGGACCGGCCTGGGGTTGTCCATCGTCAAGGGATTGCTCGACGCCATGGGCGGGTTCATCGAGGTGCAGAGCACCCCGGGGGAGGGGTCGGTCTTCACGGTGCTCCTGCCGATGCGGTAAAAAAAGAAGGTTCCGGGTTCACGGTTCAAGGTTAAGGGTTGCAGGGCGCCTGACAGGATCGGTGCCGTGCCCCGACCGTGAACCCTTTTTTGCCACTCCGTCAACTGTGAACCTTGAGCCGTGGAGCCCGACCCTCTTTACATCGCCTGCCCATCCCCGTTCTGCAGGGCGCGGATGAACTCCTCCGGGGGCACCTGGATCCCGGTCCACAGCTGCAGGGTGCGGCGCGCTTGGAAGGCGAGGGGGCTCAATCCGTCCATGAAGTGCACGCCCAGCGCCCGGGCCTTGTCCTGCCAGAAGTTGCGCCGCCGGCCGTAGTTCAGATCGAGCATCAGCTCGCAGCCCCGCAGATCGAGCGTTTCCACCAGGCCAGCTAAATCTGCGGCCTCCTCCGGGCTGGAGACGGAGGTGGCGTTGATGACGATCTGCGCGGGCAGGGGCAGTCCGGCCAGCACGGCCGGATCCATCCCCCGGCCGCTGAACGCGGTCACGATCGCCCGCGCGCGCTCGGCGTTGCGCCCGACCACCCACACCTCCCGCGCCCGAAGCCAGGTCAGGATGAAGGCCACGGTGCGGGCGGCCCCTCCGGTCCCGAAGACGAGCGCGCTCTTGTCCTCCACGTTGAAGCCCGCGGCGCGCATGGCATCCATGATGCCGATGGCGTTGGTGTTGTAGCCCTTGAGCTTGTCGCCGTCGCGCACGATGGTGTTGATCGCCCCGATGAAGCGCGCCCCCTCGGACAGCCCGTCCAGGTGCGGGATGATCGTCTCCTTGAAGGGGGCCGTGACGTTGGCGCCGGCGATGTTGAGCACCCGCAACCCTTCCATGGCCCGGCCGAGGCTTGCGGGCTGGACCATGAAGGGCACGTACACCGCGTTGATCCCCTGGCGCCGCAGCACGGTGGAGAACATGACGGGGGAGCGCGAGTGGAACGCGCGTTCATCGCTGAGGATGCAAAAGACCTTCATGCTGAAGACTCAGGGCTCAATGCGCGGCCAGGCGCAACGGCGGCCCTCCGCCTTGAGCGTTCGAGCGGTTGGCCGGCCTACTCCATTGCCAGCAGCCGCTTGAGGCTGCGGGTGATGTCCGCCGCGGAAGCCGGCTTGGCGATGTAGTCGTCGGCCTCGGTAGTCATTCCGTCCGCGTGGCTGTAGCGGGTGGAGGTGACGTGCGAGGCGACCGCCGTGAGCAGGATCACCGGGATGTTGCAAAGATCGTCGCTGTGCTTCAATTCCTTGCAGACCGTGTAGCCGTCCTTTTCCGGCATCATCACATCGAGCACGATCGCGTCGGGAGGGTTGGCCCGCACCTTCGCCAGGCCTTCGACGCCGTTGTAGGCGAGCTCCACTTTGAAGCCTTCCTTTTCCAGATTGCCCTGGACCAGCGCGGCGAAATCGGCCTCGTCATCGACCACCAGGATTCGTTTTTGAGCGACCATGCAGCACCTCCTATTTTGGGAACACTGTCCTCGGTTGAAGTCGGCTACGATGGAAAACGAGCGCGGGACGCCGCTACACCGTCGGCCGCGGAAACAGCCCCGCGCGTTCCACGATCTCCGGAACCCGTTCCTCCCACTCGATGGCCATGATGTGGAACCCGGCGACGCCCTCGACCGCTTTCAGCCGCTGGATGGTCTCGACGCAGATCGTGATCCCCTCTTCGGCCTGTTTGTCCTTGGGGGTGCCGGCCATGCGCTTGACTACCTCGTCGGGCACGTCCATGCCCGGAACCTTGCTTTTCATGTAGCGGGCCATGCCGGCCGACTTGAACGGCGTCACGCCGGCCAAAATGAAGACCTTTTCGTGCAGCCCCCGGTCGCGGACGAGCTCCATCCACTTCTCGAAGCGCTCCAGGTTGTAGATGCACTGGGTCTGGATGAATTCGGCGCCCGCGGCCACTTTCTTCGCCAGCCGCGGCACCCGGATCTCGAAGGGGTCGGCAAAGGGGTTGGCGGCGGCCCCCACGAACATGGCCGGCGGTCGCTGGACCGGGTCGCCGCCGAGAAACTTGCCCTCGTCGCGCATGCGGCGCACCGTCTGGAGCAGCTGCATCGAGTCGAGGTCGAAGACGTTCTGCCCCTGGGCGTTGTCGCCGAAGCGCTGGTGGTCGCCGGAGAGGCAGAGCAGGTTGTGGATGTCGAAGGAGGCCGCGCCCAGGATGTCGCTTTGCAGGGCGATCCGGTTGCGGTCGCGGACCACCATCTGCAGGACCGGCTCCAGGCCCATCAGTTTCAGCCGGATGCAGGCCGCCAGGCTGCAGAGGCGGCAGACCGAGGTCTGGTTGTCGGTGATGTTGATGGCATCCACGTGCCGCTGGATCAGCTGGGCCTTGTGCACGATGTGGGCAGGGTCGCTGCCGCGGGGCGGGCCGCACTCGGAGGTCACCGCCCGGTGGCCGGCGCGCAGGATTTTCTCGAGTTTGCTGGGCGTCTTCGGGCTCATGATCGCAGATCCTCCCTGATGATCTTCCGGGGCCCCCCGGCGCGGTCGGTGGACCAGTCCTTGATCGGGCTCAGCCGTTCGTAGTCCTCCAGGCGGCCGAGCGCCTTCAATCGGTCGATGATCAGCTGCCAGGCGCACTCCACGTCCTTGCTGATTTCGCACTTGCCGGCGGTCGAGCCGCCGCAGGGGCCGTTCAAGAGCCGCTTGGCGCAGCGGGTGATCGGGCAGACCGCGCCGGTGGCCGCCAGGATGCAGCTGCCGCAGCCCTGGCAGCGCTCGGACCACACCCCGCGCTCCAGCGCCGCCCCCATGAAGCAGGTGTTGACCCCGGGATAGACCGCCTTGGACGGGTAGCGCTCCGCCGTAAACTGGATGCCGACCCCGCAGGCGAGGGAGACCACCGCGTCGAAGGCGTCGATCATGTCGCGGATCTCCTCGAGGTACTCCGTGTCGCACTGACGCTCGAGGGTGCGCTCGCCGACGTTGACCTCGCGGCCCTGCTGAAGAAACAGCATGCGCAGGGCGGAGGCGAGCACCCCCACCTCCTTTTTGCCGCCGGCCTCGCAGACGGTCACGCACTCGTTGCAGCCGAGGACCAGCACGCTGCGCACCTGCTTCACCTGTCCGAGGATCTCTTCAATCGGTTTTCGTTCGGCCACGATCATACGCTGCCCCTCCTCTCACATCCCTGGCCGCCCCAAGGGGGCGGATTTCTTGCCGCCCTCACGGCTGCTGCAGCGCCGCAGTCGTCCCGGCGGAGGCCCTCTGCAGCATGCGGGCCGTGCGGACCGGGTTGGGCCCGGCGTCCATAATCGCCGCGTGCATCTCCTGGGCGAAGCGCACGAACAACGGCGCATCGCTGGAGGAGAGGTTGCACATGCGCACCCGGGTCCCGCCGATGCCGATTTGCTCCAGAATCGCTTGCGCCTGCTGCACGCGTTTTTTCGCTCGGAAATTGCCGGTCTGGTAATGGCAGTCGCCCTCCCGGCAGCCCACCACGGTCACGCCGTCGGCGCCGCGCTCGAAGCACCGGAGGATGTGCAGCACATCCACCTTGCCGGTGCAGGGCACGCGGATGATCCGGATGGAGCTCGGGTAGCCCAGTCGCATCGAACCTGCCAGGTCCGCGGCCGTGTACCCTCAGTAGTTGCAGCAGAAGGCGACGATCACGGGTTCAAACGGGGTGGTCATATGCAATCCTCCGCTTTCAAGGGTCCGCGGGATCGCGGGATCGAGGGTTCGGGGGCAGGCGGCATGCCTTTTATTGCTTGGCCCCTTGACCGCTCGAATCCGTGAACCCTTTTTCTACAGCACTGCATCCATCAGCGCATCCACCTTGCACATCAGCTGCTCGTCCTCGTACCAGTTGAGCTGGATCGCCTTGGCCGGGCACTCGGCGGCGCAGATGCCGCAGCCGTGGCAGAGCGCCTCGTCGATCGCGCTGACACCCTCCGCGTTGATCTTCGGCACCCCGTAGGGGCAGGCGCGCACGCAGATCAGGCAGGCGGCGCACAGCTCCGGGGTTACACGGGCCGTGACGGCCGAGAGCGTCAGCCGGCTCTGGGAGAGGAAGGTGACGGCGCGCGCGGCCGCCGCGCCGGCCTGGCTGATGGACTCGCTCAGCAGCTGGGGGCTGTGGGCCGTGCCGCAGATGAAGAGCCCCTCGGTTGCCATGTCCACCGGCCGCAGCTTCACGTGCGCTTCCATGAAGTGTCCCTCGGGGGTGCGGGCCAGTTTGACCAGCGAGGCCAGCTCCTCGGTGTCGGCGGGCACCATTCCGGCGCTGAGCGCCACCAGGTCGGCGTCCATCTGCAGGTCCCGGCCGATGATTTCGTCCCGGAAGGTGACGCAGAGCCGGCCGTTGCCGGCCTCGACCCGCGGCGGGGCGTCGGTGTCGAAGCGGACGAAGATCACCCCCAGCCGGCGCGCCTCCTGGTAGTACTCCTCCAGCAGCCCGTAGGTGCGCAGGTCGCGGTAGAGCACGCACACCTGCGCCTCGGGGTTGAGCTTCTTTATGTGGATCGCGTTTTTGACCGCCGCCTGGCAGCAGACCCGGGAGCAGTTGGGGTTTTGTTCGTTGCGCGAGCCGACGCACTGGATCATCACCACGCTGGCGAGCCCCTGGGCGCCGTGCTCGTGCAGCCGGGCGCTCAGCTCCACCTGGGTCAGGACGCGCCCATCCTGCCCGTAGCGGTACTCGTCGGGACGGTACTCCCCGGCCCCGGTGGCCAGGATGACGACCCCGTGCTCGATTTTGCGCTCATACATGGCCGGCCCCACCAGGACCTCGGTGGTGAAGTTGCCCTTGAACCCGCTGAAGCCCACGACCAGCGCGCGGGTCAATACCTGGATCCCCGGGTGGGACTGCACCCGGCCGGTGAGCTCCTGGAGGTAGCGCGGCACGTCCCAGCCTTCGATGGTGGCGTGCAGGCGGTTGGCCATGCCGCCCAGGCGCTCCTCTTTTTCGATCAGCACCACCTCGTAGCCCTGGTCGGAGATGGTCAGGGCGGCGTTCATTCCGGCCACCCCGCCGCCGACGACCAGCGCCCGCGGGTTGACGGAGATGACCTTCTCCCGCAGCGGGTTCAGGGTGGCGGCCCGGGCGGCCGCCATGCCGACCAGCTGCCGCGCCTTGGCGGTCGCCTCGAGCGGGGCGGCGGCATGCACCCAGGAGTCCTGGTTGCGGATGTTGGCCATCTCCAGCAGGTATTTGTTCCTGCCGGCGGCCTGGAGGGTGTCCATGAAGATCCCCTCGTGGGTCTTGGGGGAGCAGGCGGCGACCACCACCCGGTTGAGGCGGTGCTCGGCGATCGTCTGCTTCATCAGTTCCTGGGAGTCCTGGCTGCAGGTGAAGAGGTTCTGGCCGGCGAACACCACGTTGGGCAGCCCCCGGGCATGCTCCACCACCGCGGGCACGTCCACCACGCCGGCGATGTTCACCCCGCAGTTGCAGACGAAGACCCCTATCCGCGGCTGCTCCCCGGCGACGTCGATCTCCGCGGGGGTCTCCAGCTGGCGGGCGAGGGAGTTGCGGCCGGAGGCCAGCAGCCGGCCGGCCATGCCGGCGGCCGCGCTGGCCTCCGCCACCGAGCCGGGGATGTCCTTGGGCTGCTGGAAGACCCCGCAGGCGAAGACCCCGGGCCGCGAGGTGGCAACCGGCTGAAACGGCGGGGAGACGGCAAACCCGTAGCGGTCGGTGTCGATGGAGAGGCGCTTCGCCAGCTCGCGGGCGTCGCGTCCGACCTGGAGGCCGACCGAGAGCACCACCATGTCGAAGGTCTCCTCCTGCAGGCCGCCGTCGTCGCCCACATAGCGCAGCTTGAGCGTGCGCTCGTCGCGGGTCTCGTCGACGCTGTGCACCCGCGCGTTGACGAAGCGCACGCCGGCCTGGTCCCGGGCGCGCAGGTAGTACTTCTCGTACTCCTTGCCGAAGGTGCGGATGTCCATGTAGAAGACGGCGCAGTCGAGTTCGCCGTGGGCGTGCTCCTTGGCGATCATGGCGTCTTTGATGGCGTACATGCAGCAGACCGAGGAGCAGTAGCCGTTGCCCGAGCGGTTGATGTCCCGCGAGCCCACGCACTGCAGCCAGGCGATCTTCTTCGGCTCCTTGCCGTCCGAGGGGCGCACCAGGTGCCCCATGGTCGGGCCCGAGGCGCTCAGGAGGCGCTCGAACTCCAGGCTCGTGACCACGTTGGGGCAGCTGCGGTAGGGGTAGACGTTGGTCAGGGCCGAGGGGTCGAACGGCTCGCTGCCGGTGCTCAGGATCACGGAGCCGACCTGCAGTTCGCGCACGCGGGGCGCCTGGCCGTGATCGACCGCATGGGCCAGGCAGGCGCTGGCGCACTGGCCGCATTCGCAGCAGAAGCCGCAGTTGATGCAGCGGGAGGCCTCCGCGCGGCCGGCCGCCTCGTCGTAGCCCAGCTCGACCTCCTTGAAATTGCCGCGGCGCTCCGCGACCGGCAGCTCGGGCATGCGGGCCCGGGCCATCCGGGGCTCGTCCGCCGGCACGGGCCGGTAGACGGGGTGCTCGTTCTTGACCGGCTCCCGGCCTGCGGTGAGGTCGCGGCCTTCGATGTAGCGCAGGATCGATTCGGCCGCCTCCTTGCCGGCGGCCACGGCCCCGATCGCCACCCAGGGTCCGGTCAACAGGTCCCCTCCGGCGAACACGCCGGGGCGGCCGGTGGCGTAAGAGACGGCGTCAGCCTCCACCGTGCCCCAGCGCGCGAAGGTGAGGCCGGCGGCTTCCTCCAGGGCGGAGAGGTCCGGCCGCTGCCCGACGGCGGGGATGATCTGGTCGCACTCGATTTCGAACTCGGTGCCGGGCACGGGCACGGGCCGCCGGCGGCCGGAGGAGTCGGGCTCGGTCAGCTCCATGCGGATGCAGCGCAAGCCGACCACCTGGCCTTCGCGGGCCAGGACTTCCTGAGGGGCCGCCAGGTAGGTGATCGCGACCCCTTCGGATTCGGCCGCGCGGATCTCCTCCTCCCAGGCCGGCATCTCCGCTCGGGTGCGGCGGTAGATGATGGCCACCTCCTCCGCCCCCAAGCGGATGGCCGAACGCGACACGTCGATGGCGACGTTGCCCCCGCCGATCACGGCCACCCGGCGCCCGACACGGGTCGTGCCGGCGAGGTTGGCCTCGCGCAGGAATTCGACCCCCTGCCGCACCCCCTCGCTGCGTTCGCCCGGGATGCCCAACTCGATCCCCTTGTGGGCGCCCAAGGCCAGGTAGACCGCCGAGAACCCGTCGGCCAGCAGGCCGTCGATCGTGACATCCCGGCCCAGGGCGGTGCCGGTGCGGATCTCCACCCCGAGGCGGGTGATGACCTCGATCTCCCGGTCGAGCACCTCGCGCGGCAGCCGGTGGGCCGGGATGCCGGCCCGCAGCATGCCGCCGGCGGCCGGCAGCGCCTCGAAGATGGTGGCGCGGATGCCGCGGCGCGCCAGGTGGTAGGCGCAGGACAACCCCGCCGGTCCCGACCCGATGATGGCCACGGTTTGGGGCCGGGGCGGCGCGCAGGCGATGGCGATCTCGCGCGGGTCGACCGAGTCGGCCGCCAGACGCTTGAGGTCGCGGATGGCCAGCGGCTGGTCCTTTTCCGCCCGGCGGCAGGCGTCTTCGCAGCCGTGGGGGCAGATCCGCCCCAGCACGCCGGGCAGCGGCAGGTCGGCCATGATGATCTCGAGCGCCTCGCGGTATTTGCCCGCCTTGACCATCTGCACGTAGCCCTGCACGTTCAAGCCGGCCGGGCAGGCCAGCCGGCAGGGGGCCTTGTCGGCCTTGTGGATGGCGAAGGCGCCCGGGATGGCCTGCGCGTAGAGCTTGAAGGCGGCGTGCCGGGTGGAGAGGCCCTCGTCGTACTCGTTGGGCAGCTCGACGGGGCAGACCTTGGCGCACTCCCCGCAGCTGGTGCACTTGGCGGTGTCGATGAAGCGCGGGCGCTGAAGGACTTTAGCGGTAAAGCGACCCGGGCCGCCGTCCAGCGACAGGAGTTCCGCCTGCGTCTCGATGTTGCGATGCCGGCCGACCTCGACCAGTTTGGGCGAGATGATTCACATCGCGCAGTCGTTGGTCGGGAAGGTCTTGTCCAGCTGGGACATCAGCCCGCCTACGGCGGACTGCTTCTCCACCAGGTAGACGTAGTAGCCCGAGTTGGCCAGGTCCAGAGCGGACTGCATGCCGGCGATGCCAGCGCCGACCACCATGACCGCACCGACGGGCGTCGCCGCGCTTGCGGGTGCCTCTTTGACGTGCGTGTGTTCCATTGCCTCCCCCTATGGTCCGACTCACAGTGACTCGACGATGTCCGGCAGCTTGTGCTCCCAGCCCAGGGTCGAGATCATCACCCCCTTGACCCCTCCGGATTTGAGGCGCGACACCAGCTCCACCGCGATCCGCACGCACTCGCGCACTTTGTCCGGCGATTTCTGGATGCGGTCGATGATCTCGGGCGGGATGAAGATGTGGGGCATGTTGCGTTCGATGTAGCGGGCCATGCCCAGGGATTTGAGCAGCAGCACCGTGGGCAGGATGACGGTGCGCTGCGGGTCGACCCGGCGCATGAAGGGCGCGATCAGCTCCGGGTCGAAAACGGGCGGGGTGATGAAGAAGCGCGCGCCGGCCGCGGCGCGCGCGCTCATCTCCTCGGCCTCGAGCTCGGCCGACCGCCCCCGGGCGCCGGCGTGGGTGGTTGCACCCACCAAAAACTGCGGGGAGCCGTTGAGCTCGACCCCGGCCATGTCCCGGCCGGCCTGCAGCCCCTGGATGACGGTGAGCAGGTCCAGCGGCGTGATGTCGTGCACCGCCCGGGCCTGGTGGTGGTCCCCGTAGCTGGGGTCCTCCCCGCCCACGACGACGAGGTTGCGGATCCCGCAGGCGCCGGCCCCCAGCAGATCGCCCTGGAGGGCGAGCCGGTTGCGGTCCCGGCAGCAGACCTGCATGATGGCCTCCATGCCCTGCTCGCGCAGCACCATCGCTCCGCCCAGGGCGCTCATGCGCATGACCGCATGGTTCATCTCCGGGACCAGAAAGGCGGCGACCCGGTCCTTGACCCGTTTGGCGTGGCCGACCATCTCGGCGACGTTGACGCCCTTGGGGGGTTCCATTTCGGCCACGACCACAAATTCGCCTGAGTCGAACCGCTGCTGCAGCGTCATCGAAAGACCCTCCCGCAGATCGTTGGTGGGATTGGGGCGGAGCGGAAATCACGGATCGGCATCATTCCGGCGCGGTGCATGCCGAGGAGCTGAGCAAGCATCGTGCCGCAGGAGCGGATTCGCCAGGATTGAGCGCAATCACAGCTGGTTGAATGCGATTCGGTGACCGCTTCGCCTCGGCTCAAACCGCTTGAAATAACCCGGCGAGTGTGCCAATATGGCATTGTTTAAATTTTTAAAAAGCGATATCAATATGTTATATGAAACAGGCCAGATCGGCATATGCCGCAACGGCACAGGTGACACCGCATGGGCTCCCGCATCATCGTTGTCGACGACGACGGCGACTATCTTGATCTGGTCATAAGCCGCCTGAAGGCCGGGGGCTTTCCGGAGACGGTCGGCCTAAACGACCCGATCGCCGCGGCGGAGTGCTTCGAGTCGAACGGGGCCTTCGATGTGGCCCTGATAGACGTGGGCATGCCGGAGCTCGACGGGCGGGAGCTGCTCGAGACGATCAAACGGCACAGCCCATGGACCGAGTGCATCATGGTCACCGCCGTCAACGATGCGCGCACGGCGGTCGAATGCCTGCGCCTGGGCGCCTACGACTACCTCGTCAAGCCGGTTTCCGAGGAGGATTTGATCTTTGCGGTCAAGCGCGCCCTGGAGCGCAAGCGGTTGCTGGATATCCTGCAGATCGAACGCAGCCGCCGGCCGCCGGTCTTCGAGCAGCCCGAGGCCTTCCGGGAAATCATCACCCGCTCCACCTCGCTCTTGCGGGTGCTCAAAGAGGCCGAGCTGCATGCCGCCAGCGATGTGCCCATCCTGATCACCGGTGCGAGCGGGACGGGCAAGGAGCTGCTGGCGCGGGCCATCCACCGGGCCAGCCCCCGCCGCCGGCAGCCCTTCCTGCCGGTCAACATGGCGGCCCTGACCGGCGGGCTTTTCGAAGCCGAATTCTTCGGCCACACCAAAGGCGCCTTCACCGGGGCCGAGCGGGAGCGCCCGGGTCACATCCGGCACTGCGATCACGGCACCCTGTTTCTGGATGAGATCGGCAACCTGCCGCTGGGCCTGCAAGGCAAGCTGCTGCGGGTGCTGCAGGACGGCGAGTTCACCCCGGTGGGCAGCTCCGCGCCCCAGCGCGCCGACGTGCGCTTTGTCGCCGCCACCAACGAGGATCTGGACCAGATGGTGGCCGGCCACCGCTTCCGCCGGGACCTCTACTACCGCATCCGCGGCAGCTGGCTGCACCTGCCGCCCCTGAAGGAGCGCCGCGAGGACATTCCCGTGCTGATCGAGCATTTCCTGAAGAATCTCGGCAAGGCCGACCCCGGCCAATCGATGGATGCCGCCGCGCTGGATGTGCTGATGGCCTACGAGTACCCGGGAAACGTGCGCGAACTCAAGTCGATTCTCCAGGCGGCCGTCAACTTGTCCCAGGGTCGGAAGCTGTCGATCGACTGCCTGCCGGAGCCGTTGCGCCGGCGCGACCTCCCGGCCGGGGGTTCCCGCTCGCGGCGTCGTTCGCCGCGGCGGCCCCTGGCCGATGTCGAAAAACAACACATCCTTGACGTGTACAACGACCTTGACCGCAACAAGGTGCGCGCAGCGCGCGTCCTGGGGGTTGGGCTCAACACGCTGCGCCGCAAGCTCAAGGCCTATGGGGTTGAATGAAATCAACATGAAATCATTGGGTTTTCTCTGTTTGAATTTTCTTGACACCCCTCCTCTTAAAGAGCATAATCGCCCCCTTGGCGTTTCAACAGCATGCGAGCGCCGGTTTCCCGGCCCAACCCGCCGCGCGGCGTTGCTTGCTGAAAACCAAACACCCTGAACATCGGCTGACGCCCGGGCGTCAGCCTCGTATCGAGGAGACTGAATGGGATCTACCCCAAGCCTCAAGAGCGGATCGGTGATGGTGGTCGGCGCCGGCATCGCCGGCATGCAGGCCTCCCTGGACCTGGCCAACTCGGATTTCAAGGTCTACCTGGTCGACAAGCTGCCCGCCGTCGGCGGGCTGATGGCTCAGCTGGACAAGACCTTTCCCACCAACGACTGTGCCATGTGAGTGATCTCGCCCAAACTGGTCGAGGTCGGCCGGCACACCAACATTGATCTGCTCACCAAC
>JALOOU010000172.1 GCA_025454255.1 Desulfobacterales bacterium | reverse complement strand
GCCCGGCTTGAATCCTCCGGCCCGTCGGTGGCGTCGGCCGCACCTCGGCACGTCGCCTGCGCCGATGGGGTCTGCTTCATCAGCGGAGCGCGGCTGCTCGAAGGCGGTTCCGGGCCGGTGCCGGTGGCCGAAAAAGCCCTGGTGGCCGAGGCCATCCGCTGCGGCGACGACCTCAAACTGGCGGGCGGCTACATGGAGTGGCAGAAGGCCGCGTTCAGCCGCACCGTCGAATTCCCTGAAATCGGGATCGTGATCGAAGGGGAGCTGCACCTGACGGTGGGTGGAAACAGCCTGGTAGCCAAGGCCGGGGACATGCTCTTCTTCCCCCAGGGCGCCCAGGTGGTCTACAGCGCACCCGGCCGGGTCCGGGTCGCCTGCGTCAATTGCCTCCGCTGACACGGACCCGGGGCGGCGCGACGTGGACATCCTGCAGGGCTGCATAGAATCCTGCCGCAGGCAGCCGGGGACGGTGGCTTTCCCCGACAGCCTGGACCCGCGCGTCCTGGAGGCGGCCGCGCGGCTGAAACGCGAAGGGCTGGCGGACCCGGTGCTGGTGCAGTCGCCCTTCGCCGTCCGCAGCAAGATGCGCGAGGCGCGGCTGCAGGCGGCCGGTTTCGTGGTGGTCGACCATGCCAGCCCCAGTCTGCTGGCAAGAAACGCCGAGCAGTACGCCGCGATCCGCAAGGAGGCCGGAAAGCCGATCACCGCGGAGCAGGCCCGCGCCACCGTGGACTGCCCGCTGGCGGCCGGCGCCCTGATGGTGCGCCGCGGCGAGGTGGAGGTCGGGGTGGCCGGGAACCTCTCCACCACGGCCGCCGTGCTGCGCGCCGGTCTGAGCGTCATCCCGAAAAAGTCGGGCATCAAGACCGTTTCGAGCTTCTTTCTGATGGTCTCCCCGGACAGCGAGCGGCAGTTCGTGTTTGCCGACTGCGCGGTGGTGCCCGAGCCGACGGCGGAGGCTCTGGCCGACATCGCCATCGCCTCGGCGAACCAGGCGCGCAACCTGCTCAAGCAGGAGCCGCGGGTCGCGCTGCTGTCGTTTTCCACCAAGGGCAGCGCCCAACACCCGCGGGCCGAAACGGTGCGCCAGGCCGTCGAAATCGTGCGCGAGCGCGCCCCGGATCTCAAGGTGGACGGCGAGCTGCAGTTCGACGCCGCGGTCGACCCAGAGGTGGCGGCGCTCAAGGCGCCCGGCAGCATCATCGAGGGCCAGGCCAATGTGATCGTCTTCCCGTCGCTCGAGGCGGGCAACATCGCCTATAAAATGGTGCAGCGCCTGGCCGGATACAGCGCCATGGGGCCGTTCCTGCAGGGGTTCGAAGGCGGCTGGCACGACCTGTCGCGGGGCTGCAGCGCCAATGACATATTCCGGGTGGCCGTGCTCGGCATCTGCATGAAGCGCGGCAACCTGCTCAATTGATGGCGGGTGAATTACAACGCCCGCATGTGCCCGGTCAGCACGATGAGGGATGCCCCTCCTCCCCTCCCCCTTGACGGGGGAGGCCGGGTGGGGGTGATCGGAAGAGTTGGCTGTAAAGAGCTCCAATCGTGACACCAGAGGAGGTCCGGAGTGGACGCATTGGGAATGATCGAAACCAAGGGGCTGGTGGCCCTGATCGAAGCGGCGGACGCCATGGTCAAGGCCGCGCGCGTGCAGCTGGTGGCTTACAAGCAGATCGGCGCCGGCTACGTGACCGCGATGGTCCGCGGCGACGTGGCCGCCTGCAAGGCCGCCACTGACGCCGGCGCTGCCGCGGCCCGGCGGGTCGGCGAGGTGATTGCCGTGCATGTCATCCCGCGGCCGCACGGCGATCTCGAGAATGTTTTCCCGATCGAGGTCAGGAACTAACGACCGACGGAAGGTTAGCAGACGGGCAATGAACAAGGCAACCCTGCTGCAGCGGGTGCGCGCGGCCGGAGTCGTCGGAGAGGGCGGCGCCGGTTTCCCGGCGCACGTGAAGTACGACGCGCCGGCGGATACCGTCATCGCCAACGGGTGCGAGTGCGAGCCGCTGCTCTACACCGACCAGCACGTCATGCACCGCCACGCCGAGGCGATTGTCTCCGCCCTCCAGGCCGTCATGGCGGCCATGGGCGCCGGCCGCGGCATCGTTGCGATCAAGCGCAAGTACGGCGAGATCGCGGAACGGTTTAAAGCAGCCACTGCCGGCACGGGCATCGAGCTGGCGCAGCTCGACAATTTTTATCCGGCCGGCGACGAGCACGTTCTAGTGAACGAACTGCTCGGCCGCACGATTCCGCCGCTGGGGCTGCCCAAGGACATCGGCGCCGTCGTCTCCAATGTCGGGACCCTTCACGCCGTGAGCCGCGCCATCGAGGGGCATCCGGTCACTCACCGCGTGGTCACGGTCACCGGCGAAGTGGCCCGGCCGAGCGTGCTGACGGTGCCGGTGGGCACGGCCGCCGAGGAGTGCGTCAGCGCCTGCGGCGGCGCCGTCGTCCCCGACCCGGTGTATCTGTTTGGAGGACCGATGATGGGCCGCTTCGTGGACGAACCCGAGGCGGCGCGCCGGACGGTGATCACCAAGACCAGCGGCGGGCTCATCGTGCTGCCCCGCGGCCACTACCTGCACCGGATGGCCACGCTGTCCGTGCGCGAGATGCAGAAGCAGGCCGGCGCCGCCTGCATCCAGTGCCGGTACTGCACCGACCTTTGCCCGCGGCACAACATCGGCCACGGGTTCGAGACCCACCGCGTGATGCGGGCTTTCGGCGGCGGGGTGGACACCGCCATGGGCACGCTGCAGGCCTTCATGTGCAGCGAGTGCGGGGTCTGCGAGCTCTTCGCCTGCCCGATGCGGCTTTCCCCGCGGCGCATCAACGCCATCTTCAAGGCCAAGTTCAAGCAGGACGGACTGGCCTATACGGGGCCACGCGAGGTCGTGGAATCCCAGTCGGTTCTCAACACCTTCCGCAAAATCCCGGTATCGCGCCTGGCCATCAAGCTCGATCTGCTGGCGTACATGGACCTCCATCCGGGAGACGGGGGCGAAATCAGGCCGTCAGCGGTACGAATCCCGCTGCACCAGCATACCGGCGCGCCGGCCGTGGCCCGGGTGCGGGTGGGCGACGCGGTGAAGACCGGCGACCTGATCGGTGAAATCCCGGCGGGCGCCCTGGGAGCGCGGGTGCACGCCTCGCTGGCCGGGACCGTCACGGAAGTCGGCGAC
>JALOOU010000107.1 GCA_025454255.1 Desulfobacterales bacterium | reverse complement strand
TCCGGCCGACCTGGCCGGCCAAAGACGCCAAGCCCTCCGGGAAAGGTTTCCCTCGCGCAGCGATTGCAGGTTTCAGCCCCGCAGGTCGCGGGGCTGAAACGCTTTGGCATCAGAATGCACCGGCACTCAGCTGCCGTCTGCGAGTGTCTGCGGCAGAAGAGTTCTTTTGGTCTTTTCCAATTTTAGGCGTTTTAGGCAATATAGCGCATTTTAGGCATTTTTTTTCATCATACCCCATACCGCCTGAAAAGGCCATGGTTTCACGTTGCGGCAGGGGCGCGTGCGAGGAGGCTGCGCAGATGCTGCTCCAGGCTGGAAAGCCCTTCGGCCAGTTCCGCGATGATCGGCCGGGCGCCGGCCAGATCTCCGGCCAGCCCCATCTGCTCCAGCATCTGGGCCTTTGCGGCGGCGGGCTCCGCCTGGAAATTGCGCAGCATGCCCTTCAACGAGTGCGCCGCCCGCATGAAGGCGGGCGCATCCGATGACGCGGCTGCGCTCCGCAGAGCCGACAGCAGGTGCGGATAGTCGGCGCAAAACACATCGACCACCTCCTTGACAAAGCCCCAGTCGTTGCCCAAGCTCATCAGCAACCCGGAAACCGCAGCGCCCTGAACCGCCCCGGCTGGACGCGCCGCAGCACCGGGCGGTATCAGCCCGTCGATCATGCGTCGCAGAGCATCGGAGTCGACCGGCTTGGGCAGATACTCGTCCATGCCGGATTCCAGGCAGCGCTCCCGCTCGTCGTGGATGGCATGCGCGCTCAGGGCGATGATGGGGGTGTGGCCGCCGCGGGCGTCCTCGATCATCCGAATGGCGCGGGCGGCCTGAAAACCGTCCATTTCCGGCATTTGCAGGTCCATCAGGATCAGGTCGAAATTCGCGCCCGAATACAACTCGACCGCCCTGCTGCCGTCTTCCGCCAGGACCGGCGTGTGGCCCCAGCGCTCGAGCAGCCGCAGGATGAACTTCTGATTGAACGCCGTGTCCTCGACCACCAAAATTTTGAGAGGCCGACGGTCCGGTGCAGCGGCGGCGGGCGTCTGAGCCCCGGCGGCAGCAGCCCGACCGCTGCCGGCAAGAACCCGTTCGACCGCATCGAGAAGGCTTCGCTGCCCGAACGGCTTGACCAGGGTTGCGCTGACCCCCAGGGCGGCGCACTCCGCCTTGCGCTTGAGTTGGGGGAAGGTCAACATCATCACCACCTGCGCGGCGGGAAAATCGCGCCTCAGTTCGGCGGCCACGCCGAAGCCGTCGGTGCCGGGCATGTCGGAGTCCACCAGCACGACCGCAGGCAGCGGACCGGCCCGGGCCAACCGAGCCCTGGCCTGCTGCGCTCCATCGGCGGCGGCAACGGTCATGCCGGCGCGTTCGAGGATCTCAGCGACAATGCGGCGGGCAGCCGGACTGTCGTCCACCACCAACACCGGCCGGCCGGCCAAGACGGCCGAAGGGGCGGCCGGCGACGCCTCCGGGCCCTGCCGGGCGAAGGCGGCCGTGAAGCCGAAGGTGCTGCCCTGCCCCGGGCGGCTGCGCACCCCGATCCGGCCTCCCATCAGCTTCACCAGCTGGGCGGAGACCGCCAGGCCCAGCCCCGTTCCGCCGTAGCGCCGCGACACCGAGGGGTCGCCCTGGTCGTAGGCCTTGAAAATCCGGCGCTGTTTTTCCGGGGCGATGCCGACCCCGGTGTCGGTCACCAGGATCCGCAGCAGCACCTGCTCGTGCGTCTGCGATTCCGTGCGGACGGAGACGATGACCTCCCCCCGCTCCGTGAACTTGATGGCATTGTCGACCAGGTTGAGCAGCACCTGCCTGAGGCGGGTCATGTCCCCGACCAGCCGGTCGGGAACCCCGGGGGCCATGCGGCAGGCCAGCTCCACCCGCTTGGAGTGCGCTTTCATGGCCACGATCTTGAGGCACTCCTCCAGGAACAGCTCGAGGCTGAAAGACGTCCGGTCCAGTTCGAGCCGGCCGGCTTCGATTTTGGAGTAATCCAGGACATTGTTGATGATCGACAGCAGCGCGTAGGCCGAGGAGCGCACGACGTCCAAGTCCTCGCGCTGGTCGGGCCGCAGGTCGGAGGTGAGCATCAGGTCCACCAGCCCGATGACGGCGTTGAGCGGCGTGCGGATCTCGTGGCTCATGCTGGCAAGAAACTCCCCTTTGCTCCGGCTGGCGGCCTCGGCCGCCAGCTTCGCCCGGCGCAGCGCCTCCGAGCGCCGCCGCTCGGTGATATCCCGCATGAAGACGCTGAAGCCCGCCGACCGGCCGCGCCGGTCGCGCAGCAGCGATATCGAAGACTCCGCAAAGCGCTTGGAGCCGTCCCGGCGAGCCAGAAGCCACTCGATCGAGCGCGCCGGGCTGCCGGTGGCCAGGACATCTGCGTAAGCCGCCTCGAGTTTTTCACGGCTGGCCCGGTCGACAAACTCGATTTGGTTTCTGGCCGCCATGTCCGCCGGGGCCACGCCCAGGATGTCGAGGGCGGCCTCATTGAAGAAGGTGAAGCCGCCCTCCAGGTCAAGTTCGAAATAGCCGACGGGGGCGGTCTCGACGATGAGGCGAAACCGCTCCTCGCTTTCCCGCAGCGCGGTTTCGGCCTGCTTGCGCTGGTTGATGGTGTACTGGGCGTGCGCACCGAAAATGACAAACAGGCACAGAATGGTCGCCCGGCCGTAAACGGCGCTCATCCCGGGGCCGAAAATCCGCTGCATGACGTCGACATCGACCTGGAGAAAAATGAAGAGGATCGACTCAAACACGGTGTAGAAAAGGGCCAATCCAAGCCCGACCAGAACCATCTGGTCCCAAATGCGGACTCGCACCTTGGATCTCGGCTGGAGAATGCTCTCTGGTTTCATGGCGCCGGCGACAATGGGGTTCGTTCGGTTCATTCGCCGTTTACCAGCCGCCTGGTTGGGATTCAAGGATGGAATTGCCGATGAACGAAACGCGTTCCGATGCCGCAATGAGTTGCCGATCGGAGGAAGGACGTTTGAGCGCAACGCTCAAAGCGTCAGCGACTCTGGGTCCGGATTTTCAGGGGAGATTGGGCACGGGTGTTTGGCTGTGCGCCGGTCGCTGCCGCTGCGGCGCTCGGGCACATGCTCAGTATAGGAGAATTTCCGCCGGTCCAGGCCGCAGCGGCGCCCGCCGTGGTCATCCTCGGGAAGGATCGTGGCTTCAATCTTTTTGCTCATGACCCAAAAAAGGCTCTCTAGAGGTTGCTGTTGAGTGTCGCGCTCGAGCCGAAATCCGGCCACTATCCAAGCATTTTATATGCCACCCCTAAAAAATAACTGGACCGGAAAAGTTCTAAATAAAATTTTTATTTTATTTCAGTTGGTTGAATAAGAAACCGACAAGGGCGCACGCCATCGGCACAGATTCCGCCGCGCCCCTTTTTGTGGAGAAAACTTCCGTTTTTAAGGGAATCGTCTTCCGGTTCAGGGCGCCCAAAAAACCCAATGGTTCACAGCAGCGCATCCGGCGGGGGCTCGATGCCCAGGTCCTTTATCTTGTAGAGAAGGGTCTTGTAGCTGATCTTCAGCACTTTGGTGGCCTTGCTGCGGTTCCAGCCGGTCTTGTTCAAAACGTAGGCGATGACCTCCCGTTCCACGCGGTCCATGGCCTCTTTGCGAACCTTCTTCAAGGAGAGGCCTGAAAGGTCGCTGATTCCATGAACCTCCAGGAAGCTGCCCGCCTGGGCTGCTTTCGCACCGTCTGCATCGCGGGCATCGGCCGGTGCCGAACCGGGTGAGAGCAACCCCTCGATGCCATCCTCGCCGTCGTCGAGGATCATAATCCGCTTGAGGACGTTCTGCAGCTCGCGCACGTTGCCGGGCCACTTGTAGGCACACAGCCGTTGAATGGTGCGCGCCGAGGGCACGCGCAGCTCCCGATTGTTGAACTGGGCCTTGAACTTCTCGACGTAGTGGTTGATCAGCAGAGGGATGTCCTCGGGCCGGTTGCGCAGAGGTTCGATGAAAATTTTGATGGCGCTCAGCCGGTAGTAGAGGTCCTCGCGGAATTTGCCGGCGGTCAGATCCTGCTCGAGGTCATGGTTGGTGGCCGCAATCACCCAGGCGTTCGTCTGCATGGCCTTTTCGGAGCCCAAAGGGGTGAAATCCCCCCCCTGCAGCACATGCAGCAGCTTGGATTGGAGCGGGAGCGACATGTCGCCGATCTCGTCCAAAAAAAGCACCCCGGTGCTGGCCTGCTCGAATTTGCCCCGCCGGCGGCGATCGGCACCCGTGAAGGCCCCCGGCTCATATCCGAACATTTCGCTTTCGAGCAGGGTGTCGGGCAACGCGGCGCAGTTGACTTTGACGAACGGCTTGCCGTTGCGCTCCGATTTCAGGTAGAGGTTCTGGACCACCATCTCCTTGCCTACGCCGGTTTCACCGTAGACGATGGTGTTGAGCCCGGTGTCCGCCACCCGATCGATCAACTGGCGGATGCGGGTCATGTTTTTACTGGCTCCGATCAACTCGCTTTCCATTGAAGCACCGGCTTTCTCTCTTTGCGGTCAGCACCACATGGCGTTGTTGGAAAAATGTTGTCCTCCATCTGCTATAACCCATTTTACCCAATATCCGGGAAATTGACAACCCCATGCCGATCGGGCCGGCTTTCCGGGTTGAACCGACGAGCATACTCGCAGGCGCCTCTTTTTCACCCTCCGGCTCCCGGCCGAGGGAATTGGGGAGCACGGAGGCATTTTCCACCGCCCAGCGAGTGCGCAATTGCCCCGGTTCGCGCCTGACCGCATGCGCCTGCGGCAACCTGGGGAGTTCCCCGGTTTGGCGCCTTGAGACGCGCGCCGTGCGCCATGCACCTGCGCTCCGGCGTCTATTTTCTTGACTTCAAAGTCATTTTATGAATTAATTGTTATGGTTATTATTTAATCCGACCCATTTCGGGAAATGTTCGGATTAGCACTCTCAACAGGAGCGCGGGGTTGGCTAAACACGACGAGCTGTCTTCAACCGAGAGGCTGCTGAAGATCATTCGCGACGAGGGCCCGGCGGAGGCCAATGAGCCGGCGTTCGGGCCTCTGCCTTCGGCGGGAAGCCGGATCAGGAATTTCGTGAGCGACTCGGTCCCGATTTCACGCAAATCCATAGCCGTGGGCGTGGATCTGGGCCACGAGGACCTCAAGCTGGTCATGCTGAACCGCTCCTCGGAGAGCAAGACCGAGTTGATCGACTACGCCCGCATCGAGCTCGACCCCCAAATTCCAAAGGAACACCCTGACTTTCCCCGGTTCATCCGCTCGACGCTGCTGGATTTCTGCGGACCGCAGCGCAACGTCCAGCTCTGGGCCACGATCTCCTCGGCGCGCGTGGAGACCCGCCACATCAAAATTCCGAAGGTGCCCCAGAAGCAAATCGCCAACTCCGTCTTCTGGAGCTACCAGCGCCAGTCGCCCTTCAAGGACAGCGACACGATCTTCGACTTCGAGGTGCTGGGCGAAGCCGAGGAGGGTGGGGTCCGCAAGCTCTCGGTGATGGCGTTCATCGCTCCGCGCCAGGAAGTCGAGGACCTGAAAAGCCTTTTTGCCCGGGCGGGCTTCGCATTGAAAGGCGTATCCATCGTTCCTTTCGCCGTTCAGACACTGCTGCGCAGCCAACGCGTCCGCTCCTACGGCGCGGCCGTCTCCTGCCTCTACATCGGCCGGGAGTGGTCGCGGATCGACATCTTTGCCGATGACAGCCTGGTTCTGTCGCGCGGCATCAAGGCCGGCATGCGCACCATGACCGATGCCCTACAAAAAGAGATCGAGGAGAACTGGCTCGAACTCTCCCTGGCCAAATCCCCCACTTCCGACCCGAACCGCATCCGCGCCATCAAGCAGCGTCTGAAGCAGGAACTGGACATCTCCTTGGGGCTTTTCTTCGGCCCCATCCATGGCGCCGCGCCGGCAGCCACCGAGCCGGACAAGCAGCTGGCGGCGAGGGAGGA
Source organism: Desulfobacterales bacterium (assembly GCA_025454255.1). Lineage (GTDB taxonomy): Bacteria > Desulfobacterota > Desulfobacteria > Desulfobacterales > SpSt-501 > SpSt-501. Next base: position 3,847 of record JALOOU010000107.1, on the reverse strand, counting down.
GCGGATCTTTCAAATGATCCGGCCGGCCCTGGAGCGCATGGTGCGGCAGGTCGAGCGCACGATCCGACACTTTGCTTTGAACTTCGACAACGCCCGCGTGGAAAAAATCTACGTCTCGAGCGGCGTGCGGCCGCACCCGCGGATTCTGGACTACATCGGCGACGAGCTCGGCCTGCCGATCGAGGTCATCAACCCCTTTGCCGGCGGTCCCGAGCTTGCGGCGCTCAAGCCTCTGCCCGATTCGGTGGCGGAGCAAAGCGCCTTCGCCCCGGCCATGGGGATGGCGATGGCGACCAACGCCATCACGCCGAATTTCCTGTTCACCTACAAGGACAAGAAGGCGGTGGCCACTAGCCAGCGGGTCAACCGCAGCATCGGCGCGGTGTTCGCGCTGTTGACCTTGCTCGTGGCGGGAGTTGCCTTCTGGCAGGAGCAGCAGATTCGCGAAAAGGAGCTCCAAAAGCATGCACTCCAGACCCAGCTGGGCGCCTTCCAGGTGCGGGTGGACCGCAACCTGATTCTCAAGCTCGTGGACCAGATCCGCGCCAAGAACCAGGGCCTTCAGGGCGTCGGCAGCAACTTCATCGGGGTGGGGGTGCTGGGGGAGGTGGCCAACATCACCCCCGCCAACGTCCGGCTGCTCACCCTCAATGCCAAACTCAACGCGGCGCCCAAGCCCGCGGCAGCGGGGGCCAAGATCGAGCCCGCCAAAAAGCTCCTGGTGATGGACGGCATCATCTCCGGCGAGCGCATGAATCTGGAGTCGGAACTGGCCGCCTATCTGATGATGCTCAAAACCTCGCCGCTCTTCAAACAACCCGCAATCACCCGCAAGGCCTTCGAGACCTTCGACAACAAGCCGGTGATCCGCTTCACGGCGCAGATGGAACTGGTGTAACCGATGAGGACCGGCAACCTCTCTTCCCGCATGTCTTCCCAGAGCGTGATCCTTTTCTTGCTCTGCGGCGCCGGCATCCTGGCCTTCGTTCTGCTCGTCAATCTTCCGTCGCAGCGGCTCTCCGAGCAAATCGAGCGGGATATCGCCGGGCTGGTGGCCCGCATCGAAGAGCAGCGCATGCTCGCGCCCATCTTCAGCACGCTCTTCGCCAAGGCCAAAACGCCGTCCGGCTCGACCCTGCCGCAGCCGGGCAAGACCAAGCTCACGCGGGAAGAGATTTCCGAGGTGCCCCGGCAGTTGATGGGTCTGGCGGCCGTTAACAAACTGACCGTGCGCGAGATCACTCCCGACGTCAACACCCTCGCGGACGCCTCGAACCGGTTTTCGGTGCGGGTCGCCGCCACCGGCCGTTTTCTCGACCTGCGCGGCTTTTTGCTCAGCCTGGGCGGGCTGCCCTTTCTCGAAGCCATCGAGGAGATCGAGGTCCGGGCGGCCGAGGGCGGCACCGAAGAAATGACGATCAAGCTCTGGCTGGCGAGGGAATAGATGACCCACCGCGAAAAAATCATTGTCGGCCTGGCCGTGCTCTCGCTGGGCTACGGGGCGATCGAGTTTATGCTGCCGCGGACCAAGCCGGCGCCGCCGCTGCAGGCCCAGAGCGCCGAGGGATTGACCGCCTTCATCTCCAAAATCGCCGAGGCCACCCGCAGCCTGGGCGCGGAGGCCAGCAGCGCGGTCATCCAGAAGGCGGAAGCCGCCTGGAACCAGAACCCTTTCATGGACATCCCGAAAGCGAAGGCGCCCGAGGTCAGGACCGAGGTCGCGAAGACAGCCGATCGGCCGCTCCCCAACCTGGTCTACAGCGGGTTCCTCGAGGTCGGCAGCAAGCGGCTGGCCATCATCAACGGCCAGGAGTACGAGGCCGGCGACAAACTGGACCCCGGCGGGTTTACCCTAAAATCCATTCTTCCCACCCGGGTGATGATCACCTCCGCCCAGTGGGGATCCACCCCGATCGTGCTTCCACTGCAGGAAAGCGAATAGGATGGCCCGGCTATGAGGATGACGACGCAATGGGTGAAACTCTCCGCCGCAGGCGCATTCTGCCTGCTTCTGCTGAGCGGGTGCGCCGCGAACAAACCGGATACCGTCGACCCGTTCATGGACAAGTGGCGGACCAAGGCCCAGGAGTCCCGCGGGCACTCGCCCGGGCCGGTCTCCACCCCGGCGGAGTTGGTGAAGACGCCCGCAGCCGCCGCCCCTGAAGCCAGAATCGAGGTCGATAAGGAGCGCCCGCTGCCCGTCAAGCGGATCAGCATGACCATGAGCAACGTCGACGTGGCGGTGCTCCTGCGTGCGCTGGCCCGCGCGGCCGACGTGAACATCATCCTCAACAACAAGGTCGCCGGCCGGGCCAACATCAACATCACCCAGGCCCCCTGGGACCAGGTGTTCCTGAGCATCCTGCGCACCCACAACCTCTCCTACGCCTGGCAGGGGGACATCGTGCGCATCATGACCGCAGACGACCTCGAGGAGGAGCTGCGCAAGGAGGGCCGGCGCCGGGAGCTGCAGATCGCCGAGCCCACCGCGACCCGCATCGTGCCCGTCAAGTTCGGCTCGGCCGAGAAGCTGCAGGAAAACATGAAGAACTTCCTGTCGGTGGACAAGAGTGGAAAACCGGTGGGAACGGTCCTGGTCGACCAGCACTCCAATTCGCTCATCGTGAACGCCGTCCCGCGCGACCTCAACACGATCCTCTCCGTGCTCGAGAAGCTCGACAGGCCCACCCCCCAGGTCCTGATCGAGGCCTTCATCGTGGAAGCCGGCCGGGACGTGGCCCGCGAGCTCGGCGTGCAATGGGGCGGGGCGGTCCAGCTCTCCGGCGGCGACAAACGCTCGTTTGTAACCGGCCGGGGCAACGACGCGCTCGGCTCGGGCAGCGGGGACATCGGCACCGGCGTCAACCCCACCCCCGGCACAGTGGTGGACCTGCCGCTCGCGGCCGCCAGCGCCACCAGCCTGGGCTTCATCTATCAGAACGTGGGCAAGGCCCTTTTGGCGGCCCAGCTGACCGCGCTCCAGGACGAGGGCAAGCTCAACATCCTCTCCAGCCCCTCGATCACCACCCTCGACAATCAGCAGGCGCTGATCGAAAGCGGCCGGGACATCCCGTTTCAGAGCGTGGAGGACGGGGAGGTCAACATCGAGTACAAAAAAGCGGTCCTCAGCCTCAAGGTCACCCCGCACGTGATCGACTCCCAGACCGTCAAGCTGAGCGTGGCGGTAAAAAAGGACGAGGTCGATTTTTCGCGGCCGGTGCTGGGCAACCCCACCATCGTGACCAAAAACGCGGAGACGAACGTCATCCAGTTCGACGGTCAGACGCTGGTCATCGGCGGATTGAACAAGGAGAGCTCCTCGGATGGCCGCACCGGGACCCCGGGGCTGCTCGATGTGCCCATCTTGGGCTGGCTGTTCAAGACCGAGGCCAAGCGCAGCGAGAAAGAGGACCTGCTGATCTTCATCACCCCGACCATCCTCAAGCCGCAGGCCTCGGGCGCCGCGGGAGGCTGAGTCATAGGAGTGACTAAAGTTCAGGGTGCCTAAAATGCCTGAAGTTGAAACTGCTCAACGGCGAACGGCACGTTAATCAATCGTGACCTACGAGTTCCCGATGTGCCTTGACCATTGAGTTTCACTCCGGAGTGTGCGACGTTGGAGCGTCTTTGCTCACTTTAGGCACTTTCGCTCGCATTAGGCGCTTTAGGACCTTTCGATGGATTATTTCAGCATCCTCAGCCTGGACCGCGAGCCCTTTTCCAACTCACCGGACCCGGAGTACTTCTACCACTCCCGCCAGCACCTGGACTGCCTCCAAAAACTCGAGCTCTCGCTGCACCTGCGCCGGGGGCTGAACGTCATCATCGGCGACGTCGGGACCGGCAA
>JALOOU010000040.1 GCA_025454255.1 Desulfobacterales bacterium | reverse complement strand
TGGTGCCGAGGGACAGAATCGAACTGCCGACACGGGGATTTTCAGTCCCCTGCTCTACCGACTGAGCTACCTCGGCACGCACCTAAGGAAGCCGATGATCAGCCTGTTGTGTTTAGGCGAGAGGCGAATTTTTGTCAAGATTTTTTTGCCCGGGACCGAGGTCGCCGAAGAGGTACTGGGCGATCGCGCAGGCGGCGACCGCGGCGGTTTCCGCGCGCATGACCCGCGGGCCCAAGCCTGCGACCCGGAACCCTGCGGCCTTGGCGGCCCGGGCCTCCTCCGGCGTGAAGCCCCCTTCGGGCCCGATCACGAGCAGGACCGAGGCCGGCCCGCCAGGCCGTGCCGTTGCGGCCGTCAGATGCTCGGAGGTCTCCTCTTCCCAGAACAGGATCGAAAGATCGTGCAGGGCCGAGAGCGCCACCACACGATCGAAACCCGCCACCGCATCGATCTGCATCAGATTGCCGCGCCGGCACTGCTTGAGCGCCTCCACGGCGATCTTGCGCCAGCGCCTGCTGCGGGCCTGGGCCCGGGCGGCCTCGGGCCGGGCGACCGAGCGGCTGCTGACGAAGGGGACCCAGCGGTCAACCCCCATTTCGGAGAGCTGGTGCACCAGCCGGTCCATCTTCTTTTCCTTCAAGAAACCCTGGGCCACGCTGACGCGCATTGATGAGCGCCCGGCCGCAGGCCGGTGACCGGTGACGGCGACCTCGACCCGTTCGGGCGCGATGGCCTCGATCACCCCGGTGTATTCGGACCCGGCGCCGTCGAGCAGCCCGATGGCATCGCCCGGCCGCAGGCGCAGCACGTTTTTGATGTGCCGCGCTTCGTCGCCCTCGAGGCAGGCGCGCGCACCGCTCAGGCGGGAAGGATCGACGAAAAAAAAACGCATACGCGCATCTCCGTTCAGCCCGGTATCGCTTCAGCTGAAATAAGAGTGAATCCTTATACGCAAATCCCTTGAGGTGCAAGCCGGCGGTCCGGTTTCGCAAAACCGGCACCGGATGCCTTGACCGGCTGCAGGTGCCCGTGGTAATTTTAATAGTTTTTATAAATCGATCAAACCGCATGTTCCCGGAGAGATGACCATGGACGATCCCCAAAAGAGCGCCTTCCACCGGCCCCCGACCCAACTCGAGGATGAGGAGCCCATCATCGAGTTGACCGAGGTGGTTCCCGAGAGCGAACAGGCAAGCGGCTCTTCCGAGCTGGAGAAGAACCTGCTGGAGTTCGAGCGCCGCTTTGGAGCCGGCCCGGGGTCTCCGTCCGCTGAAGATCGCGCGCCAAACGACAAGCTGCCGGAGCTGGACGAGCTGGAGGATCTGGATTTCCTGGAGGACGAAGAGACCTCAGCGCCCGTTGCAGCGTCGAGCCCGGCGACGCCTGCAGATGAGACCCTCGCCCATCTGGAACAGCACATGGACTGGCTCTTCGCCGAAGAGACCTCCCGGCCGGCCGCAGGCGCACTGAACGGAAACGACCCGCTGCGCGCGGAGGTGATCGAAATTTCGGAATTCGAGGAGCAGTTCCTGGACGCCGAGGAGATCCAGCCGACAGCGGCGGCGGCGCCGAAGGCGCCCGAACCCGAGGCCGAACCGGAGCTGCTGGATATCGAGGAGGAGGAGAAGGAGGCGCCGGACGACGAGCGGTTCTGGTTCGACCCCCCCGAGCGGCCGGCCCCAGCCGAGGCCGGCGTGGAGCCGCGGCCGCTTGACGTGAGAGCTGAAGCCAGCGCGCCGCCGGATGTGATCGAAGCCGTTGTGTCCGCCGCGGCGGCAGCCGTCGCCCCGGCAATCGAACGCAGCGCACCGGCGCCGGCGCACCCAGAGGGATCCGCCCCCGCGCTGGACGTTGATTCCATCCCCATGGATCGGCTCGAGGCCGCCGTGGCGAGCGTCATCGCCCGCTCCTACTCGGGCCGCATCGAGGCCATCATCGTGCAGGCCATCGAAAGCGCCGTCGCCCGCGAAATCGAGCGGCTCCGAAACGAGCTGCTCGAGAGCGAACCCGGGGGCAAGCCGCTCTGAGGACGCCGGGCCCTCAGAGGCAGGCGCGGTGCCCCTCGGCCCCGCTACCGCCTCCGGCCGAACATCTACCGAAGAAATCAAGGATGATCCGTGCATGAGTTCCGACACGCTTGAAAAAGGCTATGAACCGCGCGAGGTCGAGCGCCGCTGGTACGAATTCTGGGAGGCAAACGGCCTCTTCGCCGCCCGGGAGCATGACTCCGGCCGCGGCTACGCCATCGTCATCCCCCCGCCCAACGTCACCGGCGTGCTGCACATGGGCCACGCCCTCAACAACACGCTCCAGGACATTCTCTGCCGCTACCGCAGGCTGCGGGGCGACGACGTGCTGTGGATGCCCGGCACCGACCACGCCGGGATCGCCACCCAGAACGTGGTCGAGCGCAAGCTCGCGCAGGAGGGCACCGACCGCCATGCGCTGGGCCGCGAGCGCTTCGTTGCGGAGGTCTGGGCCTGGCGCGCGAAATTCGGCGGGGCCATCATCCACCAGCTGAAGCGGTTGGGCGCCTCGTGCGACTGGGCGCGCGAGCGCTTCACCATGGACGAGGGGCTCTCCCGCGCGGTGCGCAAGGTCTTTGTCGATCTCCATCAGCAGGGCTTGATCTACCGCGGGCTTTACATCATCAATTGGTGCCCGCGCTGCCGCACGGCGCTGGCCGATCTGGAGGTCGAGCACGAGGAGATCGACGGCAATCTCTATCACATCCGCTACCCTTTCCCGCAGGGCGGCGGCGGCATCACGGTGGCCACCACCCGCCCGGAGACGATGCTGGGCGACACGGCCGTGGCCGTAAACCCGGAGGACGAGCGCTACCGGGGGCTGGCGGCCGCATCCGTGATCCTGCCCCTGATGAACCGCGAGATCCCGATTATCCGCGACGGCTACGTCGACATGAGCTTCGGCACCGGCGGGCTCAAGGTTACACCGGCCCACGACCCGAACGATTTCGAAATCGCGCGGCGGCACGACCTGCCGAGCCTCAAGGTCATCGACGACGACGGACGCATGAGCGCGGCGGCCGGACGCTTCGCGGGCCTCGACCGCTTCGAGTGCCGCAAACGCGTGGTCCGGGAGCTAACGGCTGCGGGGCTGCTCGAACGGACGGTGCCGCACCGCCACGGGGTGGGACACTGCTACCGCTGCAAGGAGGCCGTCGAGCCCAACCTCTCGCGCCAGTGGTTCGTGCGCACCAAGCCGCTGGCCGAGAAAGCCATCGCCGCCGTGAAGGAGGGCCGGACCCGCATCATCCCGGAGACCTGGGCCGCCACCTATTTCGACTGGCTCGAGAACATCCGCGACTGGTGCATCTCGCGTCAGATCTGGTGGGGCCACCAGATCCCGGCCTGGACCTGCGCCGGGTGCGGGGAGGTGGCGGTGGCCATGGAGGCGCCCGGCGTTTGCCCGCAGTGCGGCGACCGGCGGCTGACGCAGGAGGAGGACGTGCTGGACACATGGTTCAGCTCGGCCCTCTGGCCCTTCTCCACCATGGGCTGGCCCGAGGCGACCGCTCTGCTCAAAAAATTCTACCCGACCGCGGTGCTCGTGACCGGCTTCGACATCCTCTTTTTCTGGGTGGCGCGGATGATGATGATGGGGCTGCACTTCATGCAGGCCGTGCCTTTCCGGGACGTCTACGTGCACGCCCTGGTGCGCGACGAAGAGGGCCAGAAAATGAGCAAGTCCAAGGGCAACGTCATCGACCCCTTGGAGATCATCGACCGCCACGGCACCGATGCCTTCCGCTTTACCCTGGCGGCCTTCGCCGCCCAGGGCCGCGACGTCAAGATGTCCGAAAAGCGCGTGGAAGGCTACCGGCATTTCGTCAACAAGATCTGGAATGCGGCGCGCTTTGCCCTGATGCACGTGGACCGCCGCCGCGACCTGCCCCCGCTTGCGGAGCTCGACCTGGCCGACCGCTGGATCCTGGCGCGGCTCAACCGCGCAACCGCGGAAACGGCCCGCGCGTTGGACGCCTACCGGTTCAACGACGCCGCCGCCACCCTCTACGCCTTTGTCTGGCACGAGGTCTGCGACTGGTACCTGGAGGCGGTCAAGCCGGCCCTGCACGGCAAGCGCGACGATGCGGCCAAAGAGAGGTCCCTGGCCGTCTTGTGGCGCGTGCTGCACGACACCCTCATCCTGCTGCACCCCTTCATCCCCTTCGTGACCGAAGAGATCTGGCACAAGCTGCCCGGCACCGAGGGCTCCATCATGCGCGCGGCCTTTCCGGCGGAGGGCGCCGCCGCGCCGCATGACCCTGCCGCCGAAGAGGAGATGGGCGTCCTGATCGAGGTCATTTCGGGCATTCGCAACATCCGGGGAGAGATGGGCATCCCCCCGGGCATGGCCCTGGAGGCGGTGGTCCACCCCATGACCCCCGGCGCCCGCGGCCTGATCGAAACCCACCGGGACCTGATCGCGAACCTCGCGCGGCTGCGGGAGATCCGCATCACCGACGCCGGCGAGCGCCCCAAGGCCTCGGCCACCTGCGTAACGCCCGGGGCCACGGTCTTCGTGCCATTAGGGGCGATCATCGATTTCGCCCGCGAGCGGGAGCGCCTGGAAAAAGAGCTCGGCAAGATCGACAAGGAGCTTGCCGCGGTAACGAAGAAGCTCCAGAACCAGGATTTTCTGGCCAAGGCGGCGGCCGCGGTCGTCGCGAAAGTCAGGGAGCAGCACCAGGGGCTGCTCGAAAAACACGGCAAACTCAGCGCCAACCTCGATCGAATCAAGGAATATGATTCCGCTTCGTGACGACATCCCGGCCCGCACCACCCCGGTCGTCAACCACCTGCTCATCGCCGTCAATGTGGCGGTCTTCCTGTTCCAGGCGGCCCAGGGCCCTCACGCGGACCGCTTCGTCTATGTCTACGGGCTGGTGCCGGCGCGCTACTTCGTGCCCCAAATCGCGGAGTATTTTTCAACCGGCCAGCAGATCTTCGCCCTGCTCTCCTTCATGTTCCTGCACGGCGGGCTCTGGCACCTGATCGGCAACATGTGGTCGCTCTACATCTTCGGGGACAACGTGGAGGACCGGCTCGGGCCTGTGCGCTACGCCGGCTTTTACCTCCTGAGCGGCCTGCTCTCCGGCCTGGCGCACATGCTGATCTACCGCGCCTCCAACATTCCCACCATCGGCGCGAGCGGGGCGATCGCCGGGGTGATGGGCGCCTATTTCCTGCTCTATCCCCGCTCCCGGGTGCTGACCCTGGTGCCGATCCTGTTCATCCCGCTTTTTTTCCAGATCCCCGCCGCCTTCTACCTGGGGCTCTGGTTTTTCCTCCAGTTCTGGCACGCCGCCGGCAGCGGCGCTGCCGGCGGGATCGCCTGGTGGGCGCACATCGGCGGTTTCGTCGCGGGCATGGGGTTGATTCAGGTGTTTCAGCGCCTGCCGGCGGCGGGCATTTCCGACCCGCTGCGCACCACCACGGAGCGGCTGCAGTTCATCAGCCCGCCGGCGGACGGCGATGACCCGCACATCCACGGCACGGTCGCCGTCTCGCCCCGCGAGGCGCGCAACGGTGCGCGCAAGCTGGTCGGCATCCGCCAGGGGTTCTACGAGAAGATACTGCGGGTGAAGATCCCTGCCGGCATCAACGACGGTGTGGTTTTACGGCTTCAGGGGCTCGGCCGCCGCACGGCCTACGGCACCACCGGAGACCTTCTGCTCAAAGTGGTGGTCGCAGAGCAGCCGGCGCACTGAGGCGTTCCTGCAGCACCGGTCGAACCGAAACACCCCCGGATCCGATGCGAACACGCGATGGGGCATGGCGCCGTGCGGTCGGCAAAAACGCGCTCCCTCCGCGGAAGCGCCTGCGCGCCATTCTCCCGCCGCGGTCGCGCCACGGCGGGGCTCCCACGCAAAAAATTGAGTTTTTAGTCGTATCGAAATTGAATTGACATCGTTCCCGAAACCTCCCCTGGCCCCTCTTTGTCAAAGAGGGGTGAACCCTTCCTTTGGCAAAGGGCGCTTAGGAGGGATTCTTAGGGAATGTCCTGACAAATTCGAGACCCTTAACAAGCGCGAGAGCCGGGCGGAAGGGAGCTCAGCGGGCGGGTTCGGTGCGCGGCACGGCGTCGGCGTGGAGCACCGAGACCCGGTTGCGACCGTTCTGTTTGGAGAGGTACATGGCCGCATCGGCCCGGTTGATGAAGGCGGTCGTCGCCTCCCCCGGCTGATACTCGGTGACGCCGATGCTGATGGTTTTCGAAACGGCCCGGCTGGGCTCCGGCGAGAAGCTCTCCATCTCGAGCGCCGTGCGGATGCGCTGGGCCACGGTGCGGGCCTCCTCGGCCCCGGTTTCCGGCAGAAGGACCGTGAACTCCTCCCCCCCGTAGCGATAGGCGGAGTCGTTGGTCCGCAGGCAGGACTTGAGGACCTGGCTGAAGCGCGCGAGAACCTTGTCGCCCTCCAGGTGGCCGTAGGTGTCGTTGAACTCCTTGAAGTGGTCGATGTCGATCAGCAGCATGGCCAAGGGGTGGCGATAACGGCTGGAGCGGTCCACCTCCGACTCGAGCTGGGTGTAGAAGTGGCGGGAGTTGTAGAGGCCGGTCAAACCGTCGGTGATGGCAAGCGTCTGGAGCTTCTCCATCATCCGGTTGCGCTCCTCGGTCAGCTCCCGCTCCCGAAGCACGCGCCGCACCCGCAGCAGCAGCTCCTCCAGCCGCACCGGTTTGACCACGAAATCGCTGGCGCCGATGCTGATCGCGCCTTCATACGAGAAGTTGTCGCTGTGCCCGGTCATCACGATGACATCCGCGAGGTGCTCTTTTTTGATCTGCCGTGTCAGGTCCAGCCCCCCCAGACCCGGCAGCATGATGTCGGTGATGACGATGTCGACCTCCGCGCGCCTCAAATGCTCCAGGGCCTCCTCGGCGCTGGAGACCGACTCGGGGGCAAAACCGGCCAGGGCCATGTACGCGCACATGGTGCTGCAAATATCGGGCTTGTCGTCGACAATGAGGATCCGGTTTCCCAAAATGGCCCATTTCCAATCGCCGCGGCGGCCGTCGTTGCCGACGAGGGACGGACCGCAGCTTGACACTTGTCCAGGATGGCTGCTATTAGATCCAATTCGCTTATCGATTTAAATCCAACTATATCCGGAACGTGGCACAGAGTCAACTTCCGGGAGCCGGCGCCGCCTTCCCGCCGCACAGACCGGATCATGCAGAACATTCGAAATTTCAGCATCATCGCCCACATCGACCACGGCAAGTCCACGCTCTCCGACCGCCTCATCCAGGCCACCCACATCGTATCGGACCGAGACTTCCAGGACCAGATCCTGGACAGCATGGACATCGAGCGCGAACGGGGCATCACCATCAAGAGCCAGACGGTGTGCCTGCCCTACAAGGCCCAAAACGGCAAGCCTTACATCCTGAACCTGATCGACACCCCGGGCCATGTCGATTTCACCTACGAAGTCTCGCGGGCGCTCGCCGCCTGCGAGGGGGCGCTGCTGCTGATCGATGCCAGCCAGGGGGTCGAGGCCCAGACCCTGGCCAATCTCTACCTGGCCATGGAGCACAACCTCGAAATCATCCCCGTCATCAACAAGATCGACCTGCCCTCGGCCGACATCGAGCGGGTCAAGCAGCAGATCGGCGCCGACCTGGGCCTGGACCCCGAGGGGGCGCTGCTGGTCTCGGCCAAGGAGGGGATCGGCATCGACCGGCTGTTCGAGGCCATCGTCGAGCGCCTGCCGCCGCCGTCCGGCGACCCGGAGGCGGCGTTGAAAGCGCTCATCTTCGACTCGCACTACGACCCCTATCGCGGCACGGTGGTCTATTTCCGCGTCATGGACGGCCGCCTGCGCGCCGGCGATGTGGTCCGCTTCATGTCCAACGGCGCCGTGCACAAGGTCGAGGAGGTCGGGATCTTCCAGCTGCGCCAGATCCCGGCCCCCGAACTCTCCGCCGGCCAGGTCGGCTACCTGACCGCCGGCATCAAGACCGTCAGCGACACCCGCAGCGGCGACACCATCACCCTCGCCGGCCGCCCCTGCGCAGCGCCGCTGCCCGGCTTCAAGGAGGCCAAGCCGGTGGTCTTCTCCTCGATCTACCCGGTGGCCTCCGACGACTACGAGGAGCTCGCCATCGCCCTGGAGAAGCTCAAGCTCAACGACGCCGCCATCGTCTACGAAAAAGACACCTCCGTGGCGCTGGGGTTCGGCTTCCGCTGCGGGTTTTTGGGGCTGCTGCACCTGGAGGTCGTGCAGGAGCGGCTGGAACGCGAGTACGGGTTGTCGCTCATCCTGACGGCCCCCTCGGTCCGCTACCGCATCCGCATGCGCGACGGGGATGAAATCACCATCGACAACCCCGCGCTCTACCCCGACCCGACCCGCATCGAGAACACCCTGGAGCCCTTCATCCGCGCCACCATCATCGTGCCGGACCGCTACATGGGTGCGGTGATGAAGCTCTGCCTGGAGCGCCGCGGCACCAACACCAACTACCAGTATCTCACCAGCGACCGGCTGGAGATGGTCTTCGAGCTGCCCCTGGCGGAGGTCATCTACGATTTCTACGACCGCCTCAAATCCATCACCCAGGGCTACGGCTCCTTCGACTACGACCTGCTCGACTACCGCGAAACCGACCTGGTCAAGCTGGACATCCTGATCAACGGGGAGCGCGTGGACGCGCTCTCCCAGCTCGTGCACCGCGACGGCGCGGTACCCCGCGCCCGGGTCGCCTGCGAGAAGATCAAGGAGGAGATCCCGCGCCAAATGTTCAAGATCGCCGTCCAGGGGGCCATCGGCGGCACCATCATCGCGCGCGAGACCGTCTCGCCCCTGCGCAAGGACGTGCTCGCCAAGTGCTACGGGGGCGACGTCACGCGCAAGCGCAAGCTGCTCGAAAAGCAGAAAAAGGGCAAAAAGCGGATGAAGATGGTGGGCAAGGTCATGATCCCGCAGTCGGCCTTTCTTGCCGTACTGAAGACGGACACGGATTAAAACTGGTTTCCTAAGCCCGTCTACCGGCTGGGGGTCCCGCCGCGGCGGGATGGCAGGCCTCTCGAACGTGCTCACAACCTATTAGGGTTGCTGCGCGTTCGAATCGGCCTGCGCCTTGCCCGCAACCGTAATCCGAGGTTGCGAAACCTGTTCTATGCATTTTTCATCCGCCCCCGCTGCGTGATTTCCTCCCCTGCGCAAAGCAGCTCCTCCCGTACCAGTCGATCTGGCGGCAGATCCCGCGGATGATCTGAACCTCCTTGGCCCGCAGCTGCATGCGGGTGCCGAAGTGGCGCAGGTTGTTCATGAAGCGCTCGGGGTTCGATGGGTCGATGAAGCAGATGCGCGTCAGCACATCGGTGAGATGGGCGTACATCGCGTCGAGTTCGAAGCGGTTGGCCAGCCGCGGCGCGAACTCCGCGGGCGGGGCGGTGCTGAAGCGAAACAGCTCGTAGCAGATCACCATCACCGCCTGCGCCAGGTTGAGCGAGGAAAAATCCGCCGTGGGAATGGTGACCAGGGAATGGCAAAACCGCAGGTCCTCGTTGGTCAGCCCGCGATCCTCCGGCCCGAAGAGAACGGCCACGGGGTTTTCCTGCGCGATCGGAAGCAGGCTCTCGGCCAGCCGCGCCGGGGTGCGCACCGCCTGGCGTTCACCGCCGAGGCGCGCGGTGGTGCCAACCACATAGCCGAAGTCCTTCAGCGCCTCCGGCAGCCCCGGGTGGATCTCCATCGCCTCCACCACGTCCAGGGCGGCATGGGTGGCCATCTTGCAAACCCGGGTCAGGTCGCAGCGCGGGGGGTCCACCAGGACCAGGCGCCGCAGGCCCATGTTGCACATAGCGCGGGCGGCGGCCCCGATGTTCTCGGAGATGTTGGGCTGGACGAGGACGATGGCGACATTCGCCAGGTTGATCCGCGCCGCCATCAGGCAACGATTTCGAACCGGTTGAAAAAATAGCCGATCTCGAAGGCCGCGGTGTCGGGTGCATCCGAACCGTGAACGACGTTCTTTTCGATGTCGGTGGCGAACTCGCGCCGAATGGTGCCTTCGGCGGCCTTGCGGTAGTCCGTGGCCCCCATCAGCTCCCGCCAGCGGGCGATCGCATTTTCGCCGGCGAGCACCATGGCCACGGCCGGTCCCGAGCTCATGAAGGCGGTCAGGTCGCCGAAAAAGGGGCGCTCCCGGTGCACGGCATAAAACCCCTCGGCCTGCGCCCGGTTCATGTGCAGCATCTTCGCCGCCACGATCTTGAGCCCGCGGCCTTCGATGCGCTTGATCACGTCCCCGATCAGCCCGCGGGAGACTCCATCCGGTTTGACGATCGCCAGCGTTCGCTCCATGATAACAATGTCCTTTCGATGAGTTGACCAGCTGCCGGTGAATACCAGAAGCCCTGAACCAAGTCAACTTGGCAGCCCAATGGCGGCGCGGGGTTTGGGTTGACAAGATACGCGGTTGCTTTCTATACTTTTCGCGGCTTGATACGAAAGCACCACCCATCCGGCGGCCCCGGGCTGCCAGCGGAGCGATCTCGATGCCCATCTACGAATTCTACTGCGAGGGGTGCAACACCATCTTCAATTTCTTTTCGCGCGCGATCAACACCCGCAAGAAGCCCGCCTGCCCGCGCTGCCGCAAGCCCCGGCTGTCGCGCATGATGTCCGCCTTTGCCGTCACCGGCAAGGCCAAGGAGGACGGCGGCATGGACGATCTGCCCTTCGACGAGAACCGCATGGAGAGGGCCATGCAGACCCTGGCGAGCGAGGCGGAGTCCATCAACGAGGACGACCCGCGGCAGGCGGCCAACCTCATGCGCAAGCTGACCGACATGACCGGCCTCGAACTCGGGCCCGGAATGACCGAAGCCCTGCACCGCATGGAGCGCGGCGAGGACCCCGACCAAATCGAGGCGGAGATGGGCGAGCTGCTCGAGGGCGATGACCCGTTTTTGCTCCCCGGCAAAAGGGGGGCCAAAAACGCCGGCCGGAGGCCTGCGCCCCGCCGCGACGAAACCCTCTACGACCTCTAACGCCACCGTCAGGACCAAACCTCGGCGGGGCTCGGGAGCGGCTTCATGAACAAGAAACCGATCGATAAAATCGAGGCCCGGCAGGGCGACATCACCCGGCTCGATGTCGACGCCATCGTGAATGCGGCCAACACCTCCCTGCTGGGCGGCGGCGGCGTGGACGGCGCCATCCACCGCGCCGCCGGGGCGGCGCTGCTGGAGGAGTGCCGCCGCATCGGCGGGTGCCCCACCGGCGAGGCCCGGATCACCCGCGGCTACAACCTGCCCGCGCGCCACATCATCCACACGGTCGGGCCCGTGTTCCGGGGCCGGCCGCAGGACCGCGAACTGCTTGCCGCCTGCTATCGCAACAGCCTCGCCCTGGCAAACGAAAACCAGATCGCCAGCCTCGCCTTTCCCGCCGTCAGCTGCGGGGTCTACGGCTACCCCATGGCCGAGGCCTGCCGGGTCGCGGTGGAGACCACCCTCGCCTTTTTGGAAAAGCACTCCTTGCCGGAGCACGTCATCTTCATGCTCTTTTCGGCCGCCGATCTCAAAATCTACCGGGATTATATCGCCGCATTGAGCTGATTTACGGGTCGAAGCCGAAAGGCCGATTTCACGCCCGGGCCGCCCGCCGCCCCGCCCCTGCCCCGGCAGCCGGTTTCAATACCCCTTCGCTTTCTCATTGACAAATCCGATAACGGACTCTATTTTAGTGACTCAAAACAAACCGGGCCGCTCGGAAATCGGCCCACCACTACGGGAGGACAATCATGGTTGAAATCACGCCGGCGGCGCATCAGCAAATTGCCGAATATTTCAAGAACAAGGAGGTCTCGCCCATTCGGATTTTTTTGAACGAGGGCGGCTGAGGGGGACCGTCACTGGCCATGGCTCTGGACGAGCCGCGCGAGACCGACCAGGTGTTCAACGTCAACGGTTTTAAGTTCATCGTCGACAAGGATTTCTACGAAAAGGCCAAGCCGGTAAAAGTAGACTTCATGGGCTATGGCTTCCGCATCAGTTCGAACCTCCAACTGGGCGCCGCCGGTTGCGGAGGCTGCGGGGGAGGTTCCTGCGAAACCTCCTCCCACACGCACTGATCCGGTCGAAAAACCGAGTCGCGAGGCGACCCCCATGCGGGGTCGCCTTTCTTTTTGGAATCGGGGCCGACCCATGCTATGCTTGCGGACAGACGGTACGGCGGCCCCTCGCATCCCGGACCTTGACCCGGTCCGGTCAACCTCTCACGGGAAGGAAGGCACCGCATGTGGCTGATTGCCGGTGCGTTGCTGGCGGCGCTGGTCATCTGGGCCGTGGTGCGCCGAAAGGCCAAACCGGCAAAGCGGCCGGCGGATGCGCCCGAACCCTATGTCTGCAACGTGTGCGACGACCGTCATTGCGACTGCGAAAAACCCGGCCGGCAGCCGCCCGCGCAATAGCCCTCACCCGCCCAGGCCGACCGATGCAAGGAGGGACCCATTCATGCAGGATTTCATGGAGATCATTCGGGGGCGCCGCAGCGTCCGCAAGTATGAGGAACGCGATGTGCCGGCCGAAGCGCTAAACACCGTGCTGGAGGCGGTCCGCTGGGCGCCCTCCTGGGCCAATACCCAGTGCTGGGAAGTCGTCGTGGTGCGGGACCGCGCCGTCAAGGAAAGGCTTCAAGCCACGCTTCCGCCCAAGGGCAACCCCGCCGCGGGGGCCATGGTCCAGGCGCCGGTCGTGCTGGCCCTGTGCGCCAAGCTCAACAGCTCCGGCTTCTACAAGGGAGAGGTCACCACCAAATTCGGGGACTGGTTCATGTTCGACCTCGGAATCGCCTGTCAAAACCTCTGCCTGGCCGCCCATGCCCTGGGCCTGGGGACGGTGGTGGTCGGCCTCTTCGACCACGAGACGGCCAAGAAGGTGCTGCAGGTGCCGCACGGCCACGAACTCGTGGTCATGATCCCTCTGGGGTTTCCCGCCAAGATCTCCTCGGCCCCCAACCGCCGGGAGATCGGCGAGTTCAGGCACGAGAACTCGTTCTGACCGGCGGCACGCGTGAACCTCCTGCCGGCCGAGGGCCTCCTCCGCTACCACGAAGAGACCAAACACCACCCCGAGCGCTACGCCCGCGCGCTCGGCTACATGGACTGGGAGAACCAGCCGGACCCTTTTCGCCGCTACGAGGGGGCGCCGGTCCTCGACTTGCCCCTGCTCGCCCAGGACCCGCCGGGAGGGCATCTTGCCCTTTACGAGCCCGCCGGTGCGAGCGCTCCGATCACGTTTGCCAACATCGCCGGCTTTCTGGAACTCTCGATGGGCCTCTCGGCCTTGAAACAGCTCTCCGGATCGCGCTGGGCGCTGCGGATGAACCCATCGAGCGGCAACCTGCACCCCACCGAAACCCACCTGGTGCTGCCCCGAATGCCGGGGGGCAGCGCCGGCATCTATCACTACACACCGCTGCGGCACGCGCTGGAGCGCCGCGCCGAGCTCTCCGATGATCTGGTGCAAAGGGCGCTCTCGTGTCTCGGCGCCGATGGCTTCCTGGCGGGGCTCACCAGCATCTTCTGGCGGGAGTCCTGGAAATACGGCGAACGCGCGTTTCGCTACTGCAACCACGATGTCGGCCATGCCCTGGCCGGGATGCGGTTCGCCGCCAATCTATTCGGCTGGCGGCTCACCTGCCTCACGGGCCTTGCCGATGAGGCGGTCGAAGCGGTGCTGGGATTGCGCCGGACCCGCTTTCTTCCGCAGGAGGAGGAGCACCCGGACCTGCTCTGCCTCGTCCACTCCGGCGGGCGGGGCTCCATGCCGCAAACGCTCCCCGCGGAGCTGGTCGCGGAGTTCGCCCGGATCGAGTTCGCCGGGCGGCCGAACCCCCTCAGCCGCGAGCACGTCGACTGGGAAATCATCGGCCGGGCGGCCGAACTCAGCCGCAAGCCGGCTACCGTCGACACGCCGCCGACGTTCGGAGGGCGAGGGATGATCCAGGCCGATGACTCCGCACTCAGCGCGGCGGCGATCATCCGCCGCAGGCGCAGCGCCACGGAGTTCGATCGGCGCCGGGGAATCCCCCGCTCTCATTTTTTCGCGATGCTCGACAAGACGACCCCGCGCGACGGCATCTCCCCGTTCGACGCCGGCCTGGGCGAGCCGTTCGTGCACCTGATGATTTTCGTCCATCAGGTGGAAGGGCTTCACCCCGGCCTCTACTTCTTCAGCCGCAACGACGAACACCTCCCGGAGCTGCGAGCGCTGACCCGGCCGGAATTTGCCTGGCAACCCGTCGAGCCGGGGCTGACGCTGTTTCTATTACAGCCGGGCGACTTCCGGCAGACCGCCGCCATGGTGAGCTGCCATCAGGAGATCGCCGGCGCCGGCGCCTTTTCCCTGGGCATGCTCGCGCGGTTTGGGGAAGTTGTACGCCGGGAGCCCTTCCGCTATCGCCACCTGTTCTGGGAAAGCGGCATGGTCGGCCAGGTGCTCTATCTGGAGGCCGAGGCGCACGGGGTGCGGGGCACGGGCATCGGCTGTTTCTTCGACGACGCCGTGCACGAGCTCCTCGGCCTGTCCGACGACCGCTACCAGAGCCTCTACCACTTCACCGTGGGCCATCCGCTGGAGGACCCGCGGCTGACCACTCTCCCGCCATACGCACACCTGCGCGGCCGCTGAAATTCGCTGCCGGCCGAATCCGGTCCTTTACATTTGACTCTCAAAAACGTAGGCTCCGACCAACCTTACACAGGGGTGCCCCCGGGCTGAGAGGACCGCCGTCCAACCCTTTGAACCTGATGTGGCTAATACCACCGTAGGGACCAAAGACCAACCGACAGGGCAAGCATCCCATGGCTTGCTTTTTTTGTTTCTATAAAGGCGCCAAAGGAGCCACCGTCATGATCACTCAAATGGAAGCCGCCAAAAAGGGAACTCTGACACCCGCCATGCAGGCGGTCGCCGCAAGCGAACGCATGTCCCCGGAGAGCCTGCGCGAAAACGTCGCCGCCGGCCGCATCGTCATTCCGGGAAATCCGAACCACCGCGCCTTGCTGCCGGCGGGCATCGGCGAGGGGCTGCGGACCAAGATCAACGTGAATATCGGCGTTTCGAGGGACTGCTGCGACACAGCCCTCGAACTCGAAAAGGCTCGCATCGCCGTTGCGCTGAAGGCGGACGCCGTCATGGACCTGAGCTGCCATGGCAAGACCCGGGAATTTCGTCGACGGCTGCTCGAGGAATCGCCCCTCATGGTCGGCACCGTCCCGGTCTACGACGCCGTCGGGCTGCTCGGCAAGGAGTTGAAGGACATCGGCGTGGACGAATTTTTCCACGTCGTGGAAACCCATGCTGAAGACGGAGTCGACTTTATGACGGTCCACTGCGGCATGAGCCGCGCCACGGTCGAAAAGATGAAGCGTAACCCCCGCCTGACCCGCATCGTCTCGCGGGGCGGCTCGCTGCTGTTTTCCTGGATGGAAATGAACCGGAAGGAAAACCCCTTCTACGAGCACTACGACAGACTGCTTGAAATTTGCGCCGCCCACGACATCACCTTGAGCCTCGGAGATGCATGCCGACCCGGGTCCATTCACGATTCGACAGACGCGGCCCAGGTCGAGGAACTGATTGTCTTGGGAGAGCTGACGCGGCGAGCCTGGTCCAGGAACGTCCAGGTAATGATCGAGGGTCCTGGCCACATGGCGATCAACGAGATCGCCGCCAACATGTTGATGGAAAAACGACTCTGCCACGGCGCCCCGTTCTATGTCCTCGGCCCCCTCGTCACCGATGTCGCACCCGGCCATGACCACATCACCAGCGCTATCGGCGGGGCGATTGCCGCTGCGAACGGAGCGGACTTCCTGTGCTTCGTAACCCCGGCCGAACACCTGCGCCTGCCCAGCCTGGAAGACACCAGGGAGGGAATCATTGCCGCCCGGATCGCCGCGCACGCGGCCGACATCGCTAAGGGCGTCCCGCAGGCGCGCGAGTGGGACGACGCCATGAGCCGGGCACGGGCGGATGTGGACTTCTCGAAAATGATCGAATTGGCTGTCGATCCCGAAAAGGCCCGCAACTATCGAAAAGAATCCACGCCCGCAGAGGAGGGCACCTGCACCATGTGCGGCGACACGTGCCCGATGCGGAGCATGAAAACGATCCTGAGATGAACTCAAACCGGAAGGGGTCTTTCGCACACCTTCCGCCCGCATCGCAACCGCCGCAATGCACCGCGGCCCCGGCTCGGCGCCGGTCGGTGCACCCCCGGATTGCCATTCCACTGCTCCATGCCTATAGTCGGATCGAAAACAATGGTTCAAGGTTAAAGGTGCAAGGGGTAAAGGCCAATGGATTGCGTGGAGCGTTTTTTCCTTTGAGAGAATGCGAGATGCACAGGGCCGTCAAACACCAATCCCGAACACCCTGCAGGCCCTCCGAACCTTGTTACCTGTAAACGTTTTTCTGCGCCTGTGACTTGCACCCTGTACCTTGAACCGTGCACCCCCTTCGAGGCACCCCCTATGAAGGCCAATCGCCTCATCAACGAAAAAAGCCCCTACCTGCTGCAGCACGCCTACAACCCCGTCGATTGGCACGCCTGGAACGACGAGACCTTCGCCAAGGCCGCTGCCGAAAACAAGCCGATCTTTCTCTCCATCGGCTACGCCACCTGCCACTGGTGCCACGTCATGGAGAAGGAGTCCTTCGAGGACGAAGAGGCGGCGCGGCACCTGAACGAGGCCTGCATCAGCATCAAGGTGGACCGCGAGGAGCGGCCGGATATCGACGCCGTCTACATGGCCGCCTGCCACATGATGACCGGCAGCGGCGGCTGGCCGCTGACCATCTTCATGACTCCGGACAAAAAACCCTTCTTCGCGACCACCTACCTCCCCAAGCGCAGCCGCCTCGGCCGGCCCGGGCTGATCGAGCTCTGCGAGCGGGTGAAGGCGCTCTGGGTGCAAGAGCCGGACAAGGTCGCCGCGGCGGCGGCCGGCCTCACGGACACGCTCGGCAAGGCCTTCGAGTTTGCCTCGGCCGAAACCCCCGGCATCCGGCTGCTGGACCGCGCATACGACGACATCGCCTACCGCTTCGACGGCCGGCACGGCGGCTTCGATTCGGCGCCCAAGTTCCCCACGCCCCACCGGCTCCTGTTCCTGCTGCGCTGCCGCGAGCGCACGGGCGAGCCCCGGGCGGCCGAGATGGTGGAGCGCACGCTGACCGCCATGCGCCTGGGCGGCATATGGGACCACGTCGGCTTCGGGTTCCACCGCTACTCGACGGACGGGCAGTGGCTCCTGCCCCATTTCGAAAAAATGCTCTATGACCAGGCCTTGACGGCCATGGCCTGTCTGGAGGCCTCCCAGGTCATCCGTGCGCCGCTCATGGCTCAGACCGCAGCCGAGATCTTCGCCTATGTGCTGCGGGACATGACCTCGCCTCAAGGGGCCTTCTATTCGGCCGAGGACGCCGACAGCGAGGGGGTCGAGGGCAAGTTCTACGTGTGGAGCCTGGCCGACTTCCGCCAGGCCCTGGGGGCATCCGAGGCCTCGTTCTGGGAGCCGGTATTCAACTTGAGGGCCGAGGGCAATTTCAAGGAGGAGGCGGGCGGGCACGCCACCGGCGCCAACATCCTGCATTTGACCCGGCCCTTCGGCCGCTGGGCGCCGGAGCGGGGGTTGACCGAGGATCAGTTGCGCCTGCGCTGGGAAGAGGCGCGCGCCCGGCTCTCTGCCGCGCGCAACACCCGCATCCATCCGCTCAAGGACGACAAGATCCTGACTGACTGGAACGGTCTGATGATTGCCGCTCTCGCCCAGGGCGCGCGAGTTCTCGGCCGAGCGGACTACCTCGAGGCCGCAGCGAGGGCGGCCGGTTTTCTCCTCGACCGTCTGCAGGGCGGCGACGGCCGGCTCTTCCACCGGTTCCGGGAGGGGGAGCGCGCCGTTGCCGGCCAAGCCGGCGATTATGCCTTCCTCGTTTTCGGGCTGCTGCAGCTGTACCGCAGCAGCTTCGATATCGCCTGGGCCGAAAAGGCGGCCGCGCTGCAGAGAGTCATGCTCCGGGACCTGTGGGACGAGGCCGGCGGCGGCTTCTTTCTGGTCGGCGCTCAGAACCCGGACCTCCCCGTACGGCCCAAGGAGATCTACGACGGCGCCATCCCCTCGGCCAACTCGGTCGCGCTGATGAACCTGGTCTGGCTTTCACGGCTCACCGGAGAAGCGGCGTGGGCCGAGAGGGCCGAACAGATGGTGCGCGCCTTCGCCGGCACCATCGGCCGACAGCCGTCGGCGTTCACGTTTTTCCTGTGCGCATTGGACTTCGCCCTGCGCCCCGGCCAGGAGGTCGTCATCGCAGGCGAAAAGGGCTCCCGCGACGCCGAGCGGCTCGTGTCGGCCCTGAACCAGACGTTCGCACCCAACCTGGTGGCCCAGCTCAAATCGGCCGATAACGCCGCGCAGCTCGCCCGCTTTGCCGGCTACACGGACGGCCTGCAGCTCGTGCAGGGCAAAGCCGCCGCCCACCTGTGCGTGGGCGCCGCCTGCAGGCGATCCGTCACGGACGCGCAGGAGCTGGTCGACCGCGTCCTGGGCAACACGCGATGAATCCTGCCGACGCACCTCTTTTTCGCCGGCGCCTGCTCGAATGGTACCAGCGGCGGCAGCGGCCGCTGCCGTGGCGCAAAACGCACGATCCCTACCGCATCTGGGTCTCCGAGGTCATGCTGCAGCAGACCCAGGTCAAGACCGTGCAGCCCTACTACGTGCGGTTTATCAAGCGGTTCCCGACCCTGCGCAGGCTCGCCGGCGCCGATCTGCAGGATGTGCTCAAGCAGTGGGAGGGACTCGGCTACTATGCGCGGGCCCGCAACCTGCACCGCGCCTGTACGATCGTTCTGAAGCAGCACGGCGGCCGGGTGCCGGACACGTGGGGCCCGTTTCGGGTCCTGCCGGGGGTCGGCGATTACATAGCCGCCGCCGTGTTGAGCATCGCCTTCAACCGGCCGCACGCGGTGGTGGACGGCAACGTCAAGCGCCTCCTCGCGCGCCTGCTGACGCTGACGGCCCCGGTCAACCGGGCGGCGTCCCACCGGCTGTTCCAGGAGCAGGCCGCTCGCCTGCTCGACCGACGCCGATCGGGGGACTTCAACCAGGCGATGATGGAGCTCGGTGCGTTGGTCTGCACCCCTTCCTCGCCGCAGTGCCCCCTCTGCCCGCTGGTTCGATTCTGCGCCGCGCACCGCAGCGGCGCGACCGCGCGCTTCCCGCGCCGGGTCGCCTCCCGCCCGGTCCCCGAGATAGAGGCCGCGGTCGGGGTCGTCTTTAAGAACGGCCGCGTCCTGATCACGCAGCGCCCGGCGCAGGGGCTGCTGGGCGGCCTGTGGGAGTTCCCGGGCGGCAAGCTGCGGGAGGGCGAGGGCCCGGCGGCGGCCTGCGTACGGGAGATCAAGGAGGAGGTCAACCTCGAGGTGGTGGTCGAAAGCGCCCTGGCCCAGGTCCGGCACGCCTATTCGCATTTTCGCATCCGGCTGCACGTGTTCCGCTGCCGGTACGCGGCCGGCCGCGTGCGCCGGAGCGGGCCGGCGGCTCACCGCTGGGTGCGCCTCGCGGACCTCGACCGCTTCGCCTTCCCCAAGGCCAACCGCAAGTTCATTCCGCTGCTGAGCCGAAGGCCGAAGGCTGAGGTCTGAAGGCATTTGGGGAAAAAACGCCGGGACCGGGTCATGCGCTTTCTTTTTGAAGATTTCGGGATGCGAGCCAGCGAAGGCGTCTCCTCTTTAGCTGCGCCGAAGACTAAGGACGTCTGCGCACCCCAAAAAGGCTTGATTCACTCGAATACAGGTGTGTTATAACCTCCAGCCTTCAGCCTGCGGCCTTCACAGTCTTTCACTCTAAAACACCTAACGAGCTGTTCATATGCCCGACGTCCTGCTCGTCCAGCCGCCGATCCGCGACTTCTATCTCACGGCCAAGCGCACTCTGCCCTATGGGCTCGCCTGCGTGGCGGCAGCGCTGGTCTCAAAGGGGTTCTCGGTCGAGATCCTGGACGGGCTGGCCAGCGGGAAGGCCCGGCCGCTGCCGCTGCCGGCCGAGCTGAGCCATCTGCAGGAGTTCTACGGCAGGCCGGATGCCGCCCCCTTTGCCCTCTTCCACCGGTTCCGGCACTTCGGCTACAGCTTCGAGCACCTGGCCCGCCGGGCCCGCGAGAGCAGGGCCCCGCTGGTGGGCATCTCCGCGCTCTGCACGCCCTACGCCGCAGAGGCCCTTTCGGCGGCGGCCGCCATCAAGGCGCGCCACCCGGTCTGCACCATCGTGATGGGCGGCCACCATGCGACCGCGCTGCCGGAGAGCCTGCTCGCATCGCCGGCGGTCGACTTCGTGCTGCGCGGCGAAGGGGAGGTCTCCCTGCCCCTTCTGGCCCGCCGCCTGCAGCGCGGGGAGGATGTGAGCGGGATTCCCGGCATCGGATTTCGCCGCCCCGACGGAACGCTGTGCATCAGCCCGCCGGCCGTCATGCAGCGGCTCGAGGAGTATCCCCGAGCCGCCCTTGACCTTCTCGACCTCGCTTACTACCGCCGCGGCGGACGCATGAGCATCGTCGTCACGGCCGGCCGCGGCTGTCCGTTCGCCTGCTCCTACTGCAGCGTCGGCCGGGGCTCGTGGATCCCCCATCGGCTGCGGCCGGTCGCCGCGGTGATCGCCGAGCTGGAGGCTGCCGTCGCCGGCCAGGATGCGGTCTTTGTCGATTTTGAAGACGAGAACCTCTCCTTGGACCGCGCCTGGTTCTTGGATCTGCTCCAGGAGCTGAGCGCCCGCTTCGGCGGCAGAGGCCTCGAGCTGCGCGCCATGAACGGAATGTTCCCGCCCACGCTGGATGCCGAAACCGTCGGCGCCATGCACCGCGCCGGCTTCAGGGCGCTCAACCTTGCGCTCGCAGCCACCGACCCGGAGCAGCTGCGGCGTTTCCGGCGGCCGGATGTGCGCCGCGACTTCGACCGCGCTTTGTCCCTGGCCGAATCGCATGCGATGAGCGCCGTAGGCTACCTCATCGTCGGCGCCCCCTGCCAGGACCCCGCGGCCTCGGTGGACGATGTGCTGTTTCTCGCCGCCCGCCGGGTGCTGGCCGGCGTTTCGGTCTACTACCCCGCCCCGGGCAGCAGCGATTACGGGCTCTGCCGGGACCTGGGGCTTCTGCCGGATCGTTTCGACGCCATGCGATCCAGCGCCCTGCCGATCGAGCACACGACCCGCCGGGTCGACTCCGCGACTCTGCTGCGCCTGGGCCGACTCGTGAATTTCATGAAGCATCTGATCGATTGCGGCCTGGGGATTCCTGCTCCCGCGCGGGTGGACTCCGCCGGCCTCGACCCGGCCGACCGAACCGAGACGGGCCGCCGCCTGCTCTCCTGGTTTCTCAAGGATGGAGGCATCCGCGGGGTCACCCCGGAGGGAGAAATTTACGATCACCGCCTATCGCCGCACTTGATCCGACGCTTTCTGGCCGGGCTGAGCCGCATCACCCTGCGCGGGACGATGCGCTGAGGGCAAAAGCCCGCTCGATGAGCGCGGCCATGCAGATGGAGCCATCGCGGCTGAACGCCGCGCCCACCCCAGCGCCACCGCTTGATCGACCGTTCAGCGCCCGGCCCGTTTTAGGCTCTTGAAAATTCCGAGTGCGTCCTAATATTTCCTGTTCGACGAACGCGGATGGATGCAACGGTTGCGCCATCGTTCAAAAAACGTTCACCCCATCACACCTGCAGGAGGTTCACCCATGAGCGTACTGGTCACTCAGCAAGCGCCGGATTTCACCGCGCCCGCCGTGATGCCCGACGGCACCATCGAGGAGCAGTTCAAACTCTCCAGCCTGAGAGGCTCCTATGTGGTGCTGTTCTTCTGGCCGCTGGACTTCACTTTTGTCTGCCCGACCGAAATCGTGGCCCACGACCGCCGGATGGCCCAGTTCCGCGAGCGCGGGGTGCAGGTGGTGGGGGTCTCCATCGACTCCCAATTCACCCACTTCGCCTGGCGCAACACCCCGGTGGCCGAGGGCGGCATCGGCCCGGTCCAGTTCCCGATGGTGGCCGACGTCAAGCATGCGATCACCCGCGCCTACGGCATCGAGCACCCGGACGGGGTCGCCCTGCGCGCTTCGTTTCTGATCGACCAGCGGGGCGTCGTCCAGCACCAGGTGGTGAACAACCTGCCGCTCGGACGCGACGTGGACGAAATGCTGCGCGTGGTGGACGCCTTGCAGTTCAGCGAAGAGCACGGCGAGGTCTGTCCGGCGGGATGGCACAAGGGGGATGCCGGCATGAAGCCGACGGCCGAAGGCGTCTCGGACTACCTCGCCCGGCACGGGAAAAAACTCTGAGCCGCCCGGCGCATGCCGCAGGGTGTTTAACGACGGCCGTTGCCGAAGGGCCGTCGGGACAGGACCACCGGCGAAACCGGTCAAAGCAAGGTCATAAGCTGCAGATCACGGCCGAGAGCCGGGCGCTTTGCAGCCTGAAAGCCAAGCGTGGCGTGAGGCACGCGAGCATTTCAGGCTGCGGAGGAACGCAGCTGGCGGGTGTCAGATGCGGCTTAGAACCCCGCTTTCACAGAAGGTGCAGCCGCTCGCGGTAGACGCGGACCACCGCCTCCGGGTCGCCGGTGGCCACGAGGTTGTCGGCGACCCAGGCGGGGGCGCGGCCCTTGCGCACCATCTCCGCGATCTGGGCTCTGGCCCCCGCCCAGTACTCCCCGGACCCCTCGGTGTCGAACAGGATCACCGGCACCGGCTCGAGCAGCGCAAGCTTCATGTTGCAGAGCGTGATCCCAAGCTCCTCGAGGGAGCCCAGTCCGCCGACGTTGAAAATCGGAAACGAGGCGATCTCGAACCACTTCTGGCGGCTGTGGCGGCAGGTGGACTGGAACACCTGGCAGAAGTCCACGTCCGTGTTCAGCGCCTGGTCCGTGATGTCCAGAAAATTGGCCCCGGAGAGGATCCCGCGCTTGCGCGCCAGGGTGTTGGCGTGCTCCATCACCCCGCTGCCGCCCCCGGTGACGATGCCGATGTTGCGGCCCCAGAAGCCGATCAGCGCATCCATCAGCCGCCCCAGGCGCCGGCCGCCCTCCGCGGAGAGCCGCTGGTTGGACCCGTAGAAGGCGAAGAGCATCGACGTGTGGAAATCCCCCAGCCGCTCAGGGGCGACGAAGTAGCCCATCCCGTCGCGCATGGTGTGAACCATGAGACGCTTGTTCAAGCCCGACACCCAGTACACGTCCAGGCCGAAGGCGTGGTACTCCTGGAGCCGGTTGTGATCCAGCTGGGACAGAAACGGCCCGTGTTCGCTGGAGGGCTCCAGAAAGTAGAGCGCAGCGAGCTTGCCGTCGCAGGCCAGGTTGATGATGTCCCGGTGCTCCACGATGTTGGGAAAATAGCGCACGACCAGCGAACGCGCCCCGGAGGCCAGGGTGTCTCGGATCCGGCTGGTGGCATAGACGTGGGCGCAATTGCTCCGCGGGGAAAAATCGCGCCGGGCGAGCGCGCACCGGGCGCGGGGAATTTGGCAGGGGGCCGGGGGCCCGTTGAGAAAAATCTCCGGTGGAAGGCGGTTTCCGGGGGGCGGCGGCAGCACCGCCACCGGCCGGTCGATCCAGCGGCAGGTGGAGCGGCAGCGCCGCTTGAGGCGGGAGGATACCTCCTGCAGCCGGGCGAAAGAATAGCCTCGACCGGCCTTGCCGGCCTTGCGCCCGTTTGCCAGAAGCTCGCGCGGCGCGGCGCGGTAGACCCGGGCGGTGATCAGCGGGTTCAGGATGGGATGGTCGCTCTGGTTGATGATCTCCAGGTAGGTGCGGATGCCGCGGGTCTTGATCGGGTCGAGCACGGTGGCCGCCAGGTTGCGCCCCAGGGAAAAGCCGCTCTGGAGCACGACGAAATGCTCGTTGAGGTACATCGAGCAGGTGGTGATCACCCCTTCGCCGGGGGCGATGGTGACGGCGGAAACGGTCTCCCGGATCTGGTAGCGGCCGAGCAGCTCGCGCCCGTCCTCGCGCAGCAGGATGCGGCTGAGCGTCTCGCGGGGCAGCGGCTGCCGCAGCCGGCAGACCACTTTGTGCGGGGCGATGACGATGCTGCCGTCGCTGGAGATGGAGGTCGACGCCGGCAGCTTGAGCACCGAGTGCTCCACGGCCGCCAGCACCTCCTCGGAGCTCAACAGGGCGTGCGGGTCGCAGTAGACGAGCCGCCCCACCGGCAGTCCCGCGGTGAAGAAATCCGCCAGCTCCCTCAGCCCGGGGTAGCCGGGGATGACGGCCGAGGCTTCCAGCCGCAGCGTGAGCTCGCTGCCCTGCAGGCGGGCCTGCGCGACGGGCTCGCTTTCGATCTGCACGCCCAGCCGGGCGATGCGCGAGCGCTCGCTGAACAGGAAATGCTCCGGCTGCTCGCGCAGCAGGCGCTCCAGGCGCCCGCGCAGGCCGAAGCTGGTCTCGAACACGATTTTCGTACGGCCGACGCTCAGGACCCGGCTGATGAGGCCGTCGTCCGTCTGCATCAGGCCGCGGTAGGCATGGTGGTTGCGGAAGTGGTTTGCCATAGGACGCCTTGATGTTCGCAATCATACCTTAGAAAAGGCGCAGCGGCAATGCCGGGCACCCCCGGCGCCGAGGTCGGCCCCCGCCCCCCCTTCTGCCAAAATGGGGAGCAAGAGGTTCCCCGGGGCGCGATGAACGAGAGCCCTGCTGTGCGCTAGGATTGCGATGCGTGCCGCGGTCCCCATCGGCCCCGATGTCGAACGCACCCGCGAGCCGCGAACCGGGAGATACAAAAGGTTCGAAAACGGGCGGACCGCTAGATCGCCTGCTTCTCGGCGAGGATGTTTTCGATGATTTTGATGAGGGAGCGACCGGGCAACTCGTCTTCTTCCAGAGCCCCCCACTTGATGGTTGTCAAGACGGAGTGGTCGACGACCCACCCGAACCCCAGCTTGTCGAAAAAGATGATCGCTTCCTTTCCCATATCCCCGCCGAAACCTCCGTTTTCAGCTCCCGCTCGGTCGGCCTACGCCGGCAGCACTCCCCTCGGACGGCGTTGCGGCGGTGGGCTGTATCTCGTATATCGCCCTGTCCGCCCGGCGACTTTAAGGGATTTTCGTTTGACTTGACTCGAGGCCTTCCGTAGTATGGCGGCCTCATGGCGATCATTCTCGAAGACCCCAGCCTGGCCTGCGAGCGCCCGGCGCCGGCGGGTCTCTTCATCACCGACCTCGACGGCACGCTGTTGAACGCCGATCGGAAACTGCCCGATTCCGCTCTGCTGGCGCTGCACCGGCTGGGGGGCCGAGGCATCGTGCGCGCGGTGGCCACCGGCCGTTCGCTGTTTTCCTTCAACACGGTCGCCGCGGCCGACTGGCCGGTCGATTTCGTCATCTTCGCGACCGGGGCCGGGGTGGTCCAGCGGCCCGGCGGACGGATCGTGCGCCGCGCCAGCCTCGAGGCCGCAGAGGTCTGCACGATCTTTGATGCGCTTTGCGGCCTCGGGCTCGATGTCATGGTGCAGCGCCCGATCCCGGAGAGCCATGTGTTCGGCCACCGGGCCCACGGCCGGACCAACCCCGACTTCGAGCGCCGCCTGGCGCTCTACAGCCGCTATGCCTTCCCGCTGGACGGCGACATCAAGGGCTTCGGGCCGGCCACCCAGCTGGTCGCGATCGCGCCCCCCGCGGAAGGGCCCCGGGCGCTCGCCGCCGTGCGGGCGGAGCTGCCGGGGTTCAGCGTCATCCAGACCACCTCGCCGCTCGACGGCCGGTCGATGTGGATCGAGGTCTTTCCGGCGCAGGTGTCCAAAAGCCTCACGGCCGCATGGCTGGCCGCGAAGTTGAAGATCGCCCGCGAGCGCACCGTTTCCGTGGGCAACGACTACAACGACCTGGATCTGCTCGGATGGAGTGCGACCCGTTTCGTGGTGGCCAACGCTCCCCGCGAGCTCCGCGCGCGGTTTCCGACGGTCGCGTCGAACAACGACGGCGGGGTGGCGGAGGCGGCCGACCGCTGGCTGGCGGAAGTCAAACCCGAACGAGAGCGTGAAATTGAGTAGCGCGTGAGGGGGACTATGGACACGAAAGAAGAAAAGGCCGCCGCCGTCAACCGCCGCGCCCTGATCTACCGCGGCCGGGTGTTCCGACTGGTGCGGGAAAACGTGACCCTAACCAACGGCGCGACGGCCGACCTGGACTACATCGAGCACCCGGGGGCGGCGGCGATCGTCCCGCTCGCGAGCCCCGGGGAGGTCGTCCTGGTGCGCCAGTACCGCCATGCCCTGAAGCGGTATATCTGGGAGATCCCGGCGGGCACCCTCGACCCGGGCGAGTCCGGTCTGGCATGCGCCCGCAGGGAGTTGGCGGAGGAGACCGGCTACAGCGCCGCCCGGTGGCACTCTCTGGCAGAGATAACGCCGGTGCCGGGCTATTCCGACGAGAGGGTTTTTCTGTTTCTGGCGACGGAGCTCAGCCCGGTGCAGCAGGGGCTCGACGCCGACGAGGTGCTGGAGGTCCACCGCCTGCCGCTGGCGAAAGCAATCGAGAGGATCGCGCGCGGAGAGATCCAGGACGCCAAGAGCATCTGCGGATTGCTGCTGGCAGCAACGCATCCATCCGCGGGTGGATGATCCTATGCTTATTGAACCGACGGCAAAACATCTTCAAACGAGCCCCGTTCCTGCCGCCGGGCTATCCCGCCTAAAGGCGTTTGAAGCGTTGCACGCCGCCCGCGCCGGCGGGTCGTCAGCACGCACATCGTGTTTTTCTGGGATCGGAGGGTGCGCGCACCTTCCAGATCCTCCCGCTCCTATCGCAGCTCGATTTCACGGAAGGGCAGATTCAGGGACCGGGCCATCGCTTTCAAGTCCTCCTCGAGCGTGACGGTTCTGCCGCCCGGCTTTTGCACGGGGAGGGTCTTGTCGGCCACGACGTGGATCTGCAGCCGGCCCGGATCGAACAGCCGGCGGGCGATTTCGAGCAGCTCGTTCCGGTCGGCCGAGAACAATGCATCCTGGATGCGCCCGAGGGTGTCGAGCGGCTCCCCCCGCAGGTGGTAGCGCCCATAGGCCTGGACCAGGTCGCTCTTGGTGTCCAGGTTGAAAACGAAGCCGTTCAGGGCATCCAGCCGGTGGCGCTCCAATTCGCGCTCCGGCACCGACCGGCGCAGGGATTTCATGATTTCCAGGGTCTCCAGAGCGGCAGCGGCCGCTTTGTCGCCCTGGCAGTTGATCGACCCCACCAGCAGGCCCGCCTGCCACTTGAAGGTCTGGTAGAACCCCGCCGCGTAGACATAGCCCAGATCGTCCCGCAGACGGGTGTACATGAGGGAATCCGACCCCCCGAACACGCTCATCAGCAGGTTGAGTCTCCAGAAGTCCGGGTCGGTTCGAAGCAGGCCGGGCAGCTTCAAGGTCACCTGCGACTGCGCCTGCCCGGGCTTGTGGATGAGGGTGACGATGGGAGGGGTCGCAGCCGGCACCGGAAGCGAGCGCTGCGGCGCGGGCGCACCGGAGAACCCGTCGAAAAAACGCCTGAGGTCGGCCTCGACCTGGTCGCGGCCGATATCGCCCGCGACGGCCACGACCATGTTTGCCGGCACGAAATAGGCGGAGACGAACCGCTTGAGATCCTCGCGCGTGATCCCCGGAATGGTCGTCGCCGCCGCCAAGGGGTCGCGGCCGTAGAGGTGGCCCTTGAAATGCCAGATCTGGGCCTCGCGCATGGCGACCGCCCGTGCGTTCTCTCCTTCCCGCCGCAGGGCGACGATCACCTGCCGTTTGGCCACATCGAGCACCTGCGGATCGAAGCGCGGCCGCAGGAGAAGATCTTCGAGAAGTTCGAGCCCCCGCTGCCAATCCGCGCTCAGCACGGAGAGGCGCACGGCGGTCTCCTCCTCCCCGGCACGAACGCTCACCTGGATCGCGTTGTCGTCGACGAGCACCGCCAGCTCATCGGGTGCAAGGGAGTCGGTGCCGCCGCGAATCATCGCGGCGTTCAACACATCGGTCAACCCCGCCGCGGAATCCGTCACGTCGACGGCGCCGGCTTTCAGAAAAATCGTCATCTCCATCAAGGGCAGCTCCGGGTCCGGCAAAAAATAGACGGCCGCCCCCGCCGCCGAAAACGTTTCCGCCGCCGGGTATTCGATCCGGCGGGGCTCGCGGTGGAAGGAGAGCGGGTGCTTCCAGCCCGCAGGGGTCGGGTAGTCGGACAGGTTCTCCCGGCTGCCGCTCTGCAGGTCGGCCCGATCGGCGGCCGAGCCCCCGATGGAGCGCATCTCAGTGTAGACCTCGACGGGCCGACGCGATTCGCCGCCGGGCAGGATGTAGACCGATGTCCGTTTGTCCGGCTGCAGGTAGGTCGACGCCGCTTTGCGGATCTCCTCGGCCGTAACCGCCTCCATGCGCTCGAGGTACGCGGTCAGATAGCGCCAGCCTACCTGGACCTCCGTGGTGGCCAGCGTGCCGGCAACGCTCTCGTTGCTGCGCAGCCGGTCGATGAAATCGCGGCGGTTGAGTTTCTTGATGCGCGCCAGCTCCTCGGCGGAAACGAGCTCGGTCTGCAGGCGGCCGATCTCCGCCAAAATCAGAGCCTCCAGCCCCTCGCACGCCTCCCGGTAGGCCGTGCGCTTCTCTGCATCGCTCAGGCCCGGCTGGCGGGCCGCATCCGGTTCGTTGGGTGAGCCGCCCAGCACGAACAGGCCGCCGAAACGGCTGTCGGGGTTGCCGGCCCAGGCCTCCACCGCC
>JALOOU010000039.1 GCA_025454255.1 Desulfobacterales bacterium | reverse complement strand
GTTGCCGCGATAGCCAAAAGAGGCTCCAGCCTCTGTCGGTTTCTGCAATAGGTGCCGTGAACGGGCGGAGATCGGGAATTCGTGTTCGAAATATTCCAGGTAAATTTCCGAACCGCGGCGGCGAACCTGAATCTGCCTTGATTCCAGGCAGTGCTCGATCTCATCTCCCAGCACCGGCAAAAGAACCTTGTTGCGGAGGGACGGATCCGGATGGTCCCAGCGAATGTCAAAAAAACCCGCATAGGGACTCCGGGGCCCGTTGCCCAGGACATCCCACCACCATCGGTTCTGGCGGCCCGCCGCAGCCATGTGATTGGGCACGATGTCCAGCACCAGTCCGATTCCGCATTCGGCGGAAGCGCGGTTCAACCGATCGAATGCGTCTTCGCCGCCGAATTCGGGATTCACCGCCGAAGGGTCCACCACATCGTACCCGTGAGTGCTTCCTGCAGCGGCCTTGAAGCACGGGGAGAGGTAAAGGTGGCTGATACCGAGGTCGCGAAAGTATGGAAGCAGTCCGGTGAGATGGTCAAACGACAGATGCGGTCCGAGTTGAACCCGGTACGTGGCCAAAGGGGCCTTGGTTTCATCACGTTCCATCAGTTGGTTGCTCCCGCTCTCCTTTATCCGGCCTGGCTGATAGCAGCTCGTTGTAGTAGTCGAGGGTCTGCCGAGCGATCGCCTCCCAGCCGAAAATCGTCTCCACCCGCTTCCGGCCGGCGGTTCCCATCTCCGACCGCCTTTGCGGATCCCGCAGCAATTGATTAACGGCGCCTGCGAGGTCTCGGGCATACAGATCCGGCCGGCAGGGCTCCGGGTCGGCATCGCTGATGGGATCGAAGGGCACCAGGAGCCCGGTGCGGTCGTGAAGCACCACCTCGGGGATGCCTCCCACGGCGGAGGCGACCACCGGCGTGCCGCACGCCATCGCCTCTAAATTGATAATCCCAAACGGTTCGTATACCGAGGGGCATACGAAGAGGGCTGCATGGCTATAAAGCACAGACAGGCTCTCCCGCGGTATCATTTCGGGTATCCAGATGATGTCGTTGGCGGTGGCGGCCCGGGCGCCTTCGACGGCAGCTTGCATCTCGCCCAGGATGGCCTCTGTATCGGGGGCGCCGGCACATAAAACAATCTGCACCCCCTCTTCGATGTAGGGCAATGCGCGCACCAGGTGGATAATCCCTTTTTGCCGTGTGATGCGACCCACAAACAATATATAAGATTTGAAGGGGCTTATTCCGTAAGAGTCGAGGACTTCGGGCCGCAACGTCTTGCGGTAGTGAGCGATATCGATGCCGTTGTAGATCACCCGAATTTTTTCGGGCACCGGTTTGTAGCAGTCGATAATATCGCTTTTCATGCCATTGGACACGGCGATGATCCCATCGGCATTTTCCATGGCGGTTTTCTCCAGCCAACTGCTTACGGAATAGCCGGATCCGATTTGCTCTCGTTTCCAGGGTCGCTTCGGCTCCAGGGAGTGGACCGTGATGACCAGGGGAATGTCCAGAAACTGCTTGACGAGGCATCCTGCCAGGTAGGTGTACCATGTGTGGCAGTGCACAAGATCGGCGTGCGCCGCCCGAGCGGCCATTGCGATGTTGCGTCCCAGGGTATCCATGACCTTCCTGTTGGCGGTTGCCCCTTCGAAAAGCGCCGGCATCTCGCCGACTCCCGCCACGGAAAGATTATCCGCGATCTCCTGCTGGTCGCCGAAACAAAGCACCCGCAGTGAATGCACATTCCCGCACAGCCGCACCAACTCGCGGCAGAGATAGTCCACATGGACTCCGGCGCCCCCGTAAATATTCGGTGGATACTCGTTGGAAATCATCAGGATTCTCATGGACAGCCTCAACACAAGAGAGTTTTTCGACGATAGTCTTTTTGGTAGTCGTTTTTCGCTGATTGATGCGCTGAGCTGAAGTTCTTAGATTTGGCAGGTCATTTATGACAATAACATACCGTAGCTGTTATCAATATATGTTTTCCGTCCGGTTTAAGCGCTTCCATGTAGAAACCAATGATGAAGGAGAAGGCGATCCCGAACCGGGCAACCGGGATGAAATATATTTCTTTAAGAGAGTGTTTGCCCAACGAACCCTGAGGAAGAGAAGTTTGCATGCAGGTCAAATAAACCAACCCCGCCCCTAAGGCCGGGGTATTCACCCGACGGCTTTTATCGATTCTATCGCCGCAAGCGGCGGGGAATTATACCCATAGAGATTCAAATCGGGGAAAAAAAGCGGTTGAGTGCCCGCCGAGGTTTTAACGTTTTCAATCAGCCTGGGGCCATCTGAAGCCCGAGAGGCTTGCAACCACATGGTCGATGTCATCCCCAGTGTGGGCGGCATTGACTTGGAACCGGATGGTTTCATCCCCGCGGGGAACCACCGGGAAGGTCAAACCGACGGCGAGAATGCCGTGGTCGAAAAGATGGTTGACCAGCCGGTGAGTTTTGGCCGTGTCGCCCACGAGCAGGGGCACGATCGGGTGCGGGCCGGGGATGGTCTGCCAACCGAGGGCCTCGATCCCCCGCCGGAAGCGGGCGGTCATGGTCTGCAGCCGCTCGAGCCGCCGCCGCCCGTCGTCGCTGTCGCAGATCGCAAGGGCACGGCTGGCGGCCGCGCAGTCGCCGACGCCGAGCGGGTTGGTGTAGATGTAGGTGTCGGCTTTCTGCCGGACGGCCTCGGCCAGGCTCGGACTGGCGGCGACGAACCCTCCGTTGACCCCGAAGGCCTTGCCGAAGGTGCCGACGATGACATCCGGCCGAGCCCCGGCGTGCTCGGGGCTGCCGCGGCCCGTTCGCCCGAAGGCGCCGATCCCGTGGGAGTCGTCCACCACGGTGACGACCCCTTGGCTGAATTTTTCGCTGCAGGCCGAGGCGATCGCGGCGATGCGCTCGATCGGCGCGACATCCCCGCGCATGCTGAAGACGCCGTCGAAGATCACCACCGCCCGCTCCATGCCCGCGGGGGCCTCCCCCAGGCAGCGGCGCAGGTGGTCCATGTCGTTGTGGGCGTAGACGGCCCTGTTCGCGGCGGGCACATTGGCGATGCGCATGCCGCGGATGATGCTGTTGTGGTTGAGCTGATCGCCGATCCAATAGGTCGTGGGGCTGGAGAGGGCCAGCGCCAGGCCGCAGTTGGCCGTGTAGGCCGAGTTGAAAATCTTCGCGGCCGGCTTCCCCACGAAGCGCGCGATCTCCTCCTCCAGGGCCACGTGATGGGAAAAGGTGCCGTCGATGAAGCGCACGGCCCCCGGCCCCACACCCAGCTCCCGGGTGGCCTCTTCCGCGGCCCGCATCAGCTCGGGGTGATGGGAGAGCGAGAGGTAGCTGTTGGAGTTCATGCGGATGAACTCCATCGGCGAGCCCTTCAGCCGATAGCGCGGCCCCCGGTCGCCCTGCGGCGGAACATAGCCGACGATCACCCGCTCGGGCGGCTTGGCGCGGCCCTCGGCCTTCAGCGCGGCCAGCTCGAGCTCCAGTGCGCGATCCACTGCATCCAGCGACATGTCGATCTCCTTTTTGTCGAAACGGCGCGAAAGCATGCCCGCAGGGGAACCCGGCCATCCCGGCCATGCCCGCCGGGGCAACGGAGCAGCATCACCGGCGAGCGCGGGAGCCGACCGGCTTCAGCCCTCCCACGAGAGCACCACCTTGCCCGATTGCCCCGAGCGCATCGCCGCGAAGCCTTTTTCGAATTCGGTGTAGTGGAAGCGGTGGGTGATGACCGGGGTGATGTCCAGGCCCCCCTGGATCATGACCGTCATCTTGTACCAGGTCTCGTACATCTCGCGGCCGTAAATGCCCTTGAGGGTCAGGCTGTTGAAGATGACCGTATTCCAATCGATGGGGGTGTCGGGCGGCAGGATGCCGAGCAGCGCGATCTTCCCGCCGTGGCACATGTTGGCCAGCATGTCGCGGAACGCATCGGGGTTGCCGGACATCTCGAGCCCCACGTCGAAGCCCTCCTTCATCCCCAGCTGCTGCTGGACCGCGGCGATGGAGCCCCGGCGGACGTCGAGGGCGATGGTGGCACCCATTTTCCCGGCGATCTCCAGCCGGAACGGGTTCACATCGGTCACCACGACGTGGCGCGCACCGGCATGCCGCACGATGGCGGCCGCCATGCAGCCGATGGGCCCGGCGCCGGTGATGAGGACGTCTTCGCCGAGGACATCGAAGGAGAGTGCTGTGTGCGTGGCGTTGCCGAGCGGATCGAAGCAGGAGAGCACATCGCTCGAGATGGCCGGGTCGCAGTACCAGACGTTGCTGACCGGGATGCACAGATACTCGGCAAATGCGCCCGGCCGGCTGACGCCGACCCCGCTGGTGTGGGGGCACAGGTGCCTGCGGCCCGCCAGGCAGTTGCGGCAGCGGCCGCAGACCAGGTGCCCCTCGCCGGAGACGAGGTCGCCGGCCTTGAAGTCGTGCACGTTGCTGCCGACCGCGGCGACCCGGCCGACGAACTCGTGGCCGACGGCCATGGGCACCGGTATCGTTTTCTGCGCCCACTCGTCCCAGTTGTAGATGTGCACGTCGGTGCCGCAGATGGAGGTCTTCTGGATTTTGATGAGCACATCGTTGATGCCCATCTCCGGAACGGCAACCTCCTGCAGCCAAAGCCCCTGCTCCGGCTTGGCCTTGACCAGTGCCTTCATAGTGTCCATGCATCGCTCCAAAGCTGAAGGGCATCTGCGCGCATCAGAATACGCGAAGCCTCAGGAATCGGCAACGATCTTATCCAACGAGCGTCGGGGTTGCGCCGGCGCACGGGTGAGCGCGGGGCGAACGACATCCCGTTTCATTGGTTCTTCAGCCACGCGAGCACTTCGACCAGCCGAGCGACCAGGTGGTCGTGATAGGCTTTGCCCTTCTCGGTGCTGGCGTTTGAGGGGCTGCCGCCGATGCAGTCGCCGGTGGCGGCCAGCGTCCGGGCCAGGTCCTCGCGGGTGGCCGGAACATAGCACAGCGTGTCGCGGGGATCGTTGGGGTCGAGGTGGTAGAGCAAGCGCTCGCGGTGAGGATTGTCGACCGCCTTGCCGAGGTCTATGAAATCCGGGTAGCGATACATCATGTGGGAGGTCTCGATATCTTCAGCATGCCCGATGGGTCCGAAACCGAGGCGCGGATGGATCTCTTTGCTCATGTAGGCCGGGTCGAAAAGAACCACCTTGACCTTCAATTCACGCTGGGCGCGCTCGGCGGCAATCTGCATCCAGGCGATGTTGACGATGCGATGCCCGTTGACGACGCAAAAGCGCTTAAAGCCGTGCGCGGACAGCGATTGGATCATATCGAAAAGAACTTCGATCAGGACCTCCGCCCGGATGGAAATCGTGCCCGGACGAACCAGGTGGTGGGGAGACCATCCGAACCAAAGGGGCGGGGCCATGAACACCCCGGTCTTCTCGCTGGAATCCTCAGAGAGGGTCAACGCCACATAGGTGTCCGTGCCCAGCGGGGAAAAGACCCCGTGCTGCTCGGTGCTGCCGACGGGCAGGATGATGCGGTTGTCGCTTTCCAGATAGGCGGCCACATCCGACCATGTTTTTTCCTGAAGCCGATTCGCCGACACATTCACCCCCTTTAGGTTCAATGCAGGTTTCCTTCGTTCGGTTATTTGGTTATCATGTAGTCAGGCAAGAAAAGAACGATGCCGGGCATGACCGTTATCAAAATCGTTGCCAGGCACATGATCAAAAAGAAGGGGAATGCATACCGGGTGATGCTATAGATGGATTCTCCCGTCAGCCCTTGGATGACGAACAGGTTGAAGCCCACCGGCGGAGTCACCTGGGCCAGTTCGACCAGCAGGACGATGAAAATGCCGAACCAGATGGGGTCCCAGCCGGCTTGGCTGACCATGGGCAAGGCGATGGGCAGGGTCATCACCACCATCGAGAAGCCGTCCAAAAGGCAGCCCAGGATGAGGTAAACCAGCGCAAGGTAAAAAATCAGCACAAAGGGGGAGAGGTCCATATTCGTTACGGCGCCCGTGATCGCCATCGGGATGCCCAAAAAGCCCATGACCCGCGCCAGGAAACTGGCCGCAATGACGATCAACATGATCATGGCGTTGGTTTTGACCGTACCCATCGCCGCCTCGACGAACCCCTTCCACGTCAGTGCACGATTCAAAAGGGCGAAAACGGTGGAGCCGAGCACTCCCAGGGCGGCCGCTTCGGTTGGAGTGGCGATCCCCGCATAGATGCTGCCCAACACCATCAAAATCAATCCGATCGTCGGCCCCAGGTCCTTCAGGGCAATCACCCGTTCAGACCATGTGAAGGTCTGTTGGAGGCGGGGCGCAATCTCAGGCCGGCGCAAGCCCTCGAACACGATGTAGACGATGAAGAGGGCCGCAAGCATAAACCCGGGGATAAAACCGGCCATGAACATTTTGCCCACCGAAACATCCGCCAAAATGGCATAGACGATCATCAGGATGCTGGGGGGGATCAAAAACCCCAGCGTTCCGGCCCCCGCCAATGAACCGATGGCCATGCGCTTGTCGTAGCCGAGCTTTTCGAATTCGGCCAACGTGATTTTGCCAACGGTGGCCGTGGTGGCCGCCGACGAACCGGACACCGCGGCAAAAAGCGTACAGGCCACCACATTCATGAGCAACAAGCCCCCCGGCAGCCGGTTGAGCCACGGGACAAGGCCCTGGAAAAGGCGCTCGGACACCCCGGAGCGGAACAAGATCTCCCCCATGAAGATGAACAAGGGCAACGCCACATATTCCCATTTCGAAACCGTGGCCCAAAGCGAAGAGGCCATGTTGTTGCCGACCGGAAGGGAGGAAAAAAAGGTCATGCCCACAAAGCTGACCAAGAACAGGCTGAAGCCGACATGAACGCCTGCGCTCAGGCTTAAAAAAAGAACCCCGAACACAACCGCGGACATGAGTGCCAACTCAGGTTGCATGGCGTTTCCTTCCCATCACGCGCCTATTTGGAATCCCCTCGATCCGTATATCCAATGGATTGAAGCGTCTTAAAGGTCTCCGCCACCAACTGGAAGAAAAAGCCTGTAGCGCCCAGCAGAACGATCATCATGGGGATGCTCAGTGGAGTTCGGGTCAAGGTCCCTGACATGGAACTGTAACGCCACGCCGATGCGAGCATTTTATAGAGGTACCACCAGAGATAGCCCATGAAGAGGGTTGAAACGAGGCAAGCGAGAAAATCCAGAAATCGCGAGAGTCTAAGCGGCAGGAAATGCAGCAGCAGCGAAATTCGGATGTGGCCCTTCTCCCTGAGGCAATACCCCGCACCGAAGAAGATCATTCCCGCCATCAGGTAGGAGGAATATTCTTCAGCTATCAGGGTGGTGGCTCCGAAAAGGTTCCACAAGAAAATCTCCGCAAGGATCAGCAGCGCCATGAGCACCAGGAAGACGGCGGCCGCCCGCGCCAGCAAAAGACTCAGCTGATCGATCCCCCTTATGAGAGACGGCATAAATACGCCCCCTTCCGATGACTGAGAACCCGAACTCGCCCCATTCAACCCGACGACGTTCAGGCAAGCCGGGTCCTCTTCCCGTGGGAATCCCGCCGTGCCGGGACCGCGGTGGGATTCCCACGGGAAGCCGCTGCCACCCATCTGAACCTGCGTGCCGACGCACCGCCGGCGCAGGCGGCGAGGGTTGGGAGCCGCCCCGCTGTTTGCGTTCCACCGCTCTGAATCGCCGCTGGCGGTTTTAGCGGCCGGCCTTCTTATAAAAATCGGCCAGGACGCTTTGGGCCTCCGGGCCGGCTTTCTTCAGCCACTCCTCGCGCTGCTTGGCACCGACCTGGTCGAGCTCCTTCCGAAATTCCGGCCCGACCTCGAGGACGGTGATACCGTTCTTTTTTAGAATCTCCAGGGACTCCTGGTCCATCTGCACGACTTTTTTCCAGATCTCCTCTTCGGACTCTTTGGCCAGTTTGGTCACCGTGTTTTGGATATCCTTGGGCAGCTTGTCCCAGGCCGCTTGGTTGACGTTGAACAAGTTGATCGGGCCGACGATGTTGATACGGGTGAAGTACTTGGTCATCTCCCACGCCTTGGCATCAACCCCCGACACGGAGGAGGTGTACAGCGAATCCAGCAGGCCGGATTTCATGGCGGGATAGACCTCCGAGAACGGAAGGTTGCGAGCGGCAATCCCGGTGAGCTTGCCGAACGCCTCCCCGGTGCCGTCATAGACCCGCATTTTAAGCCCATTGAGGTCCGCCAAGGACTTGATCGGCCGAGGCGTGTAGATGCCTGCGAAGGGCCAGGGCGACGACCACAAGGTGAATTGGTTGAATTTTTGAAGAACTTTGGCATAGACCGGCTTCACCAGGTCATAGAGCAGCCGTTGTTCCGCGAAATTAGAGGCAAGGAAGGGTTGGGCGGTCAGGGCCATCAGCGGAGCGTCCCCCTCCACCATGCCGGGGGGCACCTCGGCGATGGACAGCTGCCCTTCCGCCAGCACCCGCAGGAGCTCCTGGCCCTTGAAGCCCAGCGATGACCCGGGGTGAAGAACGATTTCAAGTTCTCCATTCGTGGCAGCCTTGACCTTGTCGGCGAATTCCTGGGCCGCCTTGGTGTGATAGTTGTTGACGGGGTAATTGAGGTGCATGTCCCACTTGGTTTTGGCGGAGGCCGTCGGGGCCAATGACCATCCGACCACTAAGGCTGCCAACGCGAAGAAAATCTTTTTCATTTCTCCTCCTTTTTTAGATTAGCCGGCCGCCATCGATGCAGCGGCGGATCCGCAACCCCGGCCCGGGGTCGCAGGCCGATTGCGGCCGATCCAATGACCGAAAACCGCCCTTTTCCCTAGCATTGAAAATTCGAATATGTCAATCGAATATTCTTGGGTTTTTTTCGTCTGCGGTTCGAACGTTACGGAAAATCGACAGGCGGACATCCGTCGGAAACCCCCGAATTTTCTAAATTTGGATTGTTTTTGGGTCAAGCATATATATAATCCCCCTTATGAACGGTTTCGACCGTGTCCGGCTCATGCCTCAAACGAATGGGGCCGCGCATGAAACGAGTCGCGCTTTACAGCAGTTCCAGCCGGTCGCGCGCGGCTGCGCAGACCGCAAGCAGCCCCCGCCAACGGGCCCGGCCCGACGGCCCGGCGCCTGAAACGGCTTCCGCACCCGCACGCCTGCCTCGCCTTCGCAAGCTGATCCCGCGGCACGACCGCGTCGGCTGGGGGGTCGCCATCGCCTTGCTGATCGTGCTCGTCTCTCGAGGCCCTGTTTTTTGGGCGCCCGCAGCGCCCCGGATCACCCAGCAGGATGTCGAACGGGCGGTGGTCGCCGCGCTCGAAACCCATACGCTGCCCTCGCCGGCCGCAAGGGCCTACGAGGCGATCTACCCGTCGGTGGTGCGGGTGCGCGCGATCGAGACCGACCCGGACGGCGACGACGAAATCGAAAAGAACACCGGCAGCGGGGTGGTGGTGGTCGACAGCGGCCTGATCCTCACCAACCTGCATGTGGTCCACGGCGCCCAGCGGGTGAAGGTGGTGTTTCACGACGGGCTGGAGTCGGATGCCGTGCTGGCGGGCGTGAAGCCGGAGAACGATCTGGCCGTACTGCAGGCGAAGACGATCCCCGACGATCTGCCCCCCGCCACGATGGGGTCGGCGAGCGAGCTTGCCCCGGGAGACCAGGTCGTCGCCGTGGGCTTTCCCTTCGGCATCGGGCCGTCGGTGTCGGCGGGGGTGGTCTCCGGGCTGAACCGCGAGTACC
The DNA here is from genome assembly GCA_025454255.1 of Desulfobacterales bacterium. Taxonomy (GTDB): domain Bacteria; phylum Desulfobacterota; class Desulfobacteria; order Desulfobacterales; family SpSt-501; genus SpSt-501. The sequence continues at coordinate 19,101 of JALOOU010000039.1, read as the reverse complement.
GCTCGCCGGAGGGCAAGCGCCTGCTGACCAACCTCATCCAGTTCGACGCGGCGGCGAACCCCGGCAACTCCGGCGGTCCGCTGGTGAACGCCGACGGCGAGCTGGTGGGCGTCGTCACCGCCATTTTGAACCCGACCGAGCAGCGCGTCTTCATCGGCGTCGCGTTTGCGGTGACCATGGAGAGCGCGGCGACCGCCGTCGGCCTGCCGCCGTTCTGAGCGGCAATGGAAGGAGCCGAGATGAGCCCGAACGAAGCCGAGCGCCCCGCCGTCTTCACGCTGATGGAGCGCCTGCTCTACGAGATCAAGAAGATCGTCGTCGGCCAGGACCGCTTCCTGGAGCGCGTGCTGGTCGCCATCCTGGCCCAGGGGCACCTGCTGGTGGAGGGAGTGCCGGGTCTCGCCAAGACGCTGACCGTCAAGACCCTCGCCCGAACCATCCACGGGACGTTCCGGCGGATCCAGTTCACACCCGATCTGGTGCCGGCGGACTTGGTGGGAACCCGCATCTACAACCAGAAGACCGGGGAGTTCGCCACCGCGCTCGGCCCGGTCTTCACGCACCTGCTTCTGGCCGACGAGATCAACCGGGCCCCGGCCAAGGTCCAGAGCGCCCTGCTCGAGGTGATGCAGGAGTACCAGGTCACCATCGCCGGCGAAACCCACCGCGTGCCGCAGCCGTTTCTCGTCATGGCGACCCAGAACCCGATCGAGACCGAGGGGACCTACCCCCTGCCCGAGGCCCAGGTGGACCGCTTCATGATGAAGGTGCTCGTCGGCTACCCCAGCGAGGAGGAGGAGTTCGTCATCGTCAACCGCGTCACGGGCGCGGAGAGCGAGGTCGCGGCGGTCGCCACCACCGAGCAGCTGCGGGCGCTGCAGCGCGAGTGCCGGTCCGCCTTCGTGGACCCCGCGCTCGTCCAGTACGCGGTGCGCCTGGCGGCGGCCACGCGCGACCCCGCCCGCTACGGCATCCCCGATCTTTCGGCCTACCTCTCCTACGGCGCCAGCCCCCGCGCCCCGATCCACCTGATCGAGGCCGCGCGGGCGCTGGCCTGCATGCGCGGCCGCAGCTATGTGCTGCCGGAGGACGTGACCGATCTGGCGGCCGACGTTTTCCGGCACCGGCTGGTGCTCTCCTACCAGGCGCTCGCCGATGCGATGACCGCCGATGCCGTCATCCAAAAGGTCATGCAGTACATGCCGGCGCCCGAAAAGCCGCTGGAGGCCCATGTCAGAGCCGGCGCGCGATCCTGAGACGATCCTGCTGCGGCTGGAGTGGACCGTGATCCGCCGGCTCGACGGCCTGCTCCAGGGCGACTACCGCAGCCTTTTCCGCGGCTTCGGGGTGGATCTGGCCGACCTGCGGGAGTACCAGCTCCACGACGACGTCCGCCACATCGACTGGAACGTCACGGCGCGGCTGCAGACCCCCTATGTGCGCGTCTACAACGAGGACCGGGAGGTGACCGCCTGGTTCCTGCTGGACCTCAGCCCCTCGGTCAGCTTCGGCTCCGAGCGGGTGCGCAAGCGCGCCGTGGCCGTCGAATTTACAACCGTTCTGGCGCGCCTGCTCGCGCGCCGGGGAAACTCGGTCGGCGCGCTGTTCTACAGCGACCGTGTCGACGCCGTGGTCCCTGCGCGCGGCGGCCGGCGCCATGTGCTGCACCTGCTCAGCCGGATGCTCTCCCGGCCCGAGCCTGCGCAGGCCGCGGCGACGGACCTCAAGGAGCTGCTGCTGGCGGGCGGCCGGGTCATCCCCCGGCGCTCCCTGGTGTTCGTCGTATCCGATTTCATCAGCGTGCCCGGCTGGCAGGCGGCGCTGGCGCAGCTGGCGCGGCGCCATGAAACCGTTGCGGTGCGGCTCTACGACCCGCTGGAGATGGAGCTGCCGGACATGGGGCTGCTGGTCGTTCAAGACGCCGAGACCGGGGAGCAGGCATGGGTCGACACCCACGACCGCGGCTTCCGCAGGCGCTTCGCGCACGCCGCGGCGCGGCGCGAGCGGGACCTGCGCACGGCGCTGAGCGACGCCGGGGTGGACGCCCTGGAGCTCGCCACCTGCGACGACCTCGTCGCAGCCATGCTGAGGTTCGCGGATCTGCGCAGACGCGGCCGGCGGATTGCGGCGGGCGGCCGCCTGCCGCCCCACCTGGGAGGCAGCCATGACCTTCATGTGGCCTGACCTGCTGTGGCTTCTGACGGGCGTTCCGGCGCTGATCGCAGCCTATCTCTTCCTGCTGCGCCGCCGAAAACGCTCCGCCCTGCGCTTTGCCGACCTGGGCCTCATCAAAGAGGCCCTGGGCGCCGGCCAACGTTTCCGGCGCCACATCCCGCCGCTCCTGTTTCTGCTGGCGCTGACGGTGCTGATTCTCGCCGTGGCGCGGCCGTCGGCGGTCGTCACCCTGCCGACTCAGAACGAAACCGTCATCCTGGCACTGGACATCTCCGGCAGCATGCGCGCCACCGACGTCGAGCCCAACCGCATCGCGGCGGCGCAGGCCGCCGCCAAATCCTTCGTCGCCGAACAGCCGCGGCGCACGCGCATCGGCGTCGTGACCTTTGCCGGAACGGCCGCGGTCGCCCAGGCCCCCTCCAACAACCGCGAGGAGATCCTCGCCGCCATCGACCGGATCCAGCTCCAGCGCGCCACGGCCATCGGCAGCGGCATTCTCGTCTCGCTCAAGGCGATCTTTCCGGAGGCCGACTTCGACCTGCGCTCCTCCACCCCCCGCTACGACCCCACCCGTGACTCCCTGCGCGCCGCCCCGCTCGACCAGGCCCGCGCGGCCGATGCGCCCGCGTTCAAGCCGGTGCCGCCCGGCTCCTACGGGTCGGCCGTCGTCATCCTGCTGAGCGACGGCCAATCCAACGTCGGGCCCAACCCCATCGAATCCGCCCGCATGGCCGCCGAGCGCGGCGTGCGCGTCTACACGGTGGGGTTCGGCACGCAGGAGGGCGAAACGCTGCGCTTCGAGGGCTGGTCGATGCGCGTGCGGTTGGACGAGGAGACCCTCAAACAGATTGCGGAGCTGACCCAGGGCGAATACTATTACGCGGGGACCGCCGCGGACCTGAAAAAGGTCTACCAGACCCTGAGCGCCCGGCTCGTCTTCGAAACCCGCGAAACCGAGATCACCGCCCTCTTCTCCGCGGCGGCCGCGGTCTTGGCCCTGCTGGGGGGCGGGCTATCGGTCTGGTGGTACAGCCGGATCCTGTGAGCCAACCCTGCCTCGGGGGGTGAACCCCTTCAGGCGCGCATCGTTTGGCGCTGCGCGCCGCTGCACGCCCCACCGCACGCCGCCCGGGGATCGCGCCCGCCGATCACGACGCAAAGGAAAGGGACTCGATGAACGCATCCTGAAAACGGGGATGGGCTGCCAGGTCGAAGACGCGGGTTCGCCGGGCGAGCTCCCCGGCGTGAGCGAAACAGGCCTCGTCGCAGAGGGCCAGGACGGCGCCCGCACCGGCCGCATTGCCCACCACTTCGATCTTCTCGAGGGGCATCTGCGGAAACAGGCCGATGCGCAGCGCATCGGCTTTATCGATGTAGCTGCCGAAGGCGCCGGCCAGCAGAATGCGGGAGGGCCGCCCGATGCGGTGCTCGCGGCACAGCAGCTCGATCCCGGTGCGCAGGGCCCCCTTGGCCAGCTGCACGGCGCGCACATCGGCCTGGGTCAGCACGATCGGGAGCCCGCTGCGGGCCGTTTGCGCCGGCACGATCTCAAAGGCCAGCGTGCCGTTCGGGCCCCGGCGCAGGCGGTCGGATGCGAACGCCGGGTCGAAGCCTCCGCTCCGGGTGAGCACGCCGGCCCGCAGCAGCTCGGCGACCGCGCTGACGACCCCCGAGCCGCAGATGCCGGCGGCAGGCTGCGGGCGAGCGGCATCCCGCTGAATCAGGCGGTAGTCCAAGCAGCGCGCTTGCAGGTTGAAGCGAACCGAGGCGACGGCGCCGGAGGTCGCCTGCATGCCGTGCTGAATGGCCGCTCCCTCCAGCGCCGGCCCGGTGGCGCACGAAGTCGCCGCAAACCCCTCTTCCGTCCGGAGAATGACCTCGCCGTTGGTCCCCACGTCGACCAAAAGCGTCCCCGGCGGCAGCCGGGTCATGTCGGCCGCCAGGGCCGCCCCGATGAGATCCGCCCCCAGGTAGCCGCTGACAAGCGGCAGCGTGCGCAGCACGACGCCGGGGTTGAAGACCAACCCCAGGCTCGCCCCGGTCCGGGTCTGCGCCGCGGTGAAGCGGGGGGCGTACGGGAAGACCCCGATGGAGGAGGGGTCCTCCCCGAGCAGCAGGTGGATCATGGTGCTGTTGCCGACCACGACCGCCTCGCCGATCCGCCGCGGGTCGATGGAGAGCCCATGGCACAGCGCGGCTGCCGCCCAGTCGATGGCCCTCACCGCCGCCGTCTGCAGCCGCTTCAGGCCGTCCGCTGCCGTCTGCGCGGCGCTGATCCGGCTGATCACATCGTCGCCGAAGATGGCCTGGGGGTTCCGGGCCGAGGTCGACCCGGCCACGGTGCGGGTGGCGATGTCGCAGAGATAGACGGCGAGGGTGGTGGTGCCGACGTCCACGGCAAGCCCGTAGCGGGGCGAAGCCGCCGGCCGCCGGCCGCGGCCCGGTTGCTCCAAACGCGACAGCAGAACCGGCGACCCCTTTTGCACCACCTCGGGGACGAGCAGGCTCTCCTCCGGAATCTCGATGGCGATGGACCCGAAGAGCCGCGTGCAGCAGGCCAGCCGCCGGCCGGCCTGGAGGCCCTCTGCGCCCACCAACTCCCGTTCCCGGTTCTCCGGGGGGCTCACCCGGTCGGGTCCGGGCCCCGCGGTGCGCACCAGGCACTTGCCGCACCGGCCCCGGCCCCCGCAGTCCGAGCGCAGCAGGACACCGGCCGCGACCAGGGCCTCCATGAGGTTGGCCCCCTTTTCAACAACGATGCTGCGGCCGCCGAGCCTGATCTCAACCCTCTCTCCGTCCATCAACGTCATTTCCTTCCGACGAGCTCGTCTAGGGGGTGGTGCAACCCCTATATCCTATTTTTCAGACGGCGGCGAGTGCCCGGGTGACGCGCCGTGGTCATCGTCTTGTTTCCGGAGCAGAGCGTCTCTATTTTTTCACATGATGACTGTTGTCGCCGAACGACGGGTTGTAGTAGGATCGGGCGACATTCACCCTTACGGAAGAAGGAGTGCCGGGGAGCATGCTGGAGATTCTATCGCTGGCCGGGGGCGCCTTGAGCCCGGCATCCGCCGCCGAGCGGCTGCGGGTCGCAGACCTGGGGCTCATGCGGCGGCTGATCGATTCCGCGCAGGCGGCGATCAAGCCTGCCGCCGCTTTCCGGGCCGGCTACGTCGATCAAAAACGAGCGGAGGGAGTCGTCGTCGACGGCGTGGCCTTCACCAGCCGGGTGCTGCGGCGCAACCTGGATACCGTCGGCCGCGTGTTTCCGTTCGTGCTGACCCTCGGCCGGGAGATGGATGGGCGCATCGATGCGAGCGGAGACATGCTCGAGAAATACCTGCTGGAGGAGATCGCCAACCTGGCCCTGCGCGAGGCCCGCGGCCGGTTCGAAGCCCACCTGCGCTCCGCCTTCGCGCTGGAGAAGATCTCCTGCATGGCACCCGGCTCGCTCGAGGACTGGCCGATCGAGCAGCAACGGCCGCTCTTCGGCCTGCTGCCCGGGGTGGAGGCCGCCCTCGGGGTGCGGCTGACCGAGAGCTTTCTCATGCTGCCCCGCAAGTCGATCTCCGGAATCTACTTCCCCTCCGAGGCGACTTTTTTCAGCTGCCAGCTCTGCCCGCGCGAACGCTGCGACGGCCGCAAGGCGCGCTACGACGAGCAGAAAGCGCGTGAGTACGGCGTGCTCAAATAGCGCACCGGGCGGATGAAGGCGCCCGGGCCCCATGTAACGCCGCCATCGTCGACACCTCACACCGCGAACACGCCGCAAGCGATAGGCCTTGAGGCAGCCCGGCCCGCTCCGCCCCCGATCGCCTGCCTGCGCCGCAAGCCGCTTGGCGTCTTTTCGCTTGAGGACCGCGCACAGCGATCTGCGCCCGGCCGCATTTCCCCAGAGGAGTTGGCCGGTGACGGCCGACTTCGAGACCTCGGCGGGTCAAAAAGAGGTTGACAAACCGCTGCGGCCATAATATTTGGCTATAATATATTTCATTTAGCTACCAGATAGCCGAGCGAGAAGATCTCATGGCTGCCGTGGTTTTGGAAGACGAATCGTTGCGGGATGGCCTCCAGTTCGAGCAAAAGATCCTGACGCTGGATCAGAAATTGTCCCTCTACCGCCTGTTGGCAGCCGCCGGGGTGAGGCGCCTGCAGGTGGGATCGTTCGTCCACCCCAAGCTGGTTCCCCAAATGGCGGACACCGCGGAGCTCATCGAGACCGTTCGCGGCGAGACGCCGGGCGTTCTCCTGACGGCCCTGGTCCTGAACGACAAGGGCCTCGAACGCGCCTTGAGGTGCGGGCTGGGCCACCTGAGCCTCTCCTCCTCGGCCTCCGATTCCCACAGCCTGAAGAATGTGAAGCGGCCGGCGGACCAAGCATTTGCGAGCCTGCTCGAACTGGTCCGGCTGGCCGTCGCTGCGGGGCTGCAGGTGCGCGCCGGCATCCAGTGCGCCTTCGGCTGCGTCTATGAAGGCGCCGTGCCGGAGGCCCGCGTGCTCGAGATGGCGGCTCGCCTGGCCGACTCCGGCGCCAACGAGCTCAACCTGGCCGACACCGCCGGCATGGCCAACCCGGTGCAGGTGAAGCGGCTCGTCGCCAAAACCCGTGCGGCGTTGCCGCAGCTTCCCATTTCGATCCACCTGCACGACACCCGCGGCCTGGGGTTGACCAACATGCTGGCCGCTTATGAAAGCGGCGTGACCCTCTTCGACGTCGCGGCGGGGGGGCTCGGCGGCTGCCCGTTTGTGAAGGGAGCCGCCGGCAACGTCGCCGCCGAGGATGCCGTAAACCTGTTTGAGCAGATCGGCGTTGAGACGGGCATCGATCTGAAGGCCCTCTGCCGGGTGGTGGACCGCTACGAGCAGCTGTTGGATCGCAGCCTGCCGGGCCGCATGAACCGGGTGATCCAATCCCAGCGGGCCGCCTGCGGATGAAGGCGCCGGTTCGCCAGGCCGATCGCCACGTCGAGGCCGTCCTGGCCGCCCTCGAGGTGCTGGAGTGTTTTTTGGTCAAGCCGAGCCTCACCACGATCGAGATCATGCAGGCGACCGGCTTCACCCGCAACCGGGTGATCCGGCTGGCGGGGACCCTCATGCACAGCGGCTTTTTGATGGGCGGCGACGGGTCCGGAGCCTTCACCATCGGCCCGAAAGTCTTCGCGCTCGGCAAGGTCTTCGAACGCAACAGCATCATCCTGGCGCTGGTCCGGCCCATCCTGCGCGACCTCGCCCTGAAGACCGGCGAGTCCGCCTCGTTTTACGTGCGCGAGGGTTTTGAACGCGTGGTGGTTGCCCGCGAGGAGGGCACGCACTCCATCCGCCACGCCATCGCCGAGGGGCAGCGCATGGATCTGCATGCGGGGGCCGCCGGCAAGCTCATTCTGGCCTATTCGCCGGGCGAGATGGTGGAGATCGTTTTGGCGAAGACCGGTCTGCCGAGGCGCACTGCCGCCACGATCATCGACAAGGCCGGTTTCATCAAAGAGCTGGAAAGCGTCCGCGGCCGGGGATACGCGGTCAGCGTCGGGGAGCGTGCCGCCGATGTCTGCGCCCTGGCGGCGCCCGTTTTCGACCATGGGCATGAACTGGCGGGCGCCCTGTGCCTCTCCGGCCCCATCAGCCGGCTCACGCCTGCCATTCGCAAACCGTACGTGAAGCTCTTGCTGGCGGCCGCCCGCCAGCTCTCCCGGCAGCTGGGGTGGACGGCGGCCGTCGAGGAAATGCGCGCGCTGCCGGCGGATGACGCGTGAAAGGAGCGACTTCAGATGAGATCCCCCCAAAAACTTCCCCTCGAGGGCATCCTGGTGTTGGAACTCGGTCACACGGTGATGGGGCCGACCGCCGGGCTGGTGCTGGCGGACATGGGCGCTGCGGTCTACAAGGTCGAACGAACCGGGAAAGGGGACGACACCCGTTGGCTGAAAGGATTCGGGGCCGGCTTTTTCACCTATTTCAACCGCAATAAAAAAAGCGTTTCCATCGACCTGAAATCCGACAAGGGCAAGGCGATCCTCCTCAAGCTCGTCGCCAAGGCCGATGTGCTCATCGAGAACTTCGGACCGGAAACCGTGGAGCGGCTGGGCGTGGGCTACGAGGCCTGCCGGCGGTGCAACCCGCGTCTGATCTACTGCTCGCTGAAGGGGTTTATGCCCGGTCCCTACGAAAAGCGCCCCGCCTTGGACGAAGTGGTCCAGATGATGGGGGGCCTCGCCTACATGACCGGCCCCAGCGGCCGCCCCCTGCGGGCGGGGACTTCCATCACCGATATCCTCGGGGGCAGCTATGGGGTGATCGGCATCCTTGCGGCGCTGTATCAGCGCCAGTTTACCGGACGCGGCCAGCTGGTCCAGGCGACCCTCTACGAATCCGTGGCGTTTCTGGTGGGCCAGCACATGGCGATCACGGCGATCACCGGCCACGCCCCGCCCCCCATGCCGGACCGCGGCCGGGCGTGGTCGATTTACGACCTGTTCAACACCGCCGACGGCGAGCAGGTGTTTATCGGGGCGACCTCCGATCGGCATTGGCAGCGGATGTGCGAGACCTTCGGATTCGCCGATTGGGCGGCGGACCAGCGACTGGCCACCAATCAGGGGCGCATCGAGCAGCGCGACTGGTTCCTGCCCGAGCTGCAGGCGCGGATGATTCGGTATGAAAAAAGCGAGCTGATGGCCCTGTCCGAAAAAGCCGGCATCCCCTTTGCCCCGGTGGCCCGTCCCCAGGACCTCTTCGACGACCCGCATCTGAACCGCTCGGGAAGCCTGGCGGAGACCGCGCTGCCCGGCGGCGGCTGCGCGAAGCTGCCCAAAATTCCCCTTAGGATGGACCAGGCGCCGTTCGACTTGAGGTTGAATCCGCCCGCCGTGGGCGAGGGTTCGAAAGCGCTCTACACGGCGTTGGGATTTTCGGACGCTGAAATCCGCGAGCTTGCGCAGGCAGGCGTCGTCGAGCTGCCCCGCGAAGAGTGGGAAGCCGCGGGATGAGATGAACCCCGGGGTCATGCCAGGTTCCACAGGAGCACGCCCATGTTTAATTTTTTCAGCCCGCCACCCGTTATTGAAACCGAGGTTTTCTCATCCATGCCCCAACGCTACCGCCGGACGGGGCAGCGTTCGGCCTGGGCGGATGCCAACAAAGCGGGGGCAGCCATCGACAGTTTCATCGAAGGGCCTGCCTTCGACCGCGACGGCAATCTCTTCATCGTCGACATCCCCTTCGGGAGGATTTTCAGGATTTCGTCCAAGGGCGATTGGGACCTGGTTGCCGAATACGACGGTGAGCCCAACGGCCTCACCATCGACAGGAACGGTTGCATTATGATCGCCGACTACCGCCATGGCCTCATGCGTTTAGACGCCGACAGCGGACGTGTCAGCCCCATCCTGCTCCGCAGGAATTCGGAGCGGTTCAAAGGCCTCAACGATTTGACCGTGGCCGCCACCGGCGACGTTTATTTCACCGACCAGGGGCAGACGGGACTGCACGACCCGACCGGCCGGGTCTACCGCCTCACGCCGGAAGGAAGGCTGGACTGCCTGATCGCCAATGTCCCCAGCCCCAACGGCCTGGTTCTGAATCCCGAGGAAAACATCCTCTATCTCGCTGTGACACGGGGAAACGCCGTCTGGCGCATGCCCCTCATGCCGGACGGGAGCGTTACCAAGGTGGGGCTTTTTTTCCAGTTCTTCGGCAGCAGCGGCCCGGACGGTTTGGCGATGGACGAAGCCGGCAACCTGGTGGTCGCCCATGCCAGCCTGGGGGCGGCCTTTCTGCTCAGCCAGAAAGGCGAAATGCTGTATCTGATCCGGGCGTGCCATGGAGGGACCGTCACGAACGCAGCCTATGGCGGGGAGGACCGCAAGCGCCTCTTCTTCACTGAATCGGAAACCGGATCCGTTCTAGTGGCCCGCATGCCGGTGGCGGGTCGAAGCATGCATTCGTATGCACGATCGCTTTCATAAGCGGCGATCTCCCCATGACACCCCAACCAAGGAGGAATCCATGCGACTAAGATTTCGTACCACGATTTGGGTAGCTGTTCTGCTGACGCTCGTTATCGGGCCCGCCTCCGCAAAAGAGCTCGTTATAGGAACCATCGGGCTGACCGGCGACACCTATCAAATGGCCATCGCATGGTCGAACCTTATGCTCAAAAAAGACGGCCACCTGAGATTGACACCGGTCGACGGGGGCGGCACCAACAAAATGATGCGCAGCATCGCCGCCGGACGCATGGACATCGGGTTCATCGGCGCTCCCCATTACCGCGACGCCGTGGATAAGACCGGCGGATTCAAAGAGGAACCCGACGACATGGTGGCCAAATACAAGACCATGAATACGCTCTTTGCCATTCAAACCGGCGGGGCCCAATACGTGGCCCGGGTCGATTCGCAGATCACCGCCATTTCGGATTTTAAAAACAAAAAAGTCGCGATTGGAGCGCCCGGAGGCAATATGGGCCGGGTCTCAACCGTGCTTTTCAAGCTCTATGGTTTAGACGCCGAGAAGGGCGACATCAAGGCGCAATACCTCGAATACGGTGCGGCGCTGGAGGCGCTCGGCAACAACCAGCTTGATGCGGTGGCCGTTTGGGGCGGGGTCCCCCAGCCTGGAGTGTACAACGCCTCCCGTGCCAATAGACTGCGCTTCGTCTCACCGGATGCCGCCAAGCTGCCCGAATTCCAGAAGGCGCTGACCAACGGCCAGTTCTATGTGTTCCGCGAAGTCGCACCGGCTGAAATTAAGACTGCCTACGGAGATGCGGTAGAGGCCAACACGCCGATGCGCCTGTGGACATTTCCGATGATGGTCATCGTTGCTTCGGAGATGCCGAAGGAGATCGCCTACACCCTCGTCAAGGAGTTCTGGGACCACATCGCCGAGATCAAGGCCAGCAGCAACACCCTGAGCCTTCTGGACGCGAAGATCGCGCTGGACAACATTTCCGCCGAATTGCATCCCGGGGCTGCGGCGTATTTCCAAGAGAAGGGGTTGTTGAAGGCAAAATAGGCTTCTGCCTCAGGCGTTAGCGAACGTGACCGGGCGGAAAGGAGCGCGACATGCGGCGCGTCAACCAGGTGGGCAGCCTGTTATTTTTCGTCGGCGCCCTCAGCGTCATGTGGGCCTCATGGGCGCTGGAGTATTACACGCCCCTCGGACCGGGCCCGGGGTTCTTTCCGCTTTGGCTCGGCGGCTGTCTTGCCCTGCTCTCGTTGATCTGGTTCGTCCAGGCCGGCCGCAAACCGCGCGAACCGATCCCGGAGGGGTTCATCCCCGCGCGCGATGGAATGATGCGGATCGGGTCGATCCTGGGGGCGCTCCTGCTCATGGGGCTGCTCATTGATGTGCTGGGCTTTCAGCTGATGATGTTCGCTTTTTTGCTTTTTCTGCTGGTCGTTCTCGGCCGACGGAGCATCGTCCTGACGCTCGCCATATCCCTCGCCGGCAGCTTCGGCGCGTATTACGCCTTCACGACATGGCTCGGCGTGCAACTGCCCCAGGCATCGATCTCCTGGCTCATGAAGCTGGGATTGTAAGGGAGAGCTCGTGGACGTCGTCCTGAATATACTTGCCGGCTTTGCGGTCGCGCTCACACCCCAGAACCTCATGTTTGCGTTGATGGGGTCGTTTCTGGGAACCTTGATCGGGGTCCTGCCCGGCATCGGCCCGGCGGCCGGTTGCGCGCTGCTCATTCCGCTTACGGCGCGGATCGATCCCACCGGGTCCATCATCATGCTCACGGCTCTTTTTTACGGCACCCAGTACGGCGGGACGATCACGAGCGTGCTGTTGAACGTCCCCGGAGAGGCCTCGTCCGTGATCACCTGCCTGGACGGGTATCAAATGGCAAAACAAGGCCGGCCGGGCGTTGCGCTCAGCATCTCCGCCATCGGCTCGTTCATCGGCGGCACCCTGGCCAGCCTTGCCTTGGTCGTCGTCGCGGGGCCGCTGACGCGCATGGCGCTCGAATTCGGGCCGGTGGAATTCTTCGCGCTGATGGTGCTCGGGCTCTCGCTGCTCATGGGTTTAGCCGGCACGTCCATGGTCAAGGCCCTCATGATGGGCATCTTCGGTTTGCTTCTGTCCATGGTCGGGATGGATCCGGTGCGGGGCTCGCCGCGGTTCACGTTCGGCCAGATGGAACTCATGGACGGCATCGGCTTCGTTCCGGTCATCATGGGGTTGTTCGGCCTGGCCGAGATATTGGAGAACGCCGAGAAGAGGTTCACCCAAGTGGTTCAGTCGAAGCTCAGTTCGCTGATCCCCACCCGGCAGGATGTCAAGGACTCGGCCATGCCGATTTTGCGCGGCACGGTTTTAGGAACGCTCCTGGGCCTTGTTCCGGGCATGACGAACTCGGCTTCATCCTTTTTGTCCTATGCCATGGAGAAGAAGCTTTCGAAACACCCCGAGAAATTCGGCACGGGCGCCATCGAAGGCGTGGCAGGCCCTGAGACCGCGAACAACGCCCATGCCAACGGAGCCCTGATTCCGCTGTTCACCCTCGGCATCCCGGCATCTCCCACCATCGCCGTGATCATGGGGGCGTTCATGATGAACGGGATCGTGCCGGGGCCGTTTCTGTTCAAAGACCACCCCGCCCTGGTCTGGGGCGTGATCGCAAGCTTCTTCATCGGCAACGTGATCCTGCTCATCCTCAACCTGCCGCTCATCCGCCTGTGGGTCAAGGTGCTCAAAATTCCCTACTCGATCCTGTTCGGGCTCATTCTGGCGTTCATGATCATCGGGGTCTACGGTCTGGACAACAGCGCATTCGACATCATGACCATGATTGTTTTCGGCGTGCTGGGGTATGTTCTGCGCAAGCTCGATTTCCCCTTGGCGCCGGTGGTCCTGACGTTGGTTCTGGGCCCCCTGATGGAGCGCTCGCTGCGCACCTCCATGGAGATGTCTCAGGGGGATTTTTCCATCCTGTGGTCGAGCCCGATTTCCGCCGGGCTCTTGATCGCGGCCGCGGCCGTTTTGATATCCTCCGCCCTGCGGTTTCTGCCGATCGGCAAGCGTATTCCGAGCGGGGATGAGGAGGTGTGAGGTCGGAAGGAAAACTTGGGTAGTCCTGTTTTCGATGCCGAAGTTCCGCCGGCCTGCGGCACGGATGGATTCGGACAATGCGTGGACAAAAAAAGGAGGGTGCACGGCGATGAAACGGATGAATCGACTCGGGTATGGAATGGTACTTTTCGGCCTCTTGTTTGCAGTGAGTGCTACGCTGCTCGGCCCGGCGACGGATGCCTGTGCCGCGGACTTCCCGGCGAAGGGCAGGGCCGTGCAGGTCGTCGTCAACTATGCGGCGGGCGGGGCCACGGACGTGGGTGTGAGGATCTTGGCCACAGAGCTGGAGAAGGCGCTGGACACCAAGATCGAGGTCGTCAACAAGCCCGGCGCGAGCGGCCAGATCGGTGCGACCTACACCAGCAAGGCCAAGCCCGACGGATACACCATCGGCGCGGTGAACCTGCCGGCCCTCAACGTCAGCTACCTGGACCCCAGCCGGGAGGCCGTCTACACGCGGAAGGAGTTTATCCCGCTGGCGCTGCAGGTGATCGACCCCGGTTTGATCGCCGTGCGGGCAGACAGCCCATACAAAACCCTGCAGGATGTGATCGACGCTGCAAAGGCCAATCCGGGGAAAGTCACCGTTACGACCACCGGGCTTCAGAGCACCGAGCATTTCTGGATGATGCGGTTTCAAAAGTTGACCGACACCCAATTTGCGCTGGTGCACTTCCAGGGCAGCGCTCCGGCCCTGATCGCCATCCTCGGCAAAAAGATCGACGTGTTGTGCGGGAACGTGAGCGATGTCACGCCGCATGTCAAGACCGGAGAGATCCGCGTGCTCGGCGTGATGGATGAGCAGAGATCCGCCTTTCTGCCCGAGGGTGTGAAGACGCTCACGGAACAGGGGATCCCGGTTGTCGGCGGATCGCTGCGCGGGTATGTGCTGCCGGCCAAAACCCCCCAGCCGGTGGTCGATGTCCTGAGCGCAGCCCTGAAGAAGGCGCTGGAGAGCCAGGAGGTCAAGGAGAAGATGTCCAACATGGGCCTCACCTGGCGCTATATGGGGCCGACGCAATTCGAAAAGCTATGGGACGACCTGGATGAAATGATGATCAAACTCATCCCCGAGATGAAGGCGAAATAAAAAGACCTTCAGCACGGTCAGATTTCAATTCAGGCAATTACAATCATGCTCCCGCCAGACGAAAACAGCGCCCTCCCGGGCTTCGGGTGTCGATTCCTGACATGGATCGGGACAGCGGCCTGCATCGGCATCGTCTCTTTCATTGCCTGCACGACGCTGTTCGGCAAACAGTCGGCATGGGTTCAGCTCGAAGTGGTGCTGACCCTGGCGCTCGTCGCCGTTTTTGCCTTCAATCCCGGACTGAAAAAGAGCACCGGTCGGACACCTCCGGCGGAAACCCTGCTGGCGCTGCTGTTGATCGCCGGCTCGCTGCTGACCGGGGCCTACATGATTCAAAACTACCAGGCCATCGCCGCGTTCCGGGAAGGAGTGCCAACTGCCGGAGATATGGCCGTTTACATCTGCGGCACGCTGATCGTGCTGGAGGCCTCGCGGCGTGCGGAGGGGTGGATTCTTCTGCTGGTTGTCCTGGCGGCGGTGGCCTACATGTTCACCGGGCCTTTTCTGCCGGGCATGTTCAGCCACCGCGGCATGGACCTGCAGCAGGTTTTCGAACTCTCCTACAGCCAGCAGGGGATCTTCGGGGTGGCGCTCGACGCCGTGGTCAATATCGTTTACATCTATGTCATCTTCGGCGCCGCACTGCGCCTGACTGGCGTAGGGGACTTCTTCGACTGGATATCAGCGGCACTCACCAAGAGGTACCGTTCCGGTTCGGCTCAGTGCGCCATTATCGCCTCGGCGCTTTTCGGCTCCATCAACGGCTCGGCCCCGGCCAACGTGGTCGCCAACGGCGCCATCACCATCAACATGATGTCCCGGGCCGGCTTCTCGCGCGCCTACGCCGGGGCCGTCGAGGCATCGTCGTCGGTGGTCGGCCAGATCATGCCTCCGGTGATGGGCGTCGGGGCCTTTATCATGTCGGAAATCACCGGCATTCCCTACCTCAACATCATGCTCGCGGCGATTATCCCCTCCCTGGTGTTCATTTTGTCGCTGGGGATGGTTACCGCCCTGGAGGCCGAGAAACTAGGCATCCAGGGAGAGCGGGACAACGTTCGCGAACCCTGGAGCGCGCTGCGAATTTCTCAGTTTGCCGTAATGACCGCAGGGTTCGGGGTCTTGCTGATGATGCTGTTCATGGGGTACTCGGTGGATCTGTGCGGTCTGGCTGCAACAGCGACCGTCGTCGGACTCTCCCTGATTTTGCCTTGGGCGCGGACGGACACCGCCAGACTCTGGCGGATAGCTATAGACGGAGGCAAGGAGGGATTGTCGGTCACCGTATCATGCGCGGCGATCGGCATCATCATCGGCGCGGTGGCGGGAACCGGACTGGGCATCAAGATCAGCCAGGCAATCGTGGCCATGGGAGGGGAGTACCTGGTGCTGGCATTGATCTTGGCTGCCGCGTGTTCGATCCTGCTCGGCATGGGCCTGCCTACGGCCGCCTCCTACCTGATGGTCATCGCAATTGCTGGGCCGGCCATCATCAAACTTGAGGTAAGCGTACTTGCCGCTCATCTGTTCGTGTTTTACTTCGCCGTGATGTCCGCCATCTCGCCACCCGTGGCTTTGGCGGTATTTGCCGCGGCGGCCATCGCCCAAGTGCCGGTCATGCAAATAGCGCTGATTTCGATGCGACTGTGTCTGGTTGCGTTTATCCTGCCCTTCATGTGGATCTACCACCCTGAGCTCATGCTGCAGGACCTGAGCCCGGGTATGTGGCCAGGGATCGCAGGTGGTGCGTCGGCGCTGCTGGCCGGCACTGTGGCGTTGGCCGCAATGCAAGTCGGTTATTTCAAAGGTCGATTGAGTCTCCTGGAGAGGACCCTGCTGGGTATTGCCGCCGCCATCATATTTTGGCCCGGAACGATTACGACAGTGGTCGGCTGTGCGATGACCTCGGCCGTTCTGGGCCGGCGGTTGGTAAGCTCCAAGCGATTTCGGAAGACCTCCGGCAAGGCGGGGGCGACCTGACGCAACGGCAGGATGAATCGGTTGCGTTTGCGAGCAATGGCGCCGGCCCCGCAATGAAATCAGTCAGGCAGCAGGGAGCAGCCGGCCAGAAAAACGGCTGCGGCAGCCAAACGTGAACCCAGCCGAGTCATCTTGTTCTATGCCTCCGAAGCCACCACGGCGCTCGCTGCCGGCCTCGTTTCTTCAACCCCGAACCACAAGACGTAGAGCGAGGGCAGGAAAATCAGGGTTAAGACGGTCGCCCCGGCCAACCCCCCGATGATGGCGTAGGCCATCGGCCCCCAGAAGACGGTCGGTGCGATGGGGATCATGCCGAAACTGGCGGCAAATGCCGTCAGCATGATGGGCCGGAAACGCACGGTCGCCGCATTGACAACGGCCTGCCAGTCGGAATGCCCCCGCTGTCGTTCCACCTCGATCTGATGGACCAGAATGACGGAGTTTCTGACGATCATGCCGATCAGCGCCACGATGCCCAGCAGGGCCACGAAGCCGAGCGGCTTGCCGGTCGCGAGCAGGGCGAAAACCACCCCGATCAACCCGAGCGGGGCAACGCTCAAGACCAGGACGAGGTGCTTGAAATTCTCCAACTGGATCATCAGCGCCGCCGTGAAAAGCAGCAGCACGACCGGCATCACCGCCATGACGGAGGCCTCCGACTTGGCGCTTTCCTCGACGGTTCCACCGACGGCGATCTTGTAGCCGTTCGGCAGGGAGCCGTTCAGCTCGTCGATCTTCCCCTTCAGTTGCGCGACGATCGTCGCGGGAAGCACCTCCCCCTTCACGTTGCCCTGGACGGTCAAGGTCGGCAAACGGTCCCGCCGCCAGATGAGCGGGTAGTCCTGAACATAGGAGAGCGTTGCCACCGCGCTCAACGGCACCGATTTCCCGTTCGGCAGCGGCAGGCTCAACGTCCGCAGATCTTCGATCGACACGCGCTCGTTCTTTTGGGCGCGGAGCACGACATCGATCAGGTAGATGCTGTCGCGGATTTGCGTCGCGGTGACCCCGGACACGGTCGTGTAGATCGCCTGTGCGATCGCGGCGGAGGAGAGGCCCAGGCGGCGCGCTTCTTCCTGCAGGATGTCGATTTTCAACTTGCGTGCCGCGTCCCCCCAGTTGAAATGGATGTTCTGCAGGCCGGGGGCGGTCGCCATGATCGCGGCGACCTTCTGCGCGACGTGCCGTACCTTGTCGGGGTCTTTGCCGCTCACGCGATACTGCACGGGCCATCCGACGGGGGGCCCGAGCTCAAGCGAAAACAACCCGGCCACGAGCTCCGGAAACTGGTGGTCGAGCGCTTTCTGAAGCCGGGCGCGCACCCGCTCGCGCGCCTGGGCGCTCTTGGTCACGACGACCGCCTGCGCGAAAAAGTCGTTCTCGAGCTGCTCGTCCAGCGGAAGGTAGAAGCGGATGGCGCCGCGCCCGACATAGGTGCTCCAATGATCGATGTCCGTGTCGTTCTTCAGCACCTCCTCGACTCTTTTGACGACAGCGCTCGTGGCATCTATGGAAGCGCTTTGATGCAAGGTCAGGTTGACCAGAAGCTCCGGTCTTTCCGAAGCGGGGAAAAACTGGCTCGGCACCAGCGGCCAGGCAGCCAGTGCAGTCGCAAAAACGGCAACTGTCGTAACTGCCGTTGCCTTGGGTCGATGCATGGTGAACAACAGAAGATCATGAAAGAGGCTTACCGCCTTGCTCTTTCGCGGCTCATGATGCTCGGGCTTCTCCCTCAGGAGTTTGACCCCGATCAACGGTGTAAAGATGACGGCCACGAACCAGGATATCAGAAGGGCCATCGCCACGACGGCGAACAGTGAATAGGTGTACTCGCCCGCATCGCTCTGGGCGAAGCCGATGGGCACGAAGCCGAAGATCGTGACAAGGGTCCCGGTCAGCATCGGGAAGGCGATCGAGGTATAGGCGAAGGTTGCGGCCTTGACCTTTCTCCAGCCTTGCTCGAGTTTTGACACCATGACCTCGACCGTGATCATGGCGTCGTCCACGAGCAGGCCGAGGGCAATGATCAAGGCGCCGAGCGAGATGCGTTGGAGGTCTATGCCCCCGAGCTGCATGCCGAGAAACACACAGGCCAGAACAAGCGGGATGGCAAAGGCGACCACCGCACCCGCCCGCAGGCCGAGGCTGATGAAACTGATGCCGAGCACTATCGCCACGGCCTCGATCAAGGCTTTCATAAACTCGTTCACGGCTTTGTGAACGACCTGGGGCTGGTTGGCGACCAGATGCGCTTCGATGCCGATGGGCATCTCGGCGCGCAAGGCGGCCATCTGGGCGGCCACGTTCTTTTCGAGCGCAAGCACATCGCCGCCCTTCCGCATGTGAATCGCCAAGGCGATGGCATCGCGCCCATTCGCGCGAAAACGCGGCTGCGGCGGGTCGGAAGTGGCACGGGTGATCGTGGCGATGTCGACCAGGCGAATTTTCTTCGATCCGGCGTAAACGGTGACATTCTTCAGGTCTTCCTCCGAATCGAACTTCCCGGTGGCCTCGACCATGACCTGTTCTTTTTCGGTGTCGACGATACCTGTGGGCGTCAAGATGTTTTGCGCCTGCAATGCGGCAATGATCGATCCCCGTTCAATGCCGAGATTGGCGAGCTGGTGCGAGGAAAACTCGATGTAGACCTTTTCGTCCTGGAAACCGATTTTGGCGACTTTGGCCACATCGGGCACCTGAAGCAGCTCGTCGCGCACCGTTTCGACGTAATCCTTGAGCTCCCGGTGCGTGAAGCCATCGGAGGTGAAGGCGTAGATGAT
>JALOOU010000106.1 GCA_025454255.1 Desulfobacterales bacterium | reverse complement strand
TGGTCGGGGCGATTGGATTTGAACCAACGACCCCTTGAACCCCATTCAAGTGCGCTACCAGGCTGCGCCACGCCCCGACACGGGGGATGACTTAACACCTGGAGCCACCCCTGTCAAGAAAGGATCATCCGCGTATGGGCGATGCAGCCCCGGGCCGCACGGGCGCCGGCGCGAGGAGGCCCATCAAGCCGCCCCGGCTGGGCCCGGGTTCGGTGATCGGCATCGCCGCCCCGGCGGGCCCCTTCGACCCGCAGCGCCTCCAGCAGGGCGTGGCGGTCCTGAACGCGCTGGGGTTCGAAGTCGTCGTCCCGGAGGGTCTCTCCGCCGCACAGGGGTTTCTGGCCGGGGCCGATGCCCACCGGGCGCATATCCTGAACCGGCTCTTCGCCGATCCCGGTATCGACGCCGTCATGTGCGCCCGCGGCGGGTACGGGTCGCTGCGGATCCTGCCCTTGCTGCGCTATGCGCTTCTGGCCGCCGCACCCAAGGTGGTCATCGGGTTCAGCGACATCACGGCCCTTCTGGCGGCGGTCTCCCGGCGCAGCAGGCTGGTCGTCTTCCACGGGCCGGTGGTGACGACCCTGGCCGATGCGTCTCAAAAAACGGTTGCCGGGATGCTGGCAGCCATTGCCTCCGACCGGCCGCTGGCGGTGCGGTCGGAAAGCGCCGTCCCTCTGCGGGCGGGGCGCGCGGCCGCTCCGGTGTGCGGCGGCAATCTGACCACCCTGTGCCACCTGGTCGGCACCCCGTTCGCGCCGCGGTTCCGCAACCGCATCGTTTTTTTAGAGGATTGCGGGGAAGCCCCCTACCGCATCGACCGCATGCTGGTGCACCTGCGGGCCGCCGGTTGCTTCGAGGGGGTCAAGGGCCTCGTGCTGGGATCCTTCGAAGCGTGCGGGGAGCGAGCGGAGATCCAGGCGCTCGTCGCCGATGTTTTCAAAGATGCGCCTTTTCCCATACTGGCCGGGGTTGACGCCGGCCACGCCGAACCCAACCTGACCCTGCCGCTGGGGGTCCGTGCGGTGCTCGACGCCGGGGCCTGCAGGCTGACCTTCGAGTGCGCCACGAGTGGAAGCAATGCCTGAAATGCGCCAACGTGCCTAAAGTGCCTAAAATCGAAATCGTAAAAAACAAACCCGCCGGGACTGAAAACCGGCCTTTCTCGCCCCAGCCTTCGGTCGCTTCGCTGCCCGAAGTCGACCGGCTCATGCGGCAGGCGATCGCCGACGGGGTGTTCCCCGGCGCGGTGATGCTGGCCGCCGCGGACGGCGGCGTGGTGATGCATGCGGCCTACGGGGTCGCCGATCGCTGCGCCGGGCGGCCGGTCACCCTGGAGACGATCTTCGACCTCGCCTCGCTCACCAAGCCCCTGGCGACCACGCTCGCCCTGCTGCGCCTGGCGCAGCAGGGGCGGTTGAGTCCGGAGCAGCGCCTGGGAGCGCTGGTGGCCGAGTTCGACGGCGGCGAAAAGGCCGCGATCACGCTCGCCCATCTGCTCTCCCACACCGCCGGGTTGCCGGACTACCGGCCTTACTACCTCGAGCTTGCGGCGCTGCCGGCCGCCGAGCGCCCGGCGGCGCTGCGCGCGCGGTTGGCCGGCGAACCGCTGCTCGCCGCCCCGGGCGAGCGCGTGCTCTACAGCGATCTGGGCTTCATGGCGCTGCAGTGGGCGATTGAGGCGGTCTCCGGCCGGCGTCTGGACCGGTTCGTAACCGATGAGGTCTATGCGCCGCTCGGCGCGGCGGAGGCGCTCTTTTTTATCGATCTTCGTCGCCCGGCTCCGGCCGGCCGGTTTGCCGCGACGGAACAGTGCGCCTGGCGCGGGCGCCTGATCGCAGCGGAGGTCCACGACGAAAACGCCCACGCGCTGGGGGGGATCGCCGGG
Source organism: Desulfobacterales bacterium (assembly GCA_025454255.1). Lineage (GTDB taxonomy): Bacteria > Desulfobacterota > Desulfobacteria > Desulfobacterales > SpSt-501 > SpSt-501. Next base: position 8,008 of record JALOOU010000106.1, on the reverse strand, counting down.
CATGCGGGGCTCTTCGGCACGGCGCAGGCCGTTTGGCGCGTGCTCTCGGAGCTGCTGAACGGCTACCACCGCGCGGGCGGCGGGGCGCTCTTCGACCGCACCCTGGTCCGGCGCTTCCTCCAGCGGGTGCCCGGCACCGACAAGTGCTTAGGCTTCGACATGCCCGCCGCCGTCGATTCCAGCTGCGGGCGGTTTTTCCCGCCCGCCAGCGTCGGCCACCTGGGGTTCACCGGGACCTCCTTCTGGATCGACCTGGAGCGGCGCGTTGCGGTCGTTCTGCTGACCAACCGCGTCCACCCCTCGCGCACCAACATCGCCATCCGCGCCTTTCGGCCCGTTTTCCACGATGCCGTCATGCAGGCCCTCGGCGCCGCGCAGTGACACGTCCGCCGCGAGCCGCCGCCCAATTTTAGCTTGTGTTCGGATGTCGGTTTTGTTAGCATCAAAAGATTACAATCAATACAGTTGCATCCGGCGTCAGCCGGGAAGAGAGGCGCTATGTCGTTTTTTGACGGAGTGTTGGGTGTTTTTTCGAACGATCTGGCCATCGACCTTGGAACGGCCAACACCCTGGTCTACGTTAAGGGCAAGGGGATCGTCTTGAGCGAGCCCTCGGTGGTGGCGGTCAGCACGAACCACCGCGCCAAGAACCGCGTGCTGGCGGTCGGCCTCGAGGCCAAAAACATGCTCGGCAAAACCCCCGGGTCCATCGTGGCCATCCGCCCCATGCGCGACGGGGTGATCGCCGACTTCGAGGTCACCGAGGCCATGCTGCGCCATTTCATCCACAAAGTGCACAACCGCCGCACGTTCGTGCGCCCGCGGATCATCGTCGCCGTGCCCTCCGGCATCACCCAGGTGGAGAAGCGCGCGGTGCGCGAATCGGCCGAATCCGCCGGGGCGCGCGAGGTTTTCTTGATCGAGGAACCGATGGCGGCGGCGATCGGCTCCGGGCTGCCGATCACCGAGCCGATCTGCAACATGGTGGTCGACATCGGGGGCGGCACCACCGAGGTGGCGGTCATTTCCCTCAAAGGCATCGTCTACAGCCGCTCCGTGCGGGTGGCCGGCGACAAGATGGATTCGGCCATCATCCAGTACATCAAACGCAAGTACAATCTGCTCATCGGCGAACGCACGGCGGAGGCCATCAAGACGACCATCGGCAACGCCTTCCCCGACCCCCAGAACCTGGAGACGATCGAGGTCAAGGGCCGCGACCTCGCCTCCGGCATCCCCAAGATCCTCTCCATCGATTCCGAAGAGATCCGGGTGGCCATCTCCGAGCAGATCGACGCCATCGTTGAAACCGTGAAGATCGCGCTGGAGCAGACTCCGCCGGAGCTCTCGGCCGACATCGTCGACCGCGGCATCATCCTCACGGGCGGCGGAGCGCTGCTCAAGAACATGGACAAGCTCCTGAGAGAGGAGACCAGCCTGCCGATCACCGTGGCGGAGCGGCCGCTGGAGACCGTCGCCTTGGGCTCCGGCAAAGTGCTGGACAACATCGACCTCCTCAAGGAGATCGTGATCAACTGACCGGTCTATGTTCTCCAAAAAGACGGTTCTGATCCTTGCCGGAGTCCTTCTCGTCACGGTCAACATCATTTTTCTGGCGATTGCGGTCAAGCGCCCGCCCGCCTGGGGCGCGGGGCGGCTGCTGCTCTCCTTCGTCGCCCCGTTCCAGGCGGTGGCCGCCCGAACCCTGGAAGCCGCTCGGCAGCTGTGGCAGGAGTATTTCCAGCTCGTCTCCGTCGCCCAGGAAAACGAGCGGCTGAAGCGGCAGCTCGAGGCCGCGGCGGCGCGCGCCCACCTGCAGCGCGAAACCGAATTGGAGAACGAGCGGCTGCGGGACCTGCTCGGTTTCAAGCACTCGCTGCCCCAGCCGGCCGCGGCGGCGCGCATCATCGCCAAGGACCCCTCCTCTTGGTTCAACACGGTCATCATCAACAAGGGGGCCGCCGACGGTCTGACCAAAGGACTGCCGGCGGTGACTGCGAGCGGGATCGCCGGGCAGGTCGTCGAGGTCTCCGCCCATCAGTCCAAGCTGATGCTGATCATCGACCGCAGCAGCGCGGTCGACGCACTGGTGCAGCGCAACCGGGTCCGCGGGGTCGTCAAAGGGGCCTCCCAGGAGGAGTGCACGCTCGACTACGTCATGCCCGAGGACGACGTCCGGCCGGGGGACAGCATCATCTCTTCGGGGTTTGACGGCGTCTTCCCCAAAGGCCTGCCGATCGGGACGGTGAGCGCCGTCCTGGGGCAGGGGAAGGATTTTTTCAAAGAGGTCCAGATCACCCCGGCCGTGGATTTCAACAAACTGGAGGAGGTGCTCGTCATCTTGGCGCCGCGACCCTCTGCGCCGGCGGGTCCCCGATGAGGTTTTTCGGCTACATCGGCATCTGTCTGGTCATCGTCGTTTGCCGGACCGCGCTGCTGCCCTTCCTGGCGGCGACGGAGAGATTTTTCGACCCGTTCCTGGCCGTTGTCGTGTATTTGGCCGTCTTCCGGCCGCTGCACGAGTGCCTGCCGCTGATCCTCTTCGCCGGGATCCTGATGGACACGTTGTCGGGCGGGCCCTTCGGCCTTTATCTGACCTCCTACGTCTGGCTCTTCATCGCACTCAGCCTGACGACCGCGGTCATTCGCATGGAGTCGCCGATTCTGCTGGTCGTCATGATGGTCTCCGGCGTGCTGCTCCAGAACGTGGTGTTCATCGCCACGATGACGGCTTTCGAATTGACCCTTCCTCGTCCCGGGGATATGCTGGGAGTGTTCACGGAGCAGGTGGGGTGGGTGCTGCTGGTCGGCCCGCTGTTGGCGGTGGTCATGCGCTCGGTCGAACATCGCGCACGATCCGCCAGCCGCCGCTCGCAGGCACCTGTGGAGTGAACCGAGGCCGTTGCGGACGAATTTTCGCTGAAATCGATTGCGATGAACCAGTACTTCAAATCAACCGACGCCGACTGGGTCAAGCAGAGGATCGTCGGCTTCTCGCTGTTCGCACTCCTGGCGTTTTCAGCGCTCCTGGCGCGCCTGGTCTACCTCCAGGCGGTCATGGGAGAAGACTACCAGCGGCTCTCCGTCAACAACAGCATCCGGCTGCAGATCATAGACCCCCCGCGCGGGTTGATCCTGGATGCCGGCGGCGTCAAGCTGGCCGAGAACAGGCCCTCGTTCGACGTGATCTTCACGCCCAAGGATGCCGGGGATGCACGCCGGGTTCTCGGGGACCTGGCCGCCTACCTCCAGGTGCCGGACGATGACCTCTTGAGCCGGGTGAAACACACCCGCGGGCTGGGGGCCTTCCGACCGGTGGTGTTGCGGCAGGACATCGGACGCGACGCCCTCGCCGTGGTCGAGGCCCGCAAAGTCGACTTGCCCGGAGTGCAGGTCGACGTGCGCATCCGGCGCAACTACCTGCAGGGTTCTCTGGCCGCCCATCTCATCGGCTACCTCGGCGAGGTCAGTCCCGAGGATCTGAGCCGGGGCGCCCTCACGGGGCTGCGCGGAGGGGACACCATCGGCAAGTCCGGGGTCGAGCGCGAGTTCGACGCGTTGCTGCGCGGGGAGCCCGGGGGGCGCCAGGTGGAAGTCAACGCCAGCGGACAGGTGATGCGGGTGTTGAACACCGTGGCGGCCCGGCCGGGGCACAACGTGCACCTCACCATCGACCACATGCTGCAGGAGCGCACGGAGCAGCTGCTGGAGGGTTTAGCTGCGGCGGCGGTCGCCGTGGACCCCCGGACCGGGCGCATCCTGGCCATGGCCAGCTCCCCGCCGTTCTCGCCGAACGCCTTCGTCGGCGGCATCGATGCGCCCCGCTGGGAGGCGATGGTCTCGCATCCCTTTCGGGCGCTGGAAAACAAGGCCATCCAGGGCGAATACCCCCCCGGCTCGACCTACAAGATCGTCACGGCGCTCGCCGGGCTCGAAGAGAAGGTGATCGACGAAACCTCGGTCTTCGACTGTGCCGGGTTTCTCTCCTTCGCGGGGCGGGACTACCGCTGCTGGAAGAAAGAGGGGCACGGCCGCGTGGACATCCGCCGGGCCATGGCCGAGTCCTGCGATGTCTTTTTCTACCGGGTCGCTCAGCGCCTCGGGGTCGACCGGCTGGCATGGTACGCCAAGGCCTGCGGCTTGGGGGCGGCCACCGGCATCGGCCTCGAACCGGAGTCCCGCGGGCTGATTCCCTCATCGGTCTGGAAAAAGAAACGCTTCGGCGTCCCCTGGCAGGACGGCGAAACCCTCTCCATCGCCATCGGCCAGGGCTACAACCTGACGACCCCGCTGCAGATGGCGATGCTCACGGCGGCCGTCGGCAACGACGGCGTGCGCCATCGCCCCCAGATCCTGGACCGCGTGGAGACGATGGAGGGGGCGCTGGTGCACCGCAGCCAGCCCGAAGCGCTCGGCAAGCTGCCGGCCTCCCCCCGGACGCTGGCGCTCATCCAGCAGGGCCTGTCGGCGGTCGTCAACGGCGAGCGGGGCACCGCCCGCCGCGTGCACATAAACGACATCGAAATCGCCGGCAAGACCGGCACGTCCCAGGTGGTCGGCCGCCGCGAGGGCGGGGACGACTACACGCCCCCGCACCTGCGCCCGCACGCCTGGTTTGTGTGCTACGCCCCCGTGGGCTCCCCCCGGATCGCGATTGCCGTGGTCGTGGAGAACGGCGAGCACGGATCGAGCGCCGCCGGCCCCATCGCACGGGAGATGGTGAAGACCTACCTGAGGAGGCCGGCGGCTGATCCGCGGCTTGCGCTGGAGATGAGTGGGACGCCCGGGGGATAACGGAGGATGCGCGAAAAGGGTTCGAGGGGTCGCGGGCCTGCCCTTGAACCCTTGAACCCTATTTTTTCTTTTTTTAGGTTACGCTATGTTCGATCGGCGCCTTGTCACCAACTTCGACTGGGGTCTGCTGGCCCTCGCCCTGATTTTGGGGGCCATCGGTCTGGTATCCGTCTACAGTGCGGTGACGGCCGACCCGCCCCCCGCTTCCCAGAAAGTCCTCTTTTACAAACAGACCCTGTGGTTCGGGATCGGCCTGGTGGTGATGATCGCCTCGCTCTCCTTCAACTACCGCCTGCTGGACCGCTGGGCGTATCCGATCTTCATCGCCTGTTTGCTGATGCTGCTGGCGGTGGTCCTTTTCGGCAAGCTGGCCGGCGGTTCGCGCCGCTGGCTGATTCTCGGCCCCGTCCACTTCCAGCCTTCGGAGATGATCAAGATCGCGGTGGTGCTGGTGCTGGCGAAGTACTATGCTAAAAACGTCTCCCCCCAAGGGATCACCCTGCGGGAGCTCGGCCGGCCCATACTGGTCTGCGCCCTGCCGGTGGGGCTGATCGTCATTCAGCCGGACCTGGGCACGGCGGGCCTCGTGGCCATCATCGCGGCAACGGTCACTCTGTTCGTGAAGGTGGCGCGCCGCACGCTCGCCCTGCTGCTCGCCGCCGGCGCCGCCGTGATGCCGGCGGCCTGGATGCTGCTCAAGGATTACCAGCGGCGTCGAATCCTGACCTTCCTCGACCCCACCCACGACCCGCTCGGGTCGGGCTACCACATCATCCAATCGAAGATCGCCATCGGCTCGGGCATGCTCACCGGCAAAGGCTATCTGCAGGGCACTCAGAATGCGCTCTCCTTCCTGCCGGAGGAGCATACGGATTTCATCTTCTCGGTCCTGGCGGAGGAGTGGGGCCTGGTGGGGGCGGCCGCATTGATCCTGCTTTTCGCGCTGCTGGTTTTCCGAGGGCTGAGCATCGCCCACCGCTGCCGCGATCCCTTCGGCACGGTGCTTGCCGTCGGAATCACCGCGCTGCTTTTCTGGCAGGCCGTCATCAACATCGGCATGACCATGGGGCTCATGCCCGTCGTCGGGGTCCCTTTGCCCTTCATCAGCTACGGAGGCTCCTCGACCATCACCGTGGCCATCTGCATCGGCCTGCTGATGAACCTGAGCATGCGCCGCTTCATGCTGGAGTAAGGCCAATGGTTCGGCGCACCTGGTTTCGCACGCGCTGCCCGAAACACCGAACACCATATCCAATTCTCCCTCCACCCAACGTCCAACACCTGAACAAAAATGCTTTGACAAGCTTTACGGGCGGTGTTATAGACCGCGCATTTCCGAACACACCTGTCTTAAGCATTCAATCCGTGTCATTGATTTTTCTGTCGAGATGGAGGCCGCTTTTATGGGACACACGGGTATGCTCCGGATGACGACGGGCATCGGGGCGATCGTGTCGGTGGTTGTCTTGCTTGCGCTGAGCGCCGCCCCGGCGCTGGCCGCTTCCGGCGAATCCGGCGGCGGGGTCACCGTCATCCCCGACTGGACCGTTACCATCCAAATCGCCAACTTCCTGTTTCTCCTTTTTGCACTGAACATCATCCTGTTCCGACCCATCCGCAAGATTCTCAAAGAGCGCCGCGACAAGTTCAAGGCGATGGAGTCCGCCATCGAGGGCGCCGCCAACGGCGCGCGGGAAAAGGAAAACGCCGTGGCCCAAGCCATCCGGGAGGCGCGCGCCAAGGGGCTGAAGGAGAAGGAGGCCCTGGTGCAGCAGGCGGAGGAGGAGGAGCGCCGTTTGGTCGAGGCGATCAACGCCAAGGCGCAGGCCGAGTTGGAGCAGATGCGCCTGAAGATCGCCAGGGAGGCCGAACAGGCCGGCCGTTCGCTGCAGGCGCAGGTGGATGTTTTTGCCAAGGAAATCACTCAAAAAATCTTGGGGAGGGCGGTGTGATGAAACTCCAGGGACTCGCGCGGCCGGTGCCCCGGAAGAGGGTCCGGGCGGCCACGCTTGCGGCGGCAGGGGCGCTGGTGCTGTGCGCATCCGGTGCCGCATGGGCCGCGGCCGGAGGCGACGGCAGCCATGGCGGGTTTACCGCAACGGACGGCTTTCGCGTCATGAATTTCGTGGTCCTTTTCGCCGCGCTGTTTTTTTTGCTCCGCAAACCCATCCCGCGGGCCCTCAACAGCCGCATCGCCGGGATCAAGGACCAACTGAAGGACCTGGAGGCCCGCAAGGCCGAAGCGGAACGGCAGCTGGCCGAGACCAACCAGCGGCTGAACGCCCTGGAAAAAGAGGCCGACCGGATCCTGGCGGATTACGTGCGGCAGGGGCAGGAGGCCAAAGCGCGCATTCTGAAAGAGGCGGAAGCCGCGGCCGCCAAGCTCCAAGACCAGGCCCGGCGCAGCATCGAACACGAATTCGCGCAGGCCAAGGTTCGCCTGCAGGCGGATATTTTCGAGAAATCCCTGGTGAGCGCCGAGGAGCTGTTGAAGCGCAGTCTCACGGCGCAGGATCAGGCCCATCTCGTCGAGGACTATCTGGAGAAGGTGGTGCGGGCATGAAGAATCTCGCCGTTGCGCGACGCTACGCCAAAGCGCTGCTGCTGATCGGGGTCCAGGACGGTCACGCCGAGACCTACCGCGGCGAACTGCAGCGGGTGGCCGGTGTGGTGGCCGGCGACTCCCGGCTGGAGCAGGCCATCGTGAACCCATTGTACGACAGCGCCGCGCGCCGCCGGGTGCTGCAGTCGCTGATCGTTAAAATGAACCTCTCCCGGGCCATGGGATCCTTTCTCCTGCTGCTGCACGAAAAGGGGCGCTTCGGGTTCCTGAACGCGATCAACGAGCTCTACCAGAAGCTGGCCGATGAGCTCGGCGGCATCGGCCGGGCCACGGTGATCGCCGCCCACGAGCTCTCCGCGGACGCCGTCGGACGGGTCCGCGCCGCGCTCTCGCGCCGGACCGGAAAAGAGATCGTCCTGGAGGTGAAGCAGGACCCCGGGCTGATCGGAGGGATCATCACGCGCATCGGCGATCTGGTGCTCGACGGCAGCATTAAAACGCAACTGCAAAATATGCGAGAACTTTCAAAGCGAGGTGAGGGTGCCTAATGGAACTGAGAGCTGAAGAAATAAGCCAGATCATCAAAGAGCAGATCACGGACTACGAGAAAAAGGTGGAGTTGAGCGAAACCGGCGTCGTCCTGTCGGTCGG